>CAYHNK010000275.1:0-6573 GCA_964357695.1 uncultured Bdellovibrionales bacterium | reverse complement strand
GTAGCGACCAGGAGGTGTCCAGAGAATCAGGGCCGCAAAGATGACTTGTAGCCCGAGACCCCAGCCGATGATGCGCCAGCGGATCTTGCTGCGGTTGCTCGACAGTAGCACGGCGATGCCGAGAATGGCGGCGATGCCGATGAGGCCGCGCGTGCGATCGAGTAGGCCCCGGTGGCCATCTTGCGTGCTCGTGACACGTCCGAGCCGTTGCTCGAGCTCGGGGCGCCGGGTGTGCTGCGGCGCCAGGGTGATGAGCTCGTTAAGTCGCGTGTCGGCAAGATCGCGCTGGCCAGCCTTGGCGTGGCCCTCGCAAAGTGTTGCCAGCAAGTCAGGCAAGGCCGCCGTGTCGTGCCGCTCAATGAAGATGCGGCGTAGACGCGTGAGCGCGTAGGTATTCCCGGCATCGACCGTGAGCACCTCGCGGTACGAGCGCTCGGCGCCCTCGCCGTCACCGAGAGCGAGCAGGGCGTCACCGCGGGCGGTGCTGGCGACGATGTCGATCTTCTGCGGGGCGTCGACGGTCTGCGCGTTAGCGAGAGGCCTGGGCATAAGCCACGCCGCGGCCACGGGGATGAGCACGCTGGCAAAGACCGAGAGCAGCACGTAGCGTCGCGACACGACAGGCCTCCTGTGCGAAGTGCCCGCGAGCGACGGCCCGCGCGCAAGTCCGGCGCTTGCCTATCATACCCGCGTGCGCGGGCGCCAAAGGAGTTTGCCGTCGCGCGGTAAAGAACTTGCACCCTCGAAGCGACGGGGCGAAGATGCCCCGGTGAGTCTCTTTGCCGACATCCAAGAAGCCGTTGCCGCGATCCGCGAGGTGACTGACCTGCGTCCCCGCGTGGGGCTCGTGCTCGGCTCCGGGCTTGGAGCGTTCGCCGAGCAGATCGAAAATCGCGTTGCCATCCCCTATGGCGAGATCCCATCGTTTCCCGAGAGCCGCGTCGCCGGTCACGCCGGCCAATTGGTGATGGGTACGATGCAGGGCGTGCCTTGCGCCATCATGAGCGGCCGCGTGCACTTCTACGAGGGCCATGCACTGCCGCGCGTGACGTTTCCGGTGCGCGTGTTGGCGGCACTCGGGGTCCAGACACTCATCGTCACCAACGCCGCCGGGTCGGTCAATCCGACCTTCGCTCCGGGCGATGTGATGGTCATCGTCGATCACCTCAACCTCACCGGCGACAATCCGCTGCGCGGCCGCAACGACGATCGTCTCGGCCCGCGGTTTCCGGACATGTCCGAGGCCTACCATCTCGCCGGCCGCAAGGCGCTGCACGATGCCGCTCGTGAGGCGCAGATCACGCTGCGCGAAGGCGTGTACGCGGGCCTCTTGGGTCCCTCGTACGAGACGCCGGCGGAGATCCGCATGCTACAGCGCCTGGGCGCCGACGCGGTCGGTATGTCGACGGTCGCCGAGGTCATCGCCGCGGTGCACGCGGGACTCAAGGTGGCCGGGCTGAGCGTCATCACCAATCGTGCGGCGGGCCTCAGCTCCACACCGCTGTCGCACGACGAGGTCAAGGAGATCGGCCAGAAGGTGGAAGGTCTCCTGGGTCGACTGTTGCGTGGAGCCATCGCACGACTGGGGTGATCGAGATGCCAGAAGGCACGTCGCTCATCGACGAGGCAACGCGGGCGCGAAAAAACGCCTACTCTCCGTATTCCCACCTGCAAGTTGGTGCGGCGCTGCGCCTGCGCGACGGCCGTGTCTTTGTCGGCGTCAATGTCGAGAACGCCTCGTATGGCCTGACTGTGTGCGCGGAGCGCAACGCGGTAGCGGCGGCGATGGTGGCCGGTGCCCAAGCCGGCGAGGTCATAGAGGTCGCGGTCGTCTCGGACACCGTGCGCCCGATCGTGCCGTGCGGCGCGTGTCGTCAGGTGCTTGCCGAGGTGGCGTCCGGGGACTGCATGGTCAGCATGGCCAGCACGCGCACCGGGCAGAGCTTGCGGCTTAGCCTGCGCGAGCTATTGCCACACGCGTTTGACGCGAGCGATCTGCCGAGCCCATGAAACGCAAGAAGAAGGCTGCGCGTCGAGGATCCACAACGGTTCCGCAAGTGGTCGTCATCAAGGGCGCCGAGGTGCTCACCCTCGATGCACAGGAGCGTCGCGGACGTCTCGACCTGCGCATCGAGGAGGGCCGTATCGCCGCCATGGGCGAGAAGGTGCCGACGCGTGGTGTGACGCGCGTGATCGACGCGAAGGGACTCGTTGCATTACCCGGGTTCGTGCAGATCCACGTGCACCTGTGCCAAACGCTCTTTCGCGCCCAAGCCGAGGAGATGGAGCTGCTCGACTGGTTGCGCGAGCGCATCTGGCCGATGGAAGGGGCGCTCGAGGTGCCCGAGATGCGCGCCTCGGCGCGTCTCGGCATTGCCGAGCTGCTCCTGAGCGGCACGACCACCATTCTCGACATGGGCAGCGTGCGCCACACCGACGCGCTCTTTGCGCAAGCCGAAGCGTTGGGCATTCGCTACGTCGGCGGCAAGACCATCATGGATCGGGGTCAGGGCTATCCCGCGGGCCTGCGCGAAACCACCGAGGAAGCCATCCACGAGAGCACACGTTTGTGCGCGCGTTGGCACGGGCAAGCCGGTGGGCGTTTGCGCTACGCCTTCTCGCCGCGCTTTGTGCTCTCCGCGTCTGAAGAGGCGGTGCGGGCCTGCGTGCACGAGGCGCGTCGCACGGGTGCCTTGCTGCACACGCACTCGTCGGAGAACGCCGAAGAGGTGGCGCTCGTGCGCGAGCGCACCGGCATGGGCAACGTCGAGTATCTGCACAGCCTAGGCTTTAGTGGTCCCGACGTCGTGCTCGCGCACGGCGTTTGGCTCTCGCCACAAGAGCGCGCTCTGCTACGCGAGACGCGTACGCGTATCGCCCACTGTCCCACGGCGAATCTCAAGCTGGCGAGTGGCATTGCCCGCGTCGATGAGCTGCTCGCCGAGGGTGTGCACGTCGGGCTCGGCGCCGATGGCGCGCCGTGCAGCAATGGGCTCGACGCGTTTGCCCCGATGCGTCTCGCGGCCCTATTGCACAAGGTGCGGGGTGGCCCCAAGGCGATCCCCGCGACGCAGGCGCTGCGTCTGGCGACGGTGGCGGGCGCGCAGGCGTTGGGTCTCGATGACGTCGGCACGCTGGAGGTCGGCAAGCGCGCGGACATCCAGTTGCTCGATTTGCGTCGGCCGCACGTCTGGCCGCCGCAGGGAGATCTCGCGGCGCGTATCGTTCACTCGGGGCGTCCGAGCGACGTGCACACGGTGCTCGTCGACGGTCGCGTGCTCGTTGACGCCGGCAAGCTCGTGGTTGCCGATGTGGCCAAGATCCTGCGGGAGGCCGAGCGTGCGACCACCACGCTGCGTCGACGGGCGCTCATCGACGCCTGATGAGCTCACCCACACGGTGGGGCGACTCAGAAAAAGACTCGCGTCTCCACGAAGCCCGCAATGGGAGCGACGCCCATCTCGCTGTGTAGCTGCATGGCCGCGGTGTCGAGCCCCTCGCCCCAGGGTACGAGCAGGCCACCGACGAGATCTGCCTCGTCGGCGATGCTGTAGCTGAGGCTCGTCACGGCGACGCCGGAGCGATCGCCCAGATTGACGAAGGCGACCAGCGCCAGCCGAAGGATGGGGACGACCTCTGCCTCGATGTTCGCGCCAGCGTAGTGTCGCCCGAGATAGCCCTGGTCATCGGGGAACAGGCGTAGCGCCCTCGCGACGTAGCGGGCGGGCGCCCGCGCGCCGTCGGAGAAGTAGGCGTACTCGGCGCCCAGGCTAGCTTTGCGCCAAGCGAAGGTCTTGTCGATTTCCACTGCCAGTCGTGTGTACGCGTCGTCGCGGCTGCGACCGTCCCCGTCGACGTCGTCGAGCGTGCCCTGGCCATCGGCATCCGGCAGCCCGACGTGGCCTTCAGCGCGTACCCCAAGCGCCAGGAGCTCGCCTTGCAGTGAGGCGCCGACGATCCAACGCTGGGCCACTTTGCCGGCGAGCAGGGCCCATTCGAAATCCCGCGCCACGGTGGCAAGACGAGCGAGCACCGCGCTTTGCGCCCACCGGAGACGGTCCTCGGCATCGCTCCCCACGACACCGCTGAGCGTCAGCTCGGACATGGGCCCGAGAGCCAGGCGCAGGCGCGCCCCGTCGACGCCCGGTTTGTAGATCGTGTTGATCGCGGCGGCCGAGAAGGGCGCGAAGAAATCGTTCGGCGTGAACATCTGCGTCACCGAATGATTGAGGACCAACCTCCCGACCGTTACATCGAGCGGCCCGAGCGCGCGCGTGACGTTGAGGCGATCGATGCCCAACTGCCCACGCACGGCGCCCGAGCGCCAGTAGTCCCAGTCGAGATAGGTGCTGCGGTAGGGCGAGCGCAGTGTGCCCGCGGAGCCGAACGCGCCTGCTGCCTCCCCCGAGCCGAGGCTGCCTGGAACACCCAAGCCCGCCGCGCCCGAGGTATCGGTGTACACGTTGAGCTCGACCTGTAACGCGGCGGGGGCGCGCCCCGTGGCGACCAGGCGCAGCTCGGTGGTGGTGAGCGTGTCGTCCTCGACGAGTGGCGCAAGCTCCTTCCTGTAGTGCACAAAGCCGCCGAGCAATCGCAGCGCGCCGATGACCTCAGCGTTCGCTTGCGCGGTCTCAAAGCTGCCCAGAGCCCACGCCGATGTTGGCGCGCCGAGCGCCAAGGTCATGGCGAAGAGGGTGACGAGGGAGCGTCGGCGATTGCGCCACACGTTGCGCCAAGCCATGCGTAGAATGCTCACGGCCGACCGTTTCCTTGCGCAGCTCTTTGTTCGGTTGCCTTCAATGCTTCGTACTCCGTTGCGCTCGCGCAGCCAAGCGCCGGGCAGGTCAGGCCCGCGGTTGCCTCAAGCGCGCTATGTGGCGCATAACGAGCGCATGTCCGAGCAGCCAGCCGCACGCCGCACGCGAGGGCGCACCGCCCAACGGGGCAGTCACTTTGGCCCCGGTCTCTTTGACTTCTTGCGCGCCCTTGCCGCGCACAATAATCGTGTCTGGTTTGATGCGCATCGCGACGCGTACGAGCGTGACGTGCGCGGGCCCATGCTGGCGTTCATCTCCGACCTGGGACCTCGTCTCAAGGAAGTCAGCGCCTTCATCCTCGCGGATCCCCGGCCCCAGGGCGGCTCCATGTTCCGCATCTATCGCGATACGCGTTTCGCGAAGGTGAAGGCACCGTACAAGACCAACGTCGGGGCACAGTTTCGGCACACGCTGGCGAGTCGCGATGTGCACGCGCCGGGCTTCTATCTGCACCTGGCACCCGACGACGTCTACGGCGGCGGCGGTCTGTGGCACCCGGAGCCCGCGGCACTCGCCAAGGTGCGTGCTCGCATCGTCGACAAGCCCACCGAGTGGCGTACCGTCTTGCGCGGCGGGCTCGTCATCGAGGGCGACACACTCAAGCGGCCGCCCACGGGCTTTGACCCCGCGCATCCGCACATTGAGCATCTCAAGCTCAAGGACCTCTACACGGGCGCCGAGCTCACCGAGGCCGATGCCTGCCGGCACGATTTTCTCGACCGCTACGTCGAGGTGTGTCAACGCGCGGCGCCGCTGTTGCGCTTTTTGTGCCGGGGGCTCGAGCTGCCTTGGTAGGTGGGGCGGCGGTCTTTGTCCCGACCGCGCCGGGCGCACCGCGGGGGATCTGCTTGCCGTTCCTGCTGCCCATGATCCGGCGTACACTCGCCGAGATGACCAGTGCGACGAAAATGCGCGCCGTGCTCCTGTCCGTTGTCGCCGGCATTGCCGCCGCAGCGCTGTTCGTCGTCCCCGCGATGGCACTTGGCCCGGGCGCCTGTGGCTTGTTCGGCGGGGGTATCGTGCACTGGTGGGACGCCGTCGCGATCGCCCTCGGGACCGCCATCGGGCAGTGGATTGGCCTGCGCCGCGCCAGCGGAACTGCCGACGCACTGTTCGCCACGGGCGTGATCCTCGTGCTCGCCTACGGCGCCGTCGTGGCCATAAATACCGTCATCGGAATATTCGCTTCGGGCTTCACGGTGTGGATGGGCCTCGGCAAGCTCTTCTTCGCGGTGTGGTTCACGATCTGGTGGGTGTTTCCGCTCATCCTCGGCGCCGAGGCCGTCGGCTTTGCGGTGCTCAGACGCGTGAGCAGTCGAGCGCGTGCGTGCAACCAGACGCATGGCGCCTAGAGCCGTTCTTGGGTTTTGACTGGGCCAAGTTGGTCGGCCGATCCTCGTCCCGCACACACCGGATGGCGATGGAGGCGTGGGCGCGGCGCAAAGACACTTCCAACTCGTCTCAAGGACACGTGTCCTTTAGTAAACCGTCGCAATCGCAAGCACTTGTCCAGCGATGCCGGCAGGCTCATCGCTTCCATCAAGAGGCCTGTCCTTTAGGGGGCGCAAGTCGGTACGTGCGCCATCGTCGTTCGCCGATCTCGTCGCGGCGTGATCGCCGCCGTCACCCAACACGCGCGCGCGTCATCCGAGCAGCGCCAACTTCTCGCAGTCTCGTGGGCAGCGTGACGGGCTGTGGCTGTCGCGGCATCTCGTCCCACGTCCGCCCGTCGAGCAAACGACCGGGCTTCTTCTTG
>CAYHNK010000274.1:0-6603 GCA_964357695.1 uncultured Bdellovibrionales bacterium | reverse complement strand
CAGCACCAGCCGACGGCTGACCTCGGCGTCCCCCGCGCCGTGGATCTGGGGGCTCACGCTCGCGAGCGCGCTCATCTGCGTCCCCGGCACGCTCGGGAGCGCCAGCGGAGCAGGAACCAGTGCCTGCGAGACGCGCTCGAGCAGATCACGGCGCCGCATGGGCTTGCTCACGAGTGACACCGCGGGCAGCTTGGCGGCATCCCAAATGGCGGCTGACGCCATCGGCGCCAGCAACACCACCGGGACGGAGCCCGCACGATCGCGTACGCGGGAGATGAGCAACGGTACATCCGCGGTGCCGAAGGGCACATCGACGACGACGACCTCTGGAGAGCTTGCTGTCGACGATACTGTCGCGAGCGGCGCAAGCGTCGAGTGCAGCATGATGCTGTCGACACGCATCCCCGCCGTGGTCAGCACGCGCGCGGCGAGATGTCGCGTCGTTGCATGGGCGCTCACGACCCACCCGCTGTGCCCCAACAACACACTCGGCGCGGACGCGCTGGGGCTCGCAGCGGTGCTGGGCCGAAGTGGCAGCGTCACCCAAAACGTGCTGCCCTCACCAATGACGCTGTCGACGCCGATTTCGCCGCCCATCTGTCCGACCAAGTGGGCGCAGATCGCAAGTCCGAGCCCGGTGCCGCCAAAGCGACGCGTGGTGGAGGCGTCGAGCTGCGTAAAGCTCTGAAACAACCTCTCACGCGCCTCCTCGGCGATACCAATGCCGGTGTCGGCGACCTCGAGTCGTAGCCGCTCGGAGTCGCCCTCCGTGACGCGACGCAGACGCAAGGCCACCTCGCCAGCGGAAGTAAACTTGACCGCATTACCGAGCAGGTTCGTGAGGATCTGTCGCACGCGCAGCGGGTCGCCCAACAGGGAGGTCGGTAGCTCCGGAGCCGTGTCGCACGTCACCTCGATGCCCTTTTGCTGCGCACGACTGGCAACGAGACGCACCGCCTCGTCCGCGACCAGCTCGACGTCGTACTCGATCTCTTCGAGCCGAAGCATGCCAGCCTCGATCTTCGAAAGATCGAGGATCTCGTCGATGATGCCGAGCAGTGACACCGCCGATACGTGCATCGTCTCCGCGTACTCACGCTGCACCAGACCGAGATCGCTTTCGAGCAGCAGCTCGCAAGTGCCGAGCACGCCATTCATCGGCGTGCGGATCTCGTGACTCATGTTGGCGAGAAAGGCCCCTTTGGCGCGACTTGCTGCTTCGGCGTCGTCACGCGCTCGCGCGAGCTCGAGCGTACGAAGCCGCACACGCTCCTCGAGCTCGCGGTTCTGCTCGCGGACTTCGTGTAACAGTCCGACGAGTCGGTCCGCCATCGCATTGAAGCCGCGACCGAGTACATCGAGCTCGACGATGGCCACTGGCCCGGCTCTCGCGCGCAGGCGGCCGGCCCCGATGTCCCGCGCCACGTTGACCAGGCGGTCGAGCGGTCCGGTCACAGAGTGCGCGAGCAAGAGTCCGGCAACCAGAACCAACAGCAGGCCGCTCGCGAGTAGCGCACTGTTCCAGGTGGTGAGCGCGAACAGCTGCGCAAAGGCCTGCGCCTCGGGCTGCACGACAGCGACGAGCCACGGTTGTGCGAGCTGCGGCAGCGCCATCGGAGCAAAGGCGGCGACCATGGCCCGACCCTGAGGGTCCTTGAACGCGGCGAGCCGCGCACTCTCGCCGGCATTGGCAGCGCGAAGCAGCGGCGACAGGGCGGTGCGCTCGCCCGGCGTGCCGCGGCGATCGGCGAGAACGCGGCCGTCCTCGTCAAAGAGCAGGGCATAGCCCGCATCTCCGTAGCGCAGGCTGAGCACGTCGGCGGCCACCTTGTCGATCGCCACTTCGCTGAGCAGCACGCCGACGGCACGGCCCTCGTCCTGTACACCTGCCGCTACCACAACGACCAGGCGACCGTCCCCTCGGCTTGACCGCACGGGCGCGGACACGAGCTCCGGCGCGCCAGCGAGTACCTCGCGCAGCGCTGCCGCATGCTCCTGGACAAGCTCGCGAGGTGCGACGGTGGGAGAGCCCGCCTCCGGCGCGAGATCGATCGACAGCGCATACACGCCATCGAAGTACGGCGTTTCGCGGTAGATGACGTCGACCACCTGCTGCGACCCGGTCGTGTGATGCTGCTCGAGAAAACGAATGAGCCCGGGTCGTTTGGCGCCGGCAGCGATGAGCTGCAGGGCAAACCCCAGGCGCAGCTCCACGTTTCGCGCGGCCGCCTCCGCCGCGGCACGACCACTGCGATGCGCCGCCTCCCCGGCGACCTCGCGTCCGGCGCGAAAGATGAGCCCGCCCACGACGAGCTGAAGGCCGAGCAGCAGCCCAAGGCTGGCGAACAGATAGACGTGCAGAGGGCGAGCGCGCACGGTCACTTGGGCGCGATGTAGAAGTCCTGTAGCCCCCAGCGCATCAACTGCCGGTAGTCGTCCACCGACGCCGGGACAATCTTCTTGAACGGCACGGCAGCAAGCAGCGCCTGAGTACTCGGTTGACTCGCCATGCCCAGCAACGCCTGACTCACCTTCTCGCGATCGGCGGCGGGCACGCGTGGATGCGTCGCAAACGGATGGCTCGCCACGGGCACGGTCTCAAAGATGACGTGTAGCTGATCCCGCACAGCGGCCGGCTGCTCGTCCAGCGTCCGTTGCACGCCACCGGCAGCGGCGACGCGCTCGGCAACCACCGCTTCGTAGGCCTCCGTATGATTGCCGAGGTAGATCGCCTCGAAGGCGGTCGCCTTGTCGCGCACCAACGCCGCTCGAATCAAGAGCGACGCGGCGAGCGCGTTGGGGGCAGGAAACGCGATCTTTTGGCCCGCGAGATCCTCGGGCTTGGCGACTGTGCTGTCTTTGCGCACCACCAGAATACCCTGCAGCTTGGTTCCCTCATCGCGCACGAGCGGCACGTAGCCGTTGTCTCGCTTCGCCAGCAGGAAGTGGTAGGGGTTCATGTAGGCGAAGTCGAATTTTCCCGCGGCGAGCTCCTGCTCGAAAGCCGGAATGTCGGCGCTCGTATCGAGCACGAGCTGCACGCCGGTACGCCTGGTCACTTCGGCCAAGACGGGCTTCCAGATCGCCGCGGTCTTCGCGGTATCGAGCTGCGGCACCACTCCGACCCGATACGCGCTCGAGGCCGCGCGCGCGTCGACGACACCCAAGGCCGCCAGCAGTGGAGCTAGAACAAGCAGACGTCTCACCATTCGGAACCCCCATTGAACGTAGACTGAGACGCACTATGCGCACGGACCACGAGGCCCTGTCCAGCGCTCTGGTGTGACGTATCGGCTACAGATACGATACGGTTCTTGTGGGCCGTCGTGTGATTTCGCTGACCCGGAGGTTGTCATGACCGGCAAGCTCGATGGTGGAGCCGCCAGAAGGCTTAGAGTGCTCGTTACCGCACTGCTCACGGTCTTCGCCGTGCGCCCGGCCCGCGCTGTAGACGTCACCGTCGACCGGTCGACGATCTACCAGACCATCGAGGGCTTCGGCTTCTTTGGCGCCCGTGATGTCTGGTGGGGCAACAGCGCCGACATGGTAACGGACGCCTGGGTGAACCAGGTCATCGACGATCTGGGGATCTCGGCTTGGCGAAACGAGTACTATCCCGACGAGGCCAACCAGGACGCCAATTGGACCAAACAGCTGCCGGTCGTCGCCGCGCTCAAAGCCAAAGCCGATGCCGCCTCCGTGCCACTCAAGTTTCTCGTAACTGTCTGGACGCCACCTTCCGCCATGAAGTGCGCCCTCGATGGCAATGACCTGCCGATTGACGGCACCCCCAACCCTGGGGGCACCAAGGACGGTGGCGCGCTGTGCACCAACCAAAAGGCTGCTCTGGCCGAGTGGCTCAAGGCCGGCCTGCGGCTCTATAGAGACGCGGGCATCGACGTCTATGGCCTGAGCTTCCAGAACGAGCCGCTCTTTGTCGAGTTCTACAACTCGTGCGTCTACGCTCCGGCCTACTACGCCGAGGTTCTGGCCGACATCGGTCCAACGATCAAAGCCGACTTTCCGGACGTCAAGTTCTTCGGCTCCGAGAACATGCTGGCCATGGAGGGCGGCGCGGATCGCCAGTGGTTCTACGCGCAGGCGATCCACGACTCCGCGGCGGCCACAGCCCAGCTCGACGCTTTGGCAGTGCACGGCTACAGCGACGGCGTCCTGCCGACTCCTTCGTCGGCGACCGCACAGCTGTGGACGACCTTGCGCTCGGACTACGCCGTGCCGATGAACAAGCCGGTGTGGATGACCGAGACCTCGGGCTTCAATGAGATCTGGGCCGAGGGTCCGATGGAGCTCGCAAAAGCCATCTACGCCGCGCTCTCGTTCGGCAACCTATCGCTGTGGGTGTGGTGGCAAGGCAGCAACCTCGACGGAATCAATAACTACTCGCTCATGCAGGGGTCCGCGGTCCACGGCAAGAAGTACTACGTCTCGAAGAGCTACTACCGCTACATTCGACCGGGCGCACGGCGAGTCAGCGCCGTTGCCACCGATCCGGAGCTCTTGACCCTGGCCTTCGAGCATCCAACGATGGGCGCCTTCACGGTCGTCATCATCAACGCCGGTGCGGCGCCCAAGGACGTCAACCTGCTGGGGGACGGCCTGCCTGCGACCTTCGCCGCTTATCGCACCTCGGCAAGCGAAGATACGGCGGAGCTCGGCTCGTTGGGCCCGAGCTTCTCGGTGCCAGCGCGGAGCATCACCACGCTCGTCGATGGCAATGTGTACGAGCACCTCGCGCCGCCCGTCGACAGCGGCGACCCCCCGGACCCCGATCCCGACGGCGGCAATCTCGCGGGACCGAGCGTGACGACGAGCAGCTGCGCGTGCCGGGAGGCAGGCGCATCGAGCTTTGCCTGGCTGCTCTTGCTCTATTTGTCTGTTGCCATGCGGTCGCGGCGGGCTGCGTAGGCTACGGCCCTTCGACGGCGCCGAGGTCCGGCGTGCCATTTTGTGGTCGGCTCGTGCCAAAGAAGTCCGACCAAACTGGCACCGTGGCGCCGGCGTCGATGGCGTAGCTGCCGGCACCGGGAACAAAGCCAGTAGGATCAGCCGTCCCCGCAAACAGCGGACTCGCCGTGATCTGCGCCGTCGTCGAGTTGCTCGACGCTGTCAGGCCCGTGATGCCGGCATCGAAATACGGTACCGGCCCCGTCGCGTTGGGGGCGTAGCCGAGATTGTTCTGAATCGTAACATTGGAAACCTCAATGTCCGGCATGCTCACGATGGCAAAACCATCGGCACCCGCGGCGCCTGCGTTGGCCTTGTACATGGTGTTGCTGTAAATCCACACATCGCTTGCCGGTGGCTCGCCGCCATCCACATCCACCATGATCATAGCCGTATAGGCACCCGCGATATCGGTCGCCAGGTTGTTTCTCGAGGTCACTTGCCTGGCTCTTATGACTTGCGAGATTTGATGACCCGCCGTGATACCCTCATGCCAATTGCGCTCGAGGATGATGTCTCGGAGGCGCTCATCTTCGGCGGCGTCTTGGGGACTCACGGCAATGTCCCACGGTGCGTCAGCGCTCACCATATGGTTGTCCGCGATGATTACCTGTTCGGTATACGCGCTCAAGTTCCCCGCGACTGAGTAGTTGCTCCACGAGCTGCCTCCGCCATGCTCCGGATCCGGATTGTCATTGTTGGGGAGTCCGTCCGAATGCCGACGAAATGGCGCATGGAGCTTGATGTGGTGTCTCGTGCCTCCCGGCCTGCGAAGGTCGTTGTGGCTCACCACGCACTTGTAGCAATACGGGAATCTGGTGACATGAGAGCCAACGAGAGGAGCGCCATCATACGGGTTTAGGATCTCATCGCCCAGATGGTCGTAGCGGTGTTGCAGCCCACCACCATCGAAATAGTTGCCCATGAAGGCCATTCGATTGCCCGAGTTGTACGCTGTGATGCCCGCAGTCGTGCCCGTGCCGTCGAGATTGGCGTCACATTCAACGACGGCTATTTGATCGATTGTCTGCTCGACGCCGTCGCGGTTGTTGACCCAGTTCAATCCATCCAGGGAGATCCCGATACTTGTCGAATATCCGCGTAGCGTAACTCTCAACAACGTCGCTTGCCGCACCCCGCCACTCGTGCCTATTCCTGCTACACCGCCTTCCCCGCGATTGGGCGCGAGCGAGTATCTGTTTTGACCGTCGAACGCCAGGTCCATCACGCGCCAGTCACTCCATGTGGTGTCGTGTTCGGAGCTGAACATCAGGGACACCATGTTGAGGGCGCCAGCGCTCAGAATGATTGGCTTCGGCCCAGTGCCATATGCGCCGACGATTCCGGGGCCGGTCTGAGTCATCCTCGCCTCGGTTGCACCGGTAAACGTGTCGCCACGCTTGAGAAGCACCCGCGATCCTGTGGTCGCGTAGGTGGAGGTGATGGTCGGGAAAGAGGCTTGCTGGTAGTGCGCCGCGCCCGAAGGGCATCCACCCGCACCGGGCGTGGGGTCGCTGTTCGCGGACACGCAGATCGTGCTCGTTCCCGCAAAGACCACGTCGGGATCTGCCACCGTGATGATCGTCTCGGCGGTGGCCGTGTTGCTGCCATCGAAGACGCTCAAGGCGACCGTGTAGG
>CAYHNK010000273.1:0-6657 GCA_964357695.1 uncultured Bdellovibrionales bacterium | reverse complement strand
CCGCGTAGCCCAGCATGCGTTCCGCGCCGACGTTGAAGATCTGAATGACGCCCTTGGCGTCGGTCGCTATACTCGAAAAATTGGCGCTGTTGAAGATCGCGTTCTGCAAGGCCCCGGTCTTGAGCAAGGCCTCCTGGCGTCGGACCTCGGTGAGGCCCTCCGCCGTGCCTGCGACGGAGTTGGAAATGGCGGGCTTGGGGATCTTCTTGCGCATGGCAACCTCTGTTAAATCGCGGATCACGCTGGCGGATCGTGCGGCCGAAGGCGCGCGCAGCACGTCGCCTGCTTATACGCTCATCGGGCAGAGAGATGCGGGGTTTTTCGAGAGCATTCAATCTTTGTTGGTCGGCATGCGCGCGGCGGGGGAGAGAGGCCTGCCGCGAAGGACGTACGGCCCTTTCGCGGCAGGAGCTTCGGACTGAGAGCTACAGGGCGGGCTCAGTGACCGCATTCATCTGAAGAGTAACCGCAGTCTGCGCCAGCAGCCTGCCGTTGACCGATGCGCCGGTGTTCGCGGCGATCATGGTCTTCGCCAGCACGACGCCCTCAAAGTGAGCGGTCGTACCAAGGGTCACAGCACCGGCGACCTGCCAGAAGATGTTCTCGGGCACTGCGCCGCCGGTCAGCGTCACTCGCGTCGCGCTGGCCTGGTTCAGCGTGCCCGCCACCTGAAAGATCCAGACGTCATTCGGGCCACCCGCCAGCGTGACGTCCGTTGAAATCAAGAGACCGGTACCCCACTTGTAGAGGCCAGGAGCCAGGGTGAGCCCACCGACCTCACCGGCGCCCAGCTCCGTGAAGTCGGGCGATACTCGACCCTCGGCGTCGAGGTACGCGGTTTCCATATCACCCACCGCCGCGGTCAGGGAGGTGGCGTCATTCACCGAGCAGGGAAGAGGACCCGCCGCATCGACGACGTAGATATTCCCTGTCACTTCCCCGCAGGTGAGCAGGAGAGCCGCACCGGTGATCGGACTCGTTCCAACATCCCCGGTAATCGCGGATGCATAAACGTCGGTGATGCCGCTCTTGCTCAGAATCGCGAAAGCACCAGCCGTTCCGAGGTTCACAGCGGTGATGGCCGATGGATCCATCGCCTCGACAATGATGGCGGCATCGGCAGGGCTCTCGGAAATGTCCGTCGCCAGCGTTGAGGTCCCGTTGTCCAGTGAGGTCGCCGAATCATCGGACCCGCAGGCGGCCAGGGCGAACGCCAGGAAAGCGACGGCGGCGGCAGTGGACAGACTCATTGTTGAATTCTTGAACATGGCTGCTCCTTGGGGTGCCCGATGGGTCCACCCTCAGAAATGGGGGACTCGAAGAAGATGCCGCGAGAAAGAAACTGACTCTCGCTCTCTTCGTGGCTACTGACCTCGTTCATACGAGTGGGACCTTGCACGGTCCGTGCCCGGCCACGCCGAACGGCTAGGCGGCTGAAAAACAACAAATCTTCCGGCGCGACGCGACATCAGCCAAGGTGCGTGCGCCATGAGTCTGGTCGGAACACCAGAGCGCAGAAGCCATGGCCAACACTCGTCTCTGCTACGGGCCGTTCATGGCCACGGAGAAGTCCGAGGTCGGTATCGACGCACTGGGAATATCCTCGACGAAAGGAGCGCTACCTCGCCTGCCGCGAGGCTTCTTGCGGGCTATGAGCCGCCAGGAAGGCGACGGTAATCGCCACATCCTTGTTCGTCGGATTGGCGAACAGGTAGACGATGTCCGCCTGCTTGAGGAACTTGATGCCACCCGCGGCCACTTCGGCGAACGAGTCGTTGGCGCCGACGGGCTTGGACGACAAGGAGCTGCCAATGAGCACGAGCACCGCAATGATCGTGGCTTTCATCTTCGTCTCTCCTATCCTCAGCGACTCGCGCGCCGCGCCGGCGCGAAGAAGTGGTAGCCGCCGAGCACCATCACCGAGCCCACGACAGCGACAAACAGGCTCCACAGGTTGAAGCCGGTGACCCCGTGGAAGCCGAGCGACTGAAACACGAAGCCGCCGACAAGCGCACCAGCGACGCCGAGCACACTGTCCACCACGATGTTGCCACCGGAGTTGCTCATGAATCGGCTGGTGATCACGCCGGCAAGGAGTCCCAGGAAGATCCACGCAATCACTGACATGACGTTTCTCCTTTGTTCGCGCACTCTGTAACTGAGCAGCCATAGCTGACACTCTCTCAAAGCACCGCACGCACAGCCGGCCCAAGAGCGCAACGCCTCGCGCTTCGCTCCTGGGCCGCGTGTCGTTCTTCGCTTTGATCGCTTCCTCTACTCGGCGGGTTCGACCACGGTGCTGCCGTCGATGTTAACCGCTGTCTGCGCCAACAATCTGCCGTTGACTGACGCGCCCGTGCGCAGCGTGATTGCCGTTTGGCAGAGGATGACCCCCGCGAAGTGCGCCGTCGTGCCGAGATCTACCGCACCGCTGACTTGCCACATGACGTTCTTGGCCACTGCGCCGCCGGTCAGGATGACGTTCGTGGCGCTCGCCATGGTCAGATCTTGGGCGATCTCGAAGATCCAGATGTCCGTCGCACTGCCGTTGAGTGTGACGTCCGTCGGGATCAGGACACCGGTGCTCCACTTGTAGACGCCCGGAGCTAGGGTCATCCCACCGATGTTCCCGGCGCCGAGCTCAGTGACGTCCGGGGCGCGCCCGGCTGCGTCGGTGAAGGCCAGCTCCATGTCGCTGATGGCCGTGGTCATGTTGGACGGCGTGGGCGACGTGTAGTCGGCCGCGTAGACCTTGCCAGTAACCTGCGGCGAGGTTGAAAACTCGTTCGTGGAATCAGCGGTCAACGAGAACCCCGTAATATAGCTGGCGGCAGCCGGGCTGAGGCCAAGGTTTCCGGTAATCGCCGAGGCTGGCACCGTGTCGATGCCGCTCTTGGCGAGGATCACAAATTGGCTGGCGCTTCCAAGACTCACCGGGCCACCGCCACCCATCGTGCCCGATTCATCCGAGCCGCAGGCCGCGACAAGGGAGAAGAGCAGGTAAGCGACGCTGGCTTTGAAGAGACTCGATGTCGATTTGAATGTAGGTGACATGGGTTGGTCCTTTGCGTGAATTACGTTGTGGGTTGTTTCATGGGGAATTGACGTGGCCCCGGGGCCCCTGCCGCGACCCGAGCCGCGGCAGGAGCGCAGGACTTAGAGCGCGGGCTCGGTAACGGCGTTCTGGTCGAGAGTGACCGCAGTCTGAGCCAACAGTCTGCCGTTGACCGACGCGCCGGTTCCGAGGACGATCGCGGTGTACACCAGGGCAACGCCCTCGAAGTGCGCGGTCGTGCCGATGCTGAGCTGACCGAAGGTCTGCCAGAAGATGTTCTTGGGCAGTGCACCGCCGCTCAGGTGGATGATGACACCGTTCGCTTGGGTAACGTCCCCGGCGATCTGGAAGATCCACGTGTCGTCCGGGCCACCGGCGAGCGTCACGTCCGTGGTGATGGCGACGCCGGTGCCCCACTTGTAGAGCCCGGGGGCGAGCGTCATCCCGCCGATTTCGCCGGCGCCAAGCTCGACGAAGTCCGGGGTCGGGCGGCCGGCCGCGTCGGTGTACGCGGTTTCCATGTTGAGCACGGCGGTGGTCAAGCTCGAAGGAGTCGGCGACGTGTAGTCGGCGGCGCGCACTTGACCCACGACCTGGATGGACTCCGAATACAGACCACTCGGATCCATGGTGAGCGAGAACCCGGTGACTGCGGTGGAGTCGATTGGGCTCACGCCGATGTTACCGGTGACCGCCGAGCTCGGCACGGTATCGATGCCTGACTTCGCCAGGATCACGTAGTCCCCTGCCTGGCCCAAGAGCACCGGATCCGGGCCCAAGGACGTGCTGGCGCTGGTCGTGAAGCTAAAGGCGACGTCACTCGCCAGCGCGTTGCCGGCCAGATCCTCTATGCCCGTAGTGATCACGGCATGAAACAGGCTGTCGGGCGCGAGATTCGCGAGCGGGCGGAAGGTCGCCTGGCTGCCCGAGTAGGTGACCTCGCCGAGCACGGAAACGTCGCCGGGCCCTGCGAGCGTGAAGGTGTCCGCGGTCAGCGTGGCGGCGTTCATCGGCTCGGAGAACATCGCCGAGAGGCTGCGGTTGATGACTACGAGCACAGCGCCGTCGGCAGGGTTGGTAGACAGAACGCTCGGCGCCAAGGCGTCTAGGACCGCACCGGTTGTGAAGCTCCATTCGTAGTCAGCCGAGAGCGCGTTGTTCGCCAGGCCCTTGGCGCCTGTGGTCACGGACGCGGAGTACAGGGTGCTCGGAGCCAGAACGGCCTCGGGGTTGATGGTGGCGGTGACGCCGGCGTAGGTGACGACACCGGCAATCGCGGTCGTCCCTTGCTTCAAGGTCACCGTCAGGCTGGTGATGCTCGACGGGTCCATCGCCTCGCTAAAGGTGGCGGTGATGTTCCCGTTCATGGCGACGCCGAGGGCGCCGTTGACGGGGCTGTTGGAGAGGACCGTCGGCGGCGGCACCGAGTCATCGGGTCCGCAAGCGGCAAGGGACAACATCAACAGCGCGGCTCCGGCAGTGAACAAACTCAACTTGGATTTCATCAACATGACTGCTCCTTGGGGTGATTTGTACGAGCGGGCTAATGCAGGGTCCGTGCCCAGACGCGCGGAACCGGGAGACGGTCGAAAAACGCAGTTCTTCCGGCGTGAAGCGCTATCGGCTCAGCGAGGGCTTCGACCTCGGCTATGGTCTAAGCCCCATAAGTATGGTAAAGACGCCAGAGCGGAGCAGACATGGCCCACACTCTCCTCATCATTGATGATGACGTCGTGAACTGCCGGCTGATCAAGACCATCTTCAGCGCCCAGGGTCTGGAGGTGGCGGCGGCGCATGATGGCCAGTCTGGAATCGACCGTGCCCTTGCTGCTCCCCCGGACGTTATCCTGCTCGATCTCCGGATGCCTGGGCTCGATGGGTTGGAAGTGCTCGCCAAGCTCAAACAAGAGATCCCCGCCCTGCCGGTGGTGATGCTCACGGGGCATCAAGACGTAAAGACCGCCGTGCGGGCGACCCAGCTCGGCGCCTTCGACTATCTCACCAAGCCCTTCGATCACGAGGAGATCATCGTCGTGGTCCGGCGCGCTCTTCAAACGAGAGCCTTGCAGCTCGAAGTGGAAGATCTCCGGCGACAGCTCGGAACCGGCGGCGGGCTGGCATCACAGATGGGTCCGAGCCCCCAGGTCGAGAGCCTCGTCGAACAGGTGCGCGCTGTCGCCGGCACGAGCTTCACCGTGCTGGTCATCGGCGAGACCGGCAGCGGCAAGGAGCTCGTGGCGCAGGCGCTTCATCGTGAGAGCGACCGGCGCGCCAATCCCTTCGTGGCTGTCGATTGCGGTGCCATCCCCGAGCAGCTACTCGAATCGGAGTTGTTCGGCCACGAGAAGGGCGCGTTCACCGGCGCCGAAAAGAAGAAACAAGGTCGGTTCCAGCTCGCCCAAGGAGGCACCTTCTTTTTGGATGAGGTCGGCAACCTGCCGATGAACCTCCAGGCCAAGCTCTTGCGCGTGCTCGAGTCCCGGCAGATCCAGCCGGTGGGCGCCGACAAGTCCGCGGTGCTGGACGTGCGCTTTGTGGCGGCCACGAATGACGACCTGCAAGCCCGCGTCGCCCAAGGACAGTTCAGGGCCGATCTGTACTTCCGCCTGGCGCAGTACACCATCGCCCTCCCCGCGCTCAAAGACCGCCCTGCGGACATCCCGTATCTCGCGCACCGCTTTCTCGCGGAGGCGAGCGTCGAGCTCAGGCGCCCGGTTCAACAGATCGTACCGGACGCCCTGGCACTCTTGAAGGCCCACCCGTGGCCGGGGAACGTACGTGAGCTGCGCAACGCCATCCGCCGGGCGGTGCTCATGACGAAAGATCTCATGATCGGTAAAGACGTCGTACGGGCCTTGTTGGGAAAACCGGGTGCCGCGCGACAGGTGGTCGGCGCCACGCGGGCGGGCGCGTCCTTGCGTGAAGTCGCCGCCGAGGCCACGGAGGCCGCTGAGCGACGTGCCATCTCTGAGGCCCTGCGCTCGACCCACGGCAACAAGAGCCAGGCGGCGCGTGCCTTGGACACCGACTACAAGACCCTGCACCTCAAGATGAAACGCTTCGGCATCCGGGGGCGGGACTTTATGCCCTAGGCGTCTACTCGGCTCCGACCGTCAGCGGCGCTGTCATAGCCGGACCGGCTACACGCGGCGACACCGAGACTCTTGCGGACACACGGATGCCGTGGCAGTCACTCGGCATGCAACACAATCCGCTGACTGAGCCAACGATGCCGCGTGACGCGGCAACCCCGGTGCTCGGCGTCGACATTGGATCGGTTGCCATCTCGATGGCGCTGCTCGATGGCCGCGGGCAATTGCAGCGTGGCGTCTATGCCGTGCACCACGGTGCCATCCGCGAGACGTTTCTGACACTTCTTGGCGAGCTGGGGCTCGACGAGGTACCGTATCTCGCCCGCACCTCGAGTGGTCCAGAGACGCTGCGGGCCTCGGCCTCTTACGACAACCACATCTGCACCATCACGGCGGCCAAACGCTTGCACGAAGCCGTCGGCTCCATCCTGCTTGTTGGCGGCGAGCGCTTCAGTCTCATTCGTTTCGACAAGAACGGTCATTACGCCGACAGCAAGAGCAACAGCTCCT
>CAYHNK010000272.1:0-6665 GCA_964357695.1 uncultured Bdellovibrionales bacterium | reverse complement strand
TCCCCCCCGCTTCGCGGGTCCTCCCCAACGGCTCCGGTCCCCGCGCGGCCGACTGCCGAGTTACGAGGACCTCGTTACGGCTATCCCGCTGACGGCGACGAACAGCACCGTCAGTATCACTTCCTCGAGCCCGACGCGTCGAATTCCGAGTGGCTGCCGCGTGACAAGCACGGCGTACGTCGCGCCGACAAGCGGCGGTAGCCACGCCACCATCATGACGAACGACAGCACATCCTGCTCCGCCGCCATCGCGGTGACGAGCAGCGCCGCGAGATGAAACGCGAGACTCGGCGTCATCAAGCGCAAACGTCCGCCGCGCGTCAGGGGTCCTGCCCGCCGGGCCCGCACGTGGTAGCGCACGCGCAGGATGCTGCCGACAAAGAACATGACCGCGGACGCCCACAGCGCGGCCCGCGCGACATCGAAGGAGCCATGCCCAACGTAGGCGACGAGTGGCAAGGTCACCGACAAACCGACGATACCAACGAGCTCACCCACGAACGTACGGTCGAGACCGCGGCGCTCGAGCGCAAAGGCGATCGAGGTGAGCGCCAGCCCGAGCATTCCCAGCGCCACGAGTCCCGTGCTTGGTGCCGTGAGCCAAAGAGCCGCGGCGAGACATACCGCCAGCGCGCTGAGAAGCAGCGAGGTACGTACCAGCGGGGTCCGCCAGGGGTCGTTCGTGCGCAGGCTCAGCACCCGCGTAATGCCACCGTGCGCCACAAAGAGCGCCAGCACGAGCGCCGCAACGAGCAGCGAGGCACCCGAAGGTGGCCAGGCGGCGACGACGCCGAGCAGATAGAACGCCGCGAGTGTCGCCCACGCGCCGTGCTGGCGCGGCAGGGCCTTCGTGAGCGCGGCGCAGAGCGTCACCGTGGGAACGGACATGAGCGTGTCTAGCGGTGAGATGGCGTGCGTCGTCGGCGCAGCAGCAACAACACGGTGGCGACGACCGCGATGCCAGAGGCAGGTGTCGACTGACAGCCGCCGCCCCCGTCGTTCACGGGACCGTTGCCGGCGAGGGAGATGCGCAGCTCGGGCGTGTCGGCGTCGCTCACAATCGTCAGCGTGCCTGTGCGCTTCTTGGCGCTCGATCCCGGGCGGAAGGTGACGGCGACGGTCATGCTGGCGCCGCGGGGCAAGAGGCCATTGGCACCGTTGTGGCTAAAGGCGCTGTTCGATACGCGGATGTCGGTGATGTGAATGTCGCGGGCGCCGTCGTTGCTGAGCGTCAGCCGCGCCGTGCTGCTGTCGCCGAGCGGCACCTCGGCAAAATCGATGCGGTGGCTGCTCGGGAGGATATCGGTGGCGAGCGAGCGCACCGCAGCGCGATGGACGAGGGGCAACGCCATGTCATCGTCGTTGACCTGTTGCTTGGCCTGTTGATTGCCCGCCCAGGCGGCGTCGAGCGGTACACGGTAGGCGTGCATGCCGCTGCCGTCGTCGATGATCCCGATGACGTAGGCGTCATCCCCGGCAAAGCTCGGGATACTGAAGATACCACCCGAGTCGAGCACGTGCACGAGAGCACGGGTGACGAGATCGAAGTTGAGCACTTGGGCGGTGACGACGCTGCCTGAGCCGTCAATCTGATCGAAGGCGACCACGTGATCGTTGTTGCTGGCAAAGGTCGGGTAGCCGATGCTGACCGCGGGGCTTTGCGACGGAAACGGCATGGTGACGTCACCATCGACGAGTGAGAGCAAGCCAATCGAGTAGTAGCGATAGCCGTCGCCGGTCGCGCAGGAGCTGCCCGGCACGGACACGCAGTTGAGCGCGTCGAAGACGACCCGTCGCCCGGTGTAGTCAAACGCCAGGCTGTCGGCGTACTCGATGGTGGGCAAATCGACGGTGGAGTCGTAGCCTGTCGGGAGCAGCGCGTACGCCGTCTGAGCGCCGGTCGTGAGATCGACGGCGTAGATGTGGTTGTCGTTGATGTACGGGGTTGTGTAGACGAGCGTGCGGCCGTCGGGGGACACGGCGATGCTGTAGAAGTCGCCAGTCGTCGTGAGCTGCTCGTGGGCGGCGCCGTCGGCCGTGGTCGCGTAGATATTGTTGTCGCTGCCCACATACAGAATGAAGGTGCCGCCAGCGCTCGTGTATGCGGCCGGGCGTGTGTACGCGGCCGTGATGCCGGTGTTCAGCGGGCCCACGACTTGCGCCGGATTGTAGCCGGGGAACGGCTGCGGCATGATCTGCATGTAGACATCGAACGCGTCCGCGTCCGGAGTATCTGGGTCGTAGGCCCCATCCTGCGGGTAGAGGTAGACGACGACGTCGTCGCCTGGGGCGGGCGTAGCGCTCGTGGGCACTTGATGGGGCAGCGGCGTCTCGCCGTCGTAGACCTCCACCGCGTCCCAGGCGGCGCGCACCGCGGAAGCTTGAGCCGATGACTCGCCCCACAAGGCCGTCGCGGCAGCGATGAGGGCATCGCGGGCGTCACCAAACTGGGCATAGGCGGACAGGTAGTCGGTGAGTGCCGCGTAGTAGAGCCGCGCGGTGTCCGTCATGCCGATGCTCGTGCCCAGGCCCTCGGTCGTGAGCCCCGCGGCAATCAGATAGGCGGCGCGATTGGGAATGCCGCTGTTGACGTGCACGCCGCCGTAGTCGCCCTCATAGGTGTTCGGCAGGTTCTGGTACTCGGTCATGCGTACAGGCTGCGGATCGAGGCCGAGCGACGGGTCCGCAAGGCTGCGCAAATATCCCGGGCTCGCGAGCGTGCAATCTTCACCGAGGCGCCAGTTCTCGGCCCCGGCGTGGGCGGTGTTCTCAACTAGAGAACCAAAGACGTCCGAGAATGACTCGTTGAGGGCGCCGCTCTGGTTCTCATAGAGCAGGCCGGCGCTGTTCTCGGTGACACCGTGGGTGAGCTCGTGCGCGGCGATGTCGAGACATTTGGCGAGCGGCCCGAGCGTCGTACCGTCGCCGTCGCCGTAGACCATCATGGTGCCGTTCCAGAAGGCGTTGGCGTAGTCCTGCTCGAAGTGCACGACGGTGACGAGATTCATCGCCGCATTATCGATGCTCTCGCGCGCGTGGCGGGTGAGGTAGTACTCGTAGACGTAGAGCGTGTGTGCTGCGGCGGTGACCGCGGTCGGGTCCCAGCCGCTCTGGCTGGCGGCGCTCGTGACGTAGAAGTAGCCGTTCGTCGCGTCGGTGTAGTCGGCGTCGTAGACAATCATGTCGCCTGTGGCATTGAGCCCCGCGAGCGGCGCGTAGCTGCCGTTGGGCGTCGGCGTGCTCGGATCGATGAGGTAGTAGGACGCGCCCTCGTGCCAGACGTTGAAGATCTGCTGCGTGCCGAAGAGATCGGCGCCGCGGCCCGCGACGATCTCGTCATGGATGCGACTCTGGCGAGCAAGGACGGTGCCTGTGCGAGCGTCGACGAACACACGCCACCGTCGATTGAGCGCTGGCGCGACATCGATCATCCACGCGAGGTGCACGGTGTCCCCTTCGCCGCCGTAGAAGACCAGCTCAGCCGACGGCAGCGTCACAGGTGGGATCTCGCCGACGTCCGCCCACGCCTGGGCCGATGCCGTCGCGGCGTCGAGACGCGGGGTCGCGTCTCCGTCACTAGGGGTGCGCACGTAGGAGCCCTGCAACAGGCGCAGGGCACCATGAGTGTCGTAGTGCAGACGGATCTCGCGCCTCCACACGGGGATGCCGAGGTGTCGCTGGGCAAAGCGCAAATGCGTCTCGCCATCGGCGTCGCGGTGACGTGCGGCAAGCACCAGCTCGCGATCGGGATCGCGCAGGCCGAGCAGTGACGCGCGCGTGCGCAAAGTGCTCCGGGCTGCCTGCTCGGGGTCGGTACGCGTAGCCCGCGTGGCGCTCTGCTTGCCTGCCGCTTCGCGGACCGTCATCTCGCGCACGGTGCCGCGCAACGCATCAAAGCGCACGTCGAGGGCGGGCTCAGTGTCTATGAGCGTAGTGAGTGCGGCTCGTTGGGGCGCTGTGATCTTGGGGAGCGCGGCATGGGTGCTGCGCAACGTGGCCAGGCGCCTGCCAAGCGCAGACGTTGTTGGCAAGAGAGCGGCGCTGCCCGGGGCGCGTGTCGCGACTTTGCGCGCCCGAGCGGCCTGGACAGGGTTCGGGGCGGCAACAGCGAGCGAGCCAACGGCTAGCAGGGCGAGGGAACCGCAGCATCGATTCATGGGCGCTATCGTAGCGACTCGGCGAAAGACGCGCTAGTGAGCATGCAGTTGGTGGGCCCTACGCTACGGGCATTGTGCCCCCGGCCTTCGGCAGCAGCTCCTCGTTGATATATTCCTCGTGATAGAGCTGCCCACGAAAGCCGACGACGCGCTCCAGCTCGCGACCTTTGTGAAAGTAGATGATGGTCGGCGTGCCCATGACGCGGAGCTTACCTGCGGTCTTGGGGCCGCGGCCGGAGTTCAGCTCGGCGACCTTGAGGCGGCCGTGGTACTTGCGCGACAGCTCCATGACGATGGGGGCGAGCCGCGCGCACGGGGCACAACCATCGCTCCAGACGTCGAGCAGCACTGGCAAGGGGCTCTCGATCACCTCCTTGCGAAAGTTGCGATCGTCGATGGCGATGACCTCGACCGGCGGTCGCGCTTCGAGTCCGAAAAGGCGTTTGAAAAAGCCCACGGCAAACCTCCTGGGTGGCGATTGCCGCAATATGGGGCCTCGCGTGAATTCCGCTAGGGGGCGGTGCGTCGCACTTGAGCTTGACTGGATTCTGGAGTCGGGCGAGAGTCGTTCCCGGCTCTGTTACGTCAACCCTTGCAAAGGAAACATCATGAGGAAGCTGCCGCTGGTTCTGCTCACTGGACTGACGCTCTCGTTGGTCGGCTGTAAGTCCGACACCAAAACCCCGAATGAGCTGTTGTTCCCTGCGGGCCAGCACACCTGGAGCAAGGGGTCGGACTACCAGACCGATGCGCCGACGGACGATTGCACGGGCTGTCCGCAAATCGAGCTGAGCAGTCCGTCCTCATACGACCTCGAAGCGGCTGACTGGTTCTACACGCTCACGGGTACGGCCACGAACCTCCCCCTCTCCGGGAACATCATCAATTCTGATTTTGGCGCCGACTGCGGCGACAGCAACAACCTCGACTGCGTCAACGAGTGGCGCGTGTGGCCGCCGGACTCCGGTGACGGCGCCGTCAACGCCAATACCCCCGGCGCCAGCATCGACGCGGCGTCGTTCACCTTCAACGCCTCGTTCGAGTGCGGCACGAGTCGCATGGTCATCGTCGCCGAGAACAGCTACGGGCTCACGCGGCTCATCGTCGATATCACCCGCTCGTCGGGTCTGTGCACCATCACGCCCACCGGCGCGAATCTCAACGTGCGCTTGTTGTGGGATACCGCGACCGACCAAGACATGCACGTGCTCCGACCGGGTGGCACCTGGCAGAGCGGCGACGACTGCTACTACGGCAACTGCCGTGCCTCCGGGAGCAACGAGTATGGTCTGAGCGCGCTCGACTGGGGCGTCTCGAGCGACGCTACGGACAATCCGCTGCTCGACGTCGACGACACAAGCGGTTACGGGCCAGAGAACATCTTCCTTATGGCCCCAGAAGACGGCACGTTCGAAGTGTGGGTCTACTACTGGGGCGGGTCCCCGGCGACGCTCCCCACGGTTGAGGCCTACGTGGACGGCGAGTTCCGCGACATGGTGTTCTACGGGCCTAGTGAGGACTTCATGGACGGCATGTACTGGCACGCCATGGACATCGTCGTGTCCAACTCGGGCAGCAGCATCACGACGAGCGAAATCAATACGAACGGCACGCCGTAGGTCTAGCTGCCGTCACCGCGCGCTGCATTGACGCGCGAACATGAAGAAGCAGGGGTGGGAGATGGCTCGCGTCTCCCACCCCTTTTCGTATGTTTGCCCTGCATGAGAAATCAAGCCATGGGACACTCGGACGGTCGCCGCAATCGATCGAGGCGGCGACGACGACCTACGCGTATGACGCACACGACAACCTCATCCGCGTCACCGATGGCGACGGTCGCGTAACCGAGTACCTATACGACGACTTTGGCCAGCTCGTCGCGGTGCGCTCGCCGGATACGGGGCTGACGAAGTATCGCTATGATGTCGCCGGCAACCTCGTGTGGAAGGAAGAGGCCGACGGCACAGTGACGAAATACGAGTATGATGTGCGCAATCGCCTTTCGCGCCAGTTCTTTGGCTACGACGCGCAGAACCCGCCGACCGTCGCGGACATTGAGTGGTACTACGATACGGCCCAACACGGCGCGACCGGCGCTTCCTGTCCCGACGGAGAGCGCAGCTTCGAGCAAGCGCTCGTGCAGGGTCGTTTGGCCGCTGTGCGCCACGAGGCCGGGACCGTCTACTACTCGTACAGCCCGTTCGGCGAAGTCGTGGCGGTGTATGAACAGGACGGCACGTCCTTCGATGTCTGTTTGCTCGCGATCACGCGCTACTCGTACGACAGCTCCGCGCGCCTGACGTCCGTCGCGCTGCCCGCCGGGCGCATCGTGCGATACGTGTTCGAGCCCGGCGATCTCTATGCCTCACGCATCGAGCTCGACACGCCGGACGCCGCTGGCGGCGTTGCGTCGACGAGCGTGGTTGCCGAGAACATCACCTACGACGTGGACGGCAAGGTGTCGGGCTACACGTCCGGTGCGATGAGCTTCGCGGGCGCCTTCGACCT
>CAYHNK010000271.1:0-6697 GCA_964357695.1 uncultured Bdellovibrionales bacterium | reverse complement strand
TCCGATCTGTCGACCGTCACGACGAAGTGGTCGCCACGCACGGGGTTGATGTGTCCGGCGACGCTCGTGCCGCCGCCGTACGGGATCAGACGCACGCCGCTGCGACGCGCGTAGGCGAGGAGACTGCGGATCTCTTCGTCGGACGTCACGTACGCGACGCCATCGGGGAAGGTGCCAATCTTCCCCGAGCGCAAGGCCACCCAATCGGGCAGGCTCTGACCCCTGGCGTGCAGCAGACGCTCGACGGCGTCGGTGGTGACGAGTGGATGTGCAGCAAGTCGCGTGACCGGCACGGTGTCGAGCGCCTGCGCCAAGGTGGCGTCGGGACTGGGCACGCCGTTCCCGATGAGTGTTGTGAGAAAGCGCGCACCGGGCTCGGGAAGCGGGTAGGAGGTGGCATCATCGCCCCAGCCGTTCCAGCGTCGCATATCAGCCTCCCGCCCGACGGTGGTGACCACCGAGGCATCTCATAGACTGCGCTCAGGCCGTGTCGGGAGCAACTCTTCCCCCTGCGCCGGACCTCGACTACAGTGCGCGAACGTAGCCGCGCGTGCGCGTACCGCCCGCGGCAGGGAGCGGGCGCATGGCACGTCATCGGGCGCAGTACCTCGTCGGGGCAATTCTTCTCGTCGCGTGCAGCACGACCAAGGCGCCGGCACCCTTTCAATCGCCCGAGGCGTATCGTGCGAACGGCGCCAACGAAAAGATCGTTTTTCTTCCCGCCCACATTGCCTTCGAAATTGACGGCGATATCGCGGAGGGCCGGCAAGCCGATGCCGCCGCCTTGGCCGTCCAAGGTGCGCTCGAGCAAGCGCTGGCGCGCGAGCACTACGCGCAGCGCTACGTCTTTGCCTCCGACGCGGCGGCCGTGAAGGCGTCGCACGAGGTGTCGCACTGGCTCAACACCGTCAACGTTTGCGCTGCAAGCGAGGTGACACCCTCTGGCCGGCTGGAGGGTCTGACGCCGTTGCTGCACGCCCTGGGAGGAAATGCAGCAGTGTTTGTCGGGGGGCGCGCACACTTGCGCACGCAGGCGCGCAAGGCCGAGCAGATCGTAGCCGGTACGCTCATCGCGGCCGCTGCCGTGGCGATAGTGGCCCTCGTCGTGTACGCCGTCGCCGAGCAGGACAACCCGCCGCATTGCAGCGGTCCCACCATTGGCGCGCCGTCGCCAGAGACCATTGATGTGACGGCACGTGTGGCTCTGGACGAGGTCGATCGTCAACGCGCTCGGGAAGTGCGCTGCGAGCGTCTCGCTCTTCCAGACGACGGGCATGGTTTCTGGACCGGCAGCCACCTCGATCTGGCCGTCGCGGTCGTTGGCGCCGACGGTGTCCTGCTGTGGTATCGCACGGGCCAACTGCCCCTCGATACGAAAAATGGCCACAAGTCCGGGCGGATGCTCGCGCGCTTTCTGCGCGGCATGCCGTAGCCCACTCCTTTCGCCGCGCGCCATGCGCTGCTAGGACGGTCTCATGATGCGCGCGCAAGAGATGGCGGCCCTGGAGATGGAGGTGCTCGTCGCCCGAGCGGCACGTCAGGGAAGACTCGTGCTCAGCGAGGTGCTCGATACGTATCGCTGTCTGGCACCGGCGCATCATGCGCAGCTCAGCAACGATCGACGGATCGATTTGCCCGCGCTCGTTGGGGCGCTCACCTGGCTGCCGCCGCAGTTTCTGGGCACCCGCGAGGTGTGGTTGGTCCCAGACCTCGCGCTCTTTACGCATAGCCCGGTCGACGGGGGCGCCTTGCCTGCGGGTGTGCTCGACGGCGGTACCTTGCTCCTCGAAGCGGTGCACGGCCAGTCGAGCATCGTCGAGCTCGCGGCGCATCTGTGCGCGCTCACGCTCGAGCATCGCAAGGCGCGCGCGCTCCACGCCGCGCTCGATCTCGCCGTGACACCGGAGCTTGCCGCTGCCGCGCAGCTGGCGTTTGCCTGGGGTGTCGACGAGGCCGCGCTCGATGCGGCCGACACGGCGACGGCGGGAGCACTGCTGCGCTTCTTGCTTCGGGACGAAGAGCTCGCGCAGGTGCAGGTGCACGCGGCCTTGTCACGCGAGCAGCTCGATGTCCGCGGTGCTGACATGGGGGCGCGTCTGTTGGCGACGCTCGCGGAAATGGGCCTTGCGGGACGGCCGCTGCATTTGTGGATCGGTAGCCCCATGGTCACCGACTTGCTCTCCCCGTACGCGCGTGAGCTGCGCCAGGTACTCGTCGATTGGGCGCGCGAAAATCCCGCCGCGCTCGGGGACGATCTGACGCCCCTGCCCGTCGACGTGAGCGAGGACCAGCTGTACGCCGTCGCCGCAGATTTCCTGCGCACCGATGGCGCACTGATGACCGAGCGTCTCGCTGCCGATCGCACGGTCGGGATCCTGCACTATGTTATCGACCAGGTACCCTTCGAAGCCATCGACCTCGGTCGCATCGAGCAACGCGTCGCCGACGCACGCCTCGCGCCCTTTGATGTCGAAGGCGGGGCGCCGGTGCTCTTGCGTCTGACGCCGGACCCTAAGGACCCGGACGCAGCGACGTTACGCGTGTTGCTCACGGCGTTGGGTCCGCAGGTGCGCAGCGTCACGCTGGCCCTCGACGGACGCGTGCCGGGTCGGCGGGCGGGCAGCATGGTTTTGCCAACGCACGTGCGTCGATTCGAAGGTGGCGAGCGATTGTCGCTGCGTGGCGTCGTGCGCATGAACGTGGAGGCCTTGCAGGCGCATACCGATGCGACCGTGGCGAGTGGCGAGCTGCTGTCGGTGCAGTGTCCGCGGCTTCTTCCTCAGAGCGTCGAAGGGGTGGCAGCAGCCGCCATCGAGAGCGGCGGCGCCGGCTATCTCGCGGCTGTGCTCGAAGCGCTCGATGCGCACGGTCTCGGCGAGGATACCGCGATCGAGTGCGTCGTCGTTGCGAGCGCACGCGCCGGGACCGAGCGCCCCCATGTTGCGACGCTCGCCGCGCACGCGGCCTTCAGCCTGGCACGTCTGCATGAGCTTTTGCCCGCACCTCGCCCAGCGGTCCCTGAACGCCGGCCCCGTGATGCGGGACGTGGCCGAGCCACCGGCGCGCGTGGCGTACGCATTCGCGCCTGAGATTACCGACGAGAATCAGTGCAGGAGGTCGGGGGTTGCCTCGACCCGCTCGGAGACGATCTCATCGATGAGCTCGCGGGAGTCGGCATCGAGGTTGACGAACTCGACGCCGATGCCCGGATCCTGATGCTCGGGGGGATTGACGTGCACGACTTTGCCGAGTCCTTCGACGAGCTTGTGCCCGTCGCGCAGACGAAACTGTAGATACACCATGCTGCCGCACTCGTAGGGCTCGATGCTACGGATGAACATGCCGCCAGCGGAGATGTTGACCGCGTACTCACGCATGAACACCTCCAGGTCATCAAGGCGAAACTGCACGAGCATGCGCAGCGGTACACGCGCAAAGACGCGGCGATCGGCACCTGAGGACATAGCGTTCCCTTTCTGAGTCTAGCGCAGACCGACTTCTCGCAGTGCCTCGTCGACCGTGGCGACTCCGACGAGTGGCAGCTCTGCCGCGGGACCGCGCCATCGCGCGAGATCCACGGCAGGGACGACACAACGAGAGAATCCAAGGCGTGCCGCTTCCTGCACTCGCGCCGCGAGTTGGGCCGCCGCGCGCACCTCGCCCGCCAGACCTACTTCACCGACGACCATGGTGTCGCGCGAGACGGCGAGGTTGTGATGCGCGGAGGCGAGCGCCAAGACGACCCCGAGGTCGGCTGCGGGCTCGCTGATCTTCACGCCGCCTGCAACATTGACGTACACATCAAGCCCGCCTGTCTCTATGCCAGCCCGCCGCTCGAGCACCGCACAGAGCATGGCGACGCGCTGCGGCTCAAAGCCAATCGCCGTGCGCCTGGGTGTGCCGTAGAGACTCGCGGTCGTGAGCGCCTGCACCTCGAGCAGGATGGGGCGCGAGCCTTCGAGGGAGGTGACGACGACCGCGCCGGGACCGTCGGCTCGCTGCGACAAAAAGAGCTGCGATGGATTGGCGACGGTTGTAAGACCGCTAGCCTCCATTTCGAAGACGCCGATCTCCTGCGCCGAGCCAAAGCGATTCTTGTGCGCGCGCAAGATACGATAGGGACCGGTGCGCTCGCCTTCGAAGTAGAGCACCGTGTCGACCATGTGCTCCATCACCTTGGGGCCAGCGATGGTGCCCTCCTTGGTGACGTGGGCGACGATGAAGGTAGCGACACCCTCGCCCTTGGAGATCTCCATGAGTCGCTGGGTGACGCCGCGGATCTGGGCCACCGACCCGACGGCGCTCTCGAGTGCTTCGAGTCCCACCGTTTGAATCGAATCGATGACCAGCACGGTCGGCTGGAGCTCGCGGCGGGCTTCGTCGATGGCCTCGATGCGTGTTTCGGCGAGCAGATAGAGATTGTCGGACGTGACACCCAGCCGATCGGCGCGCAGCTTGACCTGCCGCAGCGATTCCTCCGCCGTGGCATAGAGGGCGCGGGCGCCGCCCTGCGCGAGCGCGCCGACGGCTTGCAGCAGCAGGGTAGACTTGCCGATGCCAGGATCTCCGCCAACAAGCACCAGCGACCCTTCGACGAGCCCGCCCCCGAGCACGCGATCGAGCTCGGTGATGCCGATGGGCCGCCGACTGTCGGCCGCGGTGGTCACTTGCGACAGGGGCAGGGGGGTACTGCGCGACGCTGCGCCGGGGGGGCTGCGCGTCGTCGCCTGTGCGAGCTCCTCGACGAGGCTGCTCCAGGTTTGACAAGCCGGGCAGCGGCCGAGCCACTTGGACTCGATGTGGCCGCACGCCTGGCAGACGAATTGGCTGCGTGTTTTGGCCACGCCGATGACCTAGGACTTCTTGGGCGACACGACGGCCTTGCGCGGGAGTGGATCACGCGGATTGCCGCGGACGAGATCGTTGTTGATTTCGGCCGTTGTCACCGCGCGATTTTTCTCGGCGACGTGGTCGGCAAACTCTTTGGCTCGGTCTAGCATTTCGTCTTGCTGTGCCTGTTGAGCCTGTCGCGACTTGCCGGCAACAGAGCCACGCTCGCCGTCCGTAGTGTGGTCCGTCGCGAGACCGAAAAGATCGGGAGCCAGTGGCCGTGCGACGTCCGCATCACCTCGTGAGTCGCTGCCGCGCGTCTCCGCACCTGGTGCGTCGGACGCGGTGAGGATAGCGATCAGGGCGGCGCTGTCGAGCCCGCGGCCGTCTTTCCCTGCCGCCGTGATCGCCCCGCCGAACCATTCCACAAACGCCGCGGCGTCGTCGGACACGTCGCCTTTCGGTGGCGTGATGCCCACGATCTTGCCGTCGCGGCGAACGAGTCCGAGGGTCACCCGCTCGCTCGACCCGGCGAGCACGAGTGTCAAGGTCTTGGTGTCGAGCTTCTCGAAACGCAAGCCGTAAGCGGCGAGCGCGCTGCGCAAGTCGGTCTGTGACAGTCGTCCGTGGCGGTGTTTCTCCACCAGGCCCGCAACTTGGCTCGACGTACCGAGCAAGGCGTTGCGGGCTTGCATCGTCGGCGACAGCTGCGGGCGTCCGTCGTGGGGCTGCGTGTCGCTCACGGCGCGCAAAAGGCCCACACGGCCATGCACAAAGGCTTCCGCACCGCCATGCATCGCGACGAGGTGCGGAAAGGAAGCGTTCAGCGTCCCTTTCTTCAGATAGGAGCGAAACTGCGCCGGGGTGCAGGTGAGCGCCCGCACGCTCTCGTCGACGTAAGGCACATCGGGCAAGATGAGCGCCCCGAGCCCCGCGGGATCGCTCGCGAGCTTGGCGGTGTACGAGCGCAGCAGCTTGGCTGCCTGCGCATTCTTCTCTGCGGACGGTGGCGCGGGGTCGCGTGCCATCTCGGCTGCCACCTTGGTGAACGCCGTCGCCACTTGCAGTACGGTGATGATCTGGCCGCGCACTTCGCTGCGCTGCGGCTCTTCAAAAGTGTGCAGATGGGCCGCGTAGTAGCGGTTCGCGACATCCTCCCAGGTTGCGCCCTTGGGAATGCGCACGACGGCGCCTGGCTTCTCGACTGCCCACGGCTGGTCGAGATCTCGCAGGCCCATCGCGTCTTGCAGCGTCATGCGAGCCTTGGGCGCGTCACTTTCGCGCTCGCTCACGCTCATGCGTTCGCGCACGCCTAGAACAGTTTCGTTCTCGACTGGCTTAGGCTGATGCGCTCCGACACCCGGCGCCGGCTCGGCAAGCCCCGCTGCCGCTTTCGGTGCTACGGCTTTCGACGTGTCGCCGCGAAATGTGTGCGCGTCGGTGGTGTAGTCAAGCCGGCCCCCTGTCGACGCCGCCGGCAGAGCCACAGCGCCGTCGCTGTTCAGGCGCCGCAAATCGTGTGCGACATCGACGGATGGCTTGGGAACCACGTCGATCTGTTTTTCGCCGATAGGTCGCGAGGTGTACGTCATTGCTATTGTCTCCTCACCGGCCAATCCTACCCAGGTCCGAGAGTCCCAGACTACACGATCGTGACGCGGTGTGGTAGCCGGATCCTGTTAGGCGCCGCTCTTGGGGCGCCAGGCACTCACCGGCCCCCCGAGATGCGACTGCTGCGGATCGCGCTGGTCCGCGTGGTGCTGCCGCAACCACGACGCGTAGACTTGCTGCTCCTGCGTCGCATGCACGCGCTTGCGCTCCTCGTCGCCGAGGCGCGTGGCAAGTTCCGGGTTTTTCAATATAATTT
>CAYHNK010000270.1:0-6711 GCA_964357695.1 uncultured Bdellovibrionales bacterium | reverse complement strand
TGGGATGACGCAGCCCGATGCGCCCGAGCAGAACTTCAAGGAGTATGCGCGTCTCATCGCGGAGTTCTTCGAGTTGCCCCTTGGTTCCGCGCTCGATGATGTCGAGCTTGCCACCGTGGTCGACCTGTCGTTTCTGGCGCGCCTCAAACGACGCGGCGACTTTAGCGCCCGCGACATTCGCCATATTCGACACCAGATCCTCAATTCGGAGAGCTACTTCATTCCGCGAGCGAAGATGGTGTACCTCGGCAACCTCTCGGTGAACCACGCCAGCGAAGAGGCGACGCACTTTTTGCGCTTTGTGGCGAGCGGCAACGACGAGCCGCGTTTGCTCGTCGACGCCTTCTACGCCCGTTGCGTCGAAGAGGCGCTTGGGTTTTTGGGATCGAAGATCATCAATCACAAGCGCAAGTGTGCGCGTGAGGTCGACCTCGTGCGCTTGCGGCGTGCGCGCACGACGCCAACGCCACTGCGAGAGATGGCGCGCCTCGCGCTCATGCACATTCGTATGGAGCAGGGTTGGCCGGTGCGCGACATGGGCGCGGTGTACGATTGCGCGGCGGATCTCTTCAACGGCGTCACGCACTTGCTCGGGTATCGACTCGGCGAGCGCGTCTATCACGCGCTTGTCGACGGGCAGGTGCGCAAGGCGGCCATTCGCGAGCTCTTCGATGAGCGCTTTGCCGGGGAGGGCGTAGCGATGAGCGCCTACTTCGGACTCATTGCCGACACGGCACACGTGGCTCTACCCGAGCGCATGTGACGCGTCGACATGGCGCTTGCGTCGTCCCTCGGTTCTTGGGCATAGTCGCCCAAGGAGGATGACACTCGATGGCTGACACTGATACCGCGGGCGTAATTGGTCGTGGCTTGTTCATCAAGGGCGAGCTGCATGGTGAGGAGGACCTCATCATCGAGGGCCGCGTCGAAGGCGAGATCACGCTCAAAAAGCACCTCGTGATCGAGTCGACCGGCGTGATCCTGGCCGATATCCAAACCGAGAACATCACGATCAAAGGCGAGATGCGCGGCAACATGATGGCGACCGACAAGGTCGAGATGCACGCCGATGCTCGTGTCGTGGGCGACATCGTGGCGCCACGCGTCGTGATTGAGGACGGGGCCCACTTCAAAGGTCACATCGAGATGCCGAAGGCCACGCGCCCGCCGTCAGAGTCGACCGGGATCCCGACGCCTCGTCGCCGCGGCGGGTGACCCACGGGATCCGTTGGCAGGCTCGTGCCGGCCGCTAGAGCCGGCCTTCGACGTAATCGGCGACGAGTCGCATTTCCCGCATACCGATGTCGATGAGACGCACGCCGATGCCGGGCGGTCTGCCGCTGCTTGTGTCCTGCTCTTTGCTCGACCAGACGACAAAGCCCTTGCAGCGGATGAGCCCAGGGGTGACGGGTAAGGTAAATTCGATGCTGACGTCGGCGCCGAACGGCAGGGGCTCGTCCATCTCGACAAAAAGGCCGCCGAGGCTGATGTTGGCGATGCGCTCGGTGGACGTGCGGCGACCGTCGGGGCCGATGATCTGGGCGCTGATGCCAGCGTAGGCCCGCGTTTGAGTGCGCCGCTTGTGAGAGGATGTCATGCCGCTCATTGTACGTCTGTGTGACTGTGCCACGTCTCGGCGATCGGCTCAACTAAGGGGCGCATGATGGGGCTCTCCCAGCTTGACGAGACGCGGCCCATCATCGAGCCGCAGCGACCGCCGCGGCACTTGCAGGTGTTCGTCAATCGCAATTTGCGCCTGGATCAGATCCGAGCCATCGGCTTTGACATGGACTACACCCTCGCGCGCTATCGACGCGAGCGCATCGAAGAGCGCGCCTACCGACTCACGATCGACAAGCTCATCGAGCGAGGCTATCCGGAGGCCGTCCGCGACCTTGCCTATGACGCACGCTTTGTCATCCGCGGGCTCACCGTCGACAAACAGCTCGGCAACATCCTCAAGCTCGATCGCCACAACCACGTCGGACGCGTCTACCACGGCCGACGCGCGCTCACGAAGGAGGAGCGGCGCGAGCTGTATCGACGTGAAAAGATCCGCTACGCACCACCGCGCTTTGCGATGGTCGACACGTTGTTCTCACTGCCCGAGACCTGCCTGTACGCGAACATGATCGACTACCTCGAGAAGATCGAGGGATTCTCGCTCGATACCTGGAAGCTGTTTGAGGATACGCGCGAGTGCATCGACGCCGCGCACGCGGACGACACGCTGAAGTCGGTCGTCAAGGCGGATCTTGGCCAGTTCATCGAGCGCGATCCGTTGCTCGCCCGCACGCTGCACAAGCTGCGCTCCTCGGGTAAAAAGCTATTCCTCCTCACCAACTCGTACTGGGACTACACCGACACACTGATGAAGTTCATGCTCGATGGCGAGCTTCCCGAGTACGCGAGCTGGCAGAGCTACTTCGAGCTCATCGTCGTCGGCTCGCGCAAGCCCGCGTTCTTCACCGAGCGTCAGCCGTTTTTTGCCGTGGGCGCAGGGGGTCGCGTGCGCGACAAGCCAGCCGAGCAGCTCGAGCGGGGAACGGCGTACCAAGGTGGTAACCTCGCGTCGCTCGAGGCGTCGCTCGGCGTGTCGGGGGAGGAAGTGCTCTACGTTGGTGACCACATTTTCGGGGACATCCTGCGCAGCAAGAAGGCGTCGCTGTGGCGCACCGCACTCATCGTCGAAGAGATCGAAGATGAGATCCTACGGTTCGAGCGTGGACGCGACGACGTGGCGCGCCTCGAGGAGCTCGAGGTGCGGCGACGCGATCTCGACGAGCGAGCCAATCTGCAGCGCCAGTACCTGTCGGCGCTCGAGCAGGCCATGGGCAGCGAGCGCGCCCGGGCGTCGACGGGGTTTGACACCGTGCGCCTCGAGCGCGATGCGACCAAGCGCGAGCTAAAGACAGTGCTCGCGGAGATGGAGGAGCGCGAGACTAGCCTCGAGCGGGCCGCCAATCCGTACTGGGGGCGCGTCTTCAAAGAGACCGGCGAGAACAGTCGGTTTGGCGAGCAGGTCACCGACTACGCCTGCGTGTACACCAGCCGCGTGTCGAATTTCTTGGGCTATTCCAGCCACCAGTACTTTCGCAGCCCACGCGATCTCATGCCGCACGAGCGGCCGTAGGGGCGCGCAGGGGAGGGATCATGTCGACGACTCAGGGGCAACCGAACGGTCCGGACGCGACGCGCGCATTGTGGCTCAAGGAGGTTGGTGCGAAGCTGCCGCTGCGCGCCGAGGACGTCTTTTCTGAGACCCGCGGATTCTTTGTCCGTCGCGCCAACTTGGCGCGGGCCAAATTGCTGGGACGCCTGCGACCGCTGCTCGAGAAGGCGCTGACGCCGGGCGAGTCGATCGTCTACGCGGCGCGCGCGGTGCAGTACAGTGCGCTCGAGTCCTATTTGGGTGGCCGTTGGACCGCCTACTACAACAACATGACGGCGCTCGTGCTGACCGACCAGCGCTTGCTCCTGCTTCAGATCGACGGCAAGGGGAGGCCGCGCGACATCAAGAACCAAGTGCAGCTCGGGAGCGTGCGTCGGGCGAGCAGGCAGGGCTTGCTCGGTCGGCTCTTCGTCATCGAGCTGGCGGACAACACCAAGGTGCGGCTCCAGTTGTTGCCTTCGGCGGATGTGAAGGCGCTCACCAAGCGCCTCACGCCGGGGGGAACGGTCGCGGGCAGTGCGCCAGCGGGCACCGCACTCGAGCACCTGTGTCCGTCGTGCTTGCGCATCGTGCCGGGGCGCGCCGGCGATGTTGCCGCTTGCAGCCACGTGGATTGCCGCATTCCGTTTCGTAGTGCCGCCAAGGCCGCGCGTCTGTCGGCACTCGTCCCGGGCGTCGGCGACCTGTACCTGCGGCACTTCTCCTTCGGCGCCTACGAATTTGTCGGCTCGATGATGCTCCTCGCCATCGCCGGCTACTTCGCGATGGTGGCCGCGGTGGCGCAAACAGCCGCGGCGGTCACTGCAGCGGCGACCGTCGGTGCGCTGACGGTGCTGCTGCCGCGGGTATTCGACTACTTTGTGACCCGGCACATGGGGCGCAAGGGCCTGGTGATGCTCGCGGAGCGGCCGGTGTCGGGGTATCCGACCGGTATTGCTCGTACCGTTGGGGCGAGCACCGGCGGCGCGGGATTCCCCCAGTGGGCGTACGGGTTGTTTGTCGTCGGCGTCGTGGGGGTCGTCGGTGCTCTTGCGACGCTCGCGCCCACGGCCCGCGCTGACGGTCTGTCGCAGCGAGCTCAGGAGAAGGCGTCGCAGGGCGACTTTGACGCGGCGCTCGTTGCTCTGGGTGACGCCGAAGGCACGGGCAGTCTTGATGACAACGATCGCGCGCGCGTTGCGCTGGCGCTCTATCGCGCAGGCGACATGCAAGACGGGGATGCGGTGGTCGCGCGTCTGGGCGCTCGCGCCATCGAGAGCACGCTGGCCGACGATATCAATGCGCTCGCCGCCGAGCAGCAGGCGGCCGCGCAGAGCTACCAAGAAGGACTCGAAGGTCTTGTGCGCGGCGATGAATCCAAAGCGTGGGAGCGCATCGACCGGGCGCTGGCATTTCATCGCACCATCAAGCGGCCCGTGCTGCCAACACAGCGGGATGCGGTGCTGGTGTCGCTCGCCGGCAAGCTGCTCGGAGCGCCGCTCGGGCGCGGCGACTATGTGGCAGCCCGGCGCCTCGCAGCGCAGATCGGCAACCAAGTGCCGGTCTTCGAAGTGGCGATGCTGCGCGCGCGCATGCTGGCGTTCGAGGGCAAGCGTGTGGAAGCTCTCGAGCTGCTCGGGGCATTGTCATCGGCATCGCCGTCAGTGGGTGCTTTGCTGCTCGGTCTCGAGACGCGCGTGGCGTTGGCCAAGACCGGCGCCGCCAAGGCCGAGGCGGCGGCCGCAGTGCGCGAGCTGTCGCGCGACGCGATGGATGGCAGCGAGCTCGTGCGTCGCCTGGCGCTGACGGCCCTCGCGGGCGCCATTGACGAGGAGGATGAGGATCTGCGGGCGCAGGCTGCCGAGGTCGCCAGGCGCGAAGGGTGGGTCGAAGCGGCGCGGCGTCTACAGCCTGAAGGCGACTGAACCGGCGCTACTTGTGCTGGTCGTGACCTTCGATGGCCACCATGCGCAAGTACTTCTGCCGACGCACCCAGGTTGAGCGATCCGGGAAGTCCACCTCCGGCTGTGGGTCGCCCGTCTTGAGTCCGAGTGCCCCGGTCGCGTAGGCGAGATCTGCGATGCTGTCATCGAGAGTTTCGCCCGAGCGATGGGAGATGACGCATTGCATGCCGTGCTGCTTGGCGTACTTCATGACGTCGAGAGTGCCCACCATGCTGCCGTTTTGATTGACCTTGATGAGGATCGCGTGGGCCGCCTGCTCGCGCACGCCGCGTTCGAGGCGCGGCAGCTGGGTGACAAAGAGATCATCGCCGATGGTGATGACCTCGTGGGTCTTCATGGCGGCCGAGAGCTTGGGCCAGGCGGACCAATCGTTCTCGTCGAGCCCGTCTTCGATGGACAGCACCTTGCCCGGGTACTTCTTGACGAGATCGACGTAGAACGCGATCAGGGCGGCACTGTCGACGCTCTCGCCGCGGAACTGATAGCGCCTGGTTTTCTTGTCGTAAAACGAGGCGGCGGCGACATCGAGCGCCAGCTTGACGTCACGTCCCGCAGCAAAGCCGGCGCGTCCGATGGCCTCGAAGACGAGATCGATGGCCTGCGAGGAGTCGCCGAGACCCTTGACCGAGAAGCCGGCCTCGTCGGCGCGGGTCACTTTGGCGGCGCCAAAGCTCTTGGCGAGCATCGCCTTGAGCTCTTGATCGATCTTGTCGCCCATGGCGAGCGCGTCGCGATAGCTCTTGCCGCTCATCGGCACGATCATGACTTCCTGGATGTCGATGCGATCGCGTCCCAGCACTTCGCCGTCGGCCTTTTTGAGCGCGTGCAGGCCGCCGTTGAAGATGTTCATGAAGAAACGCACGGGCCCGGGGCCGGCGATGGCATCGGGCTCGTGCTGGCGAATGTAGGCGTAGAGCTCGGTGCCTTGCAGGCGCGCGGCTGCCTGCCACAGGGCACGCGACACGGGCACGACAGCATTGGCACCCAAGTGGGCGAAGTTGGCACCGGCCTTCTCGACCATCATGCGATCGAGGCGCACGACATTCGCGTGTTGACGCAAATCGAGGGCGGCCTTCTGCATCATGGGTGCGAGGACTTCGTGGATATTGCGTACGGCCTCGTCGGCATCGACGGTGCGCGCCTCGTCCTCACCCTTGGAGGCGCCGGCGGGGACGTCGCCCATACCGCTGATATCGCCGACGGTGAGCGTCGCTTGCACGGTGGGACGACCGCGTGAGTCGCTGATACGCTTGGCTTTGATTTCGAAAGACGGACTGGACATGGGGGACCTCCAGGGTTGTGGGCTAGTACTCGCGAATCACCATCTTGCTTACGGGCGCAAAGCGCCGCCCGCCGTTCTCCAGGCGCGCAAGCCACAGGGTGTCGTCATCGGGTTGTTTGGCGCCGCCACGTAGGCGAAAGCTCGCCCGCTCGACGAGCAGCTCGGGCTGGCCGTCGCGATCAATGTCGAAGACGGCGACGAGGCGCGCAGCGGGGGGCGCGGTACCTCCTTCGGCGCGCCCGAGGCTCTGGGCGTGCCAGGGATCCTGAGGCGTGGCTCGCCAGCGCAGCTCGACGCCATCGGTCTGCTGCTCG
>CAYHNK010000269.1:0-6732 GCA_964357695.1 uncultured Bdellovibrionales bacterium | reverse complement strand
GGCAAGAAGCTAAAACCGCCAGCTCGCGGTGACATCGCCGTTGTGGTTGGTCCCGGTGTTGGACGTCGTCGTGTCGGTGATGGCGATGGCAACGCGCGTCTTGTTGTAGCGCCAGCCGTAGTTGATGCCGAGCTCGAGATGGCGCACGGGCTCTGCCGTCACGCCGGCAACGACGCCGGTGCTCAGCGTCGTGTACACGTCCCCGTTGGGGGCCGTGCTGCTCGAATAGCCGGCGGCGACGCCGAAGGCGGGCCGCACGATGGCACGCGGGAAGATGGGATACACCATGGCGCGCGCGCCGAGCGCGAGCTTGTCAAGGCGCGTCGAAGCGCTGAGTGAGAAGAAGTCGGCAAAGTAGTAACCGGCAGACAGGTGCACGCCGATCGTGTTGGTGCTGCCCTCGGGGGCACTGAAATTCTTGCCGACCCGCAGACCGATCGTGGGCGATGCGCCGCGTCGCGGCTGCTGGTCGTCGTGTGCTGCCACTGGGGCCGAGACCGGCGTGGGCGTAGGTGTGGCGATGGCGGCCGGCGCGGCCACGGGCACGGGAGGAGCGGTGACGCCAAAGATCTCGGCGACGATAGCGGGCACGCCATTGAGGAGCTGCTGCACGTCACCGGGCACGACGCCGGTGGTGCGGTTCTCGACCTGTGCCGCGGCGAGATCGAGCAGCTTGGCGGTGGTCACCCAGTTGGCACCGACGCGCGCCACCTTGAGCACTACGAGCTTCTGGACGCCGAGTGCGCCGCCAATGTTGGCGAGGCACGAAGTTTCGCTGCAATTGACGAGATCGCGCTGCTGCTCGAAGCTGAGCATGGCGTTGATGTCGTCTTGGCCGATGACGTCGTAGACGCCCAGCTTGTGCACTGCGGCGAGCACGTAGTCGTCAAAGAGCTTGGGCACGTCGCGTACCGCGGTGTCATCGAGCTGCGTCGGCATCACGGCGACGCGCACCTTGGCCTCAACGGCTGAAGAGAAGCTCAATAGCACCAGCAACGCCGCCCACCACCGACTCCATCGCATCATGCAATACCTCGCGGCCGGAAGGATAAACACAAAGGCGCGTGCGAAGCCACGGTCGTTGCGACACGCTCACCGACTAACGCACCGCGTCGGTAGACACGTACGCCGATGTGTGTTTTGGTGATCTTTGGTCAGGCGGTGTGGGGCCGGACTGACTATCTTGTGTCGGGGAGCAGTAACCAAGTTGAGGAGGGGGTCATGCCCAAAATGATCAGTAGATCGAGACGCGGACGTGTTTTCGTCGTTTGCTCGTTGGCGTTGTTGTGGTCGGGGGGTGCCACCGCTGCGGCGCCTGCGAGGAGCGAGCGACCGCTGCCGGCGCACGTGGGCGCGCTCAAGCTGGCGCAACCGCGGCACGCATCAGGCATCGAGGCGGCGACTTTGGACCTCCTCGCCGGGGCACGCACGCAGAGCACCCAGGTAATTGTGCGGCTGCGGGCCCCGTCCGTGGCTGAGCGACCCGACACCGACCCGTACGTACAGCAAGACCACAACGCCACGCTCGAAGCAGCGCAACAGGCCTTCCTCGCGCGGGTGCGCACGCTCGCGCCGTCGGCCCGCGTGCTCGCGCGCACGAAGGTCGTGCTCAATGCCGTCTTCCTCGAGGTCAATGCGCTCGAGGCAGCAGCCTTGGCCGGCGACCCCGACGTGCAGCGCGTCGTGCCGGTCGGTGACTACGACCTCGATCTCACCGAGACCGTGCCGTACATCGGCGCCGCAGCGGTGCAGGCGGCGGGCATCACCGGCAGCGGCGTGCGCGTCGCAGTGCTCGATTCGGGCATCGACTACCTGCACGCCGATCTGGGCGGCTCGGGTGATCCGCTCGACTACGAGCTCAACGACCCGACGCTCATCGAGCCGGGAACTTTTCCCACCGGCAAGGTGACGCGCGGCTACGATTTCGTCGGCTCCAACTGGCCCTTCTCCGACCTCGAGCCCGATGCCGACCCGCTCGATGACGGCATCGGCGGCGGTCACGGCACGCACGTGGCGGCGATCATCGGCGGTCAAGGTGGCGTCGCCCCCAGCGTCGAGCTGTACGCGCTCAAGGTCTGCTCCTCGGTCGCCACCTCGTGCAGCGGCGTGGGGCTGATACAAGCCATGGAGTACGCAGTCGATCCGAACGGTGATGGCGATCCCTCCGACCACGTCGATCTGGTCAACATGTCGCTCGGCTCGCTCTACGGCCAGGCCTTCGACGACGATCTCGCGCTCGCGGTGGAGAACGCTTCGGCCCTCGGTGTGCTGAGCGTCGCCGCGGCCGGCAACAGCGCCGACTTGCCGTTCATTGTGAGCACGCCGTCTGCGGCGCGCAGCGCCCTCGCGGTTGCGCAAACGCAAGTGCCCTCGGCCTTTTTGCCATACATGGAGGTCATCGAGCCGGCCACGTATGCCGGCAACTACGTCACCGTGTGGCAGACGTGGTCGAGCGTGCTCACGAGCATCATCGAAGGCCCCGTGACCTATGGAGACGGCGCCGGCGGCAATCTGAATGGCTGCGCCGCGTTTGCGCCCGGCTCACTCGCCGGGCAGATCGTCGTCGTCGATCGTGGCGCGTGCTTTTTTAGCGACAAGGTCCGCAACATCGAGCTCGCGGGCGGTGTGCTCGGGGTCATCGCGCTCGTGGCTCCGGGAGATCCCTTCGACGGTGGCTTTGGCGGCGGCGACCCCATCGGCATTCCCGGCTACATGGTGAGCCAGGTGGACGGCGACATGCTGCGCACCGGTGCCGCCTACGTGCGCTTCGATCCAGACAACGGTCTGGCGCTCGTTGGTACCCTGGTAAGCACCTCGTCGCGCGGGCCACGCATGGGCGACCTCTTGCTCAAGCCCGAGATCGGTGCGCCTGGTGCCTCGGTCTCCGCGGTGGCCGGAAGCGGCACGGGACGCGCAGCCTTTGGCGGTACCTCGGGTGCGACCCCGATGGTCACCGGCGCGGCGGCGTTGCTCATCGCCGGCTGGGACGCTGACCTCGATCATCATCGTCGCGACGACGGTTGGCGTGATGACAACGAGGGTGGACGACGTCACGACTGCCGTCACCATGGCAAGTGGCATCGGCTCGACCCCCTGCGCATCAAGGCGCTGCTGATGAACAATGCCGACGCCGACATGCGCACGACGGCCGAGGGCGAGCTGGCACCGGTTAGCCGCATCGGCAGTGGTGAGGTGCGGGTCGATCGCGCCTACGCCGCGAAGGTCGTCGCGTGGAGTAGCTCCGACGATCAGCCGGTCTTGAGCTTTGGTCACGTGGATGTCGCCGAGGATGTGTTGGTGTTGCGCAAGCGCGTGCGCATCGAAAACTTCGGTCGCCGCGCCGCCCGCTTCACGGTCACGCCGGTGTTCCGCTATGGCGATGATTTTGCCACCGGTGCGGTCTCCATCGAAGCACCCTCGCGTGTGCGCGTCGATGACCACGACCGTGCCTCGTTCACGGTGACCATGACCGTGCGCGGTGCGCTCTTGTCGGGCAACTTCATGAATTCCGGCACCGAGGGCGGCAACCCGAGCGCTCTGACCACCAACGAATACGATGGTTATCTCGCGCTCGATGATGGCACGCGCGCCATCCATCTGCCGTGGCACGTGCTACCGCGACGCGCTGCGAAGCTCGAGCCGCAACGGCCGGTCTTGACCTTCGACGCCTCGGGGGTCGACTACCTCCCGGTCGACAACCGCGGCGTGGGCACGGCGCAGAATGACGCCTACGCGCTTGTGGCGCAGAGTGACAACCTGCCAGCGGGCGCTTCCGGCGCCGGCGAGCCAACGCCTGATCTGCGCGCGGTGGGTGTCATGACGTACCCCGTGCCCGCTGGCTACTGCTCGGACGAGCCGTCGTTCATTTGGGCTTTTGCGATCAACACCTGGGAGCGGCAGACGCACCTCGTGCCGGTCAGTCACGAGGTGTGGCTCGACACCGATCGCGATGGCCTCGACGACTTCGTCGTGCTCAACCGTGATCTTTCGGTCTTCTCGACAGGAGATCTGAACAGCATCGGCGACGGTCGCCAGGTGACCCTCGCCTTCGATCTGAACGCGGGGGAGATCAGCGCCTACTTCTTTACCGAGCACGCGACACAGACGGGCAACACCGCACTCTACGTGTGTGGTGAGCAGGTGGGCCTGACCGGCAGCGACATGCTGGCGACGAGCGTCAACATGACGGTCTACGCGCAGGACTTCTACTTTGGCGGTCCGGGCGATGTCGTCGCGGGGCTTGTCGTCACGCCTCTCGGCGAACGCTACGTCGGCTACGCGAGTGACGTCGCGGGCGGCACGGCAGGCGAGATCCCGGTCGTCGACTACGGCCCCTGGCCGGGCAACACCGACGAGCTCGGCCTCTTCCTCGTGACGAACGGTGATCGTGGCACGGGCGCACGCGGCGGTGCGACCTATGCGACCGAGGCACTGCTCGTGACGGTGCCCGGCGTGTAGCAGCGGTGGCGCGGGCTACACTCACGCTCGAAGCCTCGCGGCAAGGGCGCGAATGCGTGTTGCCCATTCGGTCATCTCGCGGGCGTGGAGGCGTTGGGTTGTTGCCAGCGCAACCACGCCCTCGGATTTCTCTGACCCGAATGAGTTTTCAAGAATGGTTATGGCCCGCGCGCCGTCGTTGGAACCCATGTCGTGAGGTGTGAGCCCTGCGGCGTAGGCTACTTCCAGGCAGCGCCACACGTCGACCGCGTCCTTGCCGGCACGGCGTACGTCCCATGCCATAGTCTTGAGAATGAGCGCCGACCGTTCGTCGGGGATCTTGACGGATGCAGTGAGCACCGTGCCATTGCGGCGCGTGAGCTTGAGGGTGATCACCGTCGGCGGCCGATTCAAAGCCTCGGCCAAGCCGGGCACCTCGATAGTCGTTACACCACCAACTTCGACGTTCTTGCGCGGATGACTGGTGAGGGCTGGGACCAGGATGTCGACCACGGCCTGCCCATCCCCGGGGTCCGAATCCTTGTCCATGGGGACGGCGAGAATTGACTTGGCGAAGCGATTGGGTCGGACCCGGCTGTATCCGAGCGCGTCGAACGCCGGAACCACGTCCACGGTGTTCAACGTGAGCTGTGGGACACCGAGGTCGGCGTCTTGGGTTTCTCGGAAGAGATCCAAACCCCATCGGCGAGCGTGCAGGCTCACCATGTGGCCGCCAATCAAGAGAGCCCGCTCCAGCCCGCGCCGATCCATGAGCGCGGCCACATCATGAATGGCGACGAAAGCAGCATCGTCGGCGGCTGAGGTGGCCACGAGGTCGAGCTCGTTCAACGGTGTTGAATGAACCATTCGCGGAGCCTCCCCACAGCCTCTTGGCGGTCTTCGCCACCGAGATCCAGCAGATCCCACATCATCTGCGGCGGGTCCACCAACGGGACCTTCGTCTGTCCGCTGGCAAAGTGGGTGACGGTTGAGAACAGCGACTCGTCAGCGGGCATCCGGATGAGAACGTTCGCGTCGTCTCGGCCTTTGGCCTCAACGAGACCAAGATCCTTGAGCGCGATACTCTGGCGCACGTAGACGATCGTGTGCGTCGGATTCCGCCACGACGACAGAAGGTCTGGACCGACGTCAGCGGAAAATGCAAAGGCGTCATGCGCCAAGGCTCCGCTCAGTACGCCGGCGGCCTTCATCGCAAACTGATTGGGCGGGTCCAACGTGTAGGCGAGGCGCTCCGAGCCTCCCGGACCCCGGTAGTCTCTCAAGAACGCATCGAGAAGGGGCTCGATGGCCGCGAGCGTGTACACGCGGCCCTCGTGGGTGAGGAGCCCCAAGCTCGCAAGTGCGCGCATGAGCTGCGAGACACGAGGTTGTGACACGCCGCCGACTTCGATGACCTTCGCCGGATCGATGCGCTCACCCACAGGGAGCTTCGAAAGCATCCACCTGAGGATTGCCGTGCTGCCGGCGCCTCCCGGCAACTCGCGTTGCCGTCGTGGCGGGCGTTGCACGGCAAGCCTCTGGCGGAGGCGCAGGCCTGGCGCCTTGAGGTCAAAATCCCCGGAGCTGTCGGCCCAGGACCATCCCGCCCCGATCAGTGCGTCGCCGACAGCCGAGCTGATGTACGGGCACACCAGAAGGAGGTGCCGTCGACCTTTCCGCCTGCGCCCAGACTCAGCCAGCTTGCTAACATCGGTCAGGTACGGGTTGTGTCGGCGTTCCTCGACCGCGAACTCGATTACCCTGCCGTCAAGCTCCACCGTCAGCAAGGCATCGCGTCCATCCACATTGACCGGAGCGCGGACGACTTGGATCTTGGCGCCCGTAGACTCCAGGGCTTTGGCAACATCGAGAAGCACGGATGTAAATATAAGTCATTGGATAATATTTGTCAAAACGATTATATTTTGAACGGCGTTTCAAGCCTGGGCGGGGCCACTCCCCCTAGAGCTTCGGCCAATGCCGGGTCCTTGCCGGATCCGTCAACGCACCGGATCCGCCATCCGCGGCAATGCTTCGTCGGGACTGCCGTGCTGCTCTCCTCTCCGCGCTGTCGAAGTTGAGAGACAGGCACGCAGGCTCCTGCAGGAACCGATCGCTTCGGTGCAGGGAACCGACGACAAAGCTCGAGGGGGTCCCGCGGGTCGCGTGGCCCGAAAAATGGCCCGGACAAAAAAAAGCGGGCTTAACGACCAGCGCTAAGCCCGCAATTTCTTTTGGTAGCGGGGCAAGGATTTGAACCTTGGACCTTCGGGTTATGAGCCCGACTAGCTACCA
>CAYHNK010000268.1:0-6753 GCA_964357695.1 uncultured Bdellovibrionales bacterium | reverse complement strand
GCGGGTTCGCGACGTCATCTTCGAGCGCAACTGGGTTATTTCTGGTGCAGACACCCAAACTCAGTTAGTCATCATGTGCAGGGATGTTTCCGTTCGCAATAATATCTGTGACGTCTCTGGCAACACTCAGGGTGGTACATGTTTTGAGGTAGGTGTATGGGGCGTTGAGCCTCCGTCCGACAATGTCGCCATCTATGAAAATACGATGTACACTTCGGTCGTTTCCGCGCAGTACTTCAGCGGAGTCCGGCTGAAAGCGGCCGTCACCGATGTCACCGTCATCAACAATCTGGCGTACGCGCCGCTGAGCTCTCCAATCGTTGCTGTGATGATTGAAGGAACGGGAGCCTCTGGCCTCGTGGCATCCAACAACTCGAGCAATGCCCAACTGCGAGGCGTTTCGCCGAGCTTCGCCACGACCTCTCCTGTCACGCCGGATGATTTCAGAATTACCGCCGGAAGCTACGCCCTCGGCGCCGGTGCCGCGGTGCCGGTATGGTCGGATTTCTTCTGGGTACCCCAACCAGCCGCGCGCGACCTGGGCGCCGTGATCCACTGATTGCGCGCGCTTGCTCCTTGCGCGATCGCGGATTTCTTCGCCATTTGGCCTGTGTGTAGCCTGTGTCGTACCCTGCGCCCAACAATGTGCCCAACGTTGTGCACAAGCAGGGGGCGGCTCAGCCCCCAGTTCCTGCCCACCTGCGCTCACATCGCTGTCCCCACCTCAACTATTCGAGATCAGACACCTTTGAGCCATAAGTCACAGATCCACAGGCGATCACTCTTATTATTGTTTTATATATATAGAGAAGAAAGAACAGTGGTCTCGCGACGGCACCGCGCCCCTCTCCAAAGCTCAGGCCGCGCTTGACAAATCTTCCTGGCACCGCTACCAACCGGGATTCTCGTGCGAGAGGGCTGAGCTATGAAAATGACCGTGCGGACGACCGAGCTGACGCGCGCGCTCTACCGCGTGCAAGGCGTCGCCGACAAAAAGAGCACCATGCCCATTCTCGCCCACGTGCTGCTCGAAGCCTCGAGCGAAGGGCGCTTGAGCGTGAGCGCCACCGATCTCGACGTCGGCATCTCGGGTACGTACAGCGCGGACGTGAAAATCCCCGGGGCTGTGGCGGTGCATGCGCGCCAGCTCTTCGACATCGTCAAGTCGCTACCCGGTGACGAGATCTCCATCGAGCGGCAAGACAACTTCTGGCTCGAGCTCACCAGTGGCAAGAGCCGCTTTCGCCTCGTCGGTATGGCCCCGGACGAGTTCCCCGCTTTGCCCGCGTACGGTCAGGTGAAGACATTTCGTTTGCCCGCGGCATTGCTCACCGAGATGATCGACCAGACGATCTTCTGCGTCTCCACCGACGACAACCGCCACAACCTCAGCGGCGTCTTCTGCACGCGACCGAGCGAGAAGATGTTGCGCATGGTGTCGACCGACGGCCATCGCCTCGCCATGTCGGAGCGCACGCTCGAGACGGTGATCCCCCTCACCGAGGGTGTCATCGTGCCGCGCAAGGGCTTTCAAGAGCTGCGCCGCGTGCTCGCCGATACCAGCGAGAAGCTCGACGAGGTCGAGCTCGGCTTCTCGCAAAATGCCGGTCTCCTGCGTGCCGGCGCCGTGACACTGACCACCCGCCTCGTCGAAGGCCAATTTCCCGACTACGAGCAAGTCATTCCTCGTGAAGCCACCAAGCGCGCGCGCATCCCCCGTGCGCCGCTTGCCGAAGCCCTCAAGCGGGTGTCGCTGTTGTCGCAGGCGCGCGGGCACGGCGTGCGGCTGACGCTGTCTCAGGGCAAGGTGGAGCTCGTCGCCGAAGATCCCGAGCACGGCGAGGCGCGTGAGACGCTGGACGTCTCCTACGAAGGCGAGGGCCTCACCGTGGGATTTAATGCCCGCTACTTGCTCGATGTCCTTGGGCTCGTGCACGACAACGACATCTTGCTCGAGCTCACCGACGACCTGTCTCCCGGGGTGGTCAAGCCCGGGGACAAGCCAGGCTTTCTCGCCGTCGTCATGCCGATGCGTATCTAGAGGTCATGTACCTCGAACGCCTGCGTGGTACGGGCTTTCGCAACCTCGAGCCTTTCGATCTCGCGCTCTCGCCCCGCATCGTGCTCGTGCGCGGCAAGAATGGTCAAGGCAAGACCAATCTGCTCGAAGCCCTCTATCTGTGCGCCACAGGGCGCTCGTTTCGCTTCGCTATGCCCAAAGACATGCTGGCCCATGGCGGAACGAGTGCGCACCTCGAGGCAGCGTTTGTGCGGCGCTCGGTACGACACGCGGTGGAGATCTCGCTCGGCCCACGCCAGCGGCAGCTGCGCGTCGATGAGCGACCCCTGCGCCGCCTCGCGACCCTCGTGCAGCTCGTCAACGTGGTGTCGTTCTTTCCTGACGATCTGCGCATCGTCAAAGGCAGCCCCGAAGAGCGCCGACGTTTTCTCGACCGTCTCGTCGCCAATCAACAGCCGGCGTTTATCGACACCTCGCTCGCCTATCTCAAGGCATTGCGCTCGCGCAATGCGCTCTTGCGCCAAGCTATCGCTCCCGAAGCCGCGCTGCTCGATTCCTTCGACGAGGCGCTCGTGCGCTATGGCACGCTCATCCATACGGCACGGGTCGAGGTTCTTGCCGCGCTAGCGCCGCTCGCTGCGGCGTTGTTTGCCGACATGATGCCGGGGTTGATGCTCAGCGCGTCGCTCGACTCCGGCATCCCCGCGCACGACACGGGTCCGTTTGCCGAGCGCTTTGCCGCTGCGCTCGGGCGTGCACGGCGCGCCGATCGAGCAAGGGGCGTCACGAGCGTCGGACCGCATCGGGCAGACTTGGATTTGGCGCTCGCCGGTCACGAGGCGCGCAGCTTCGCCTCCCAGGGGCAGCAGCGCACCTTGGTCTTGGCGCTCAAGCTCGCCGAGCTGCACCGCGTGCGTGAGCTGTACGACGGCTCGCCCATTTTGCTCCTCGACGATGTTTCCAGCGAGCTCGACGGTGAGCGCTCACGCTTGCTTTTTGACGCCATCCGCGGCATGGAAGGGCAGGTTTGGGTCAGTACCACCGGCGCTGTGGCACTGCCCGTCGGCGACGATGCCCAGGTCCTCGAAATCGACGCCGGGCGCATTGCCTAGCCGCCCACTCTATCGAGGAGCCATTCTTGAGCTCAGAAGCATCCGCAGCCGCAGCTAGCTACACCGCCGAACGCATCAAAGTCCTCAAGGGTCTGGATGCGGTGCGCAAGCGACCGGGCATGTACGTCGGCGACACCGACGACGGCTCGGGTCTGCATCACCTCGTCTTTGAGGTGGTCGACAACTCCATCGACGAAGCGCTCGCCGGCTACTGTCACAATATCGAGGTGACGGTGCACGTCGACAACTCAGTGACCGTGCGCGACGACGGTCGCGGCATGCCCGTCGATGAGCACCCCACCGAGGGGAAGTCCGCTGCCGAAATCATCATGACCGTGCTGCACGCGGGCGGCAAATTCGATGATGCGAGCTACAAGGTCTCGGGTGGGTTGCACGGCGTCGGTGTCTCGGTGGTCAACGCTCTCTCGGAGAAGCTGACGCTCGAAGTGTATCGCGATCGCAAAGTCTACCGACAAGAATATCAACGCGGCGCGCCGATGACGCCCGTGACGGTGGTGAGGACGACCGAGCGCACCGGGACGATGGTGCACTTTAAGCCCGACCGCGAGATCTTCACCTTCATCGAGCTGTCCTTCGATATCCTCTCCACCCGTTTGCGCGAGCTCGCGTTTCTCAACGCGGGGGTCGCCATCACCATCGCCGACGAGCGTGACGGCAAGACGCAGGATTTCAAGTACGAGGGTGGCATCGTCTCGTTCGTCAAGCACCTGAACAAGAACAAGCACACGCTGCATCCGGATCCCATCTTCTTGCAGGGCTCGCAGAACGGCATCGCCATCGAGCTGGCGTTGCAGTGGAACGACACGTACGGCGAACAGATGTTCGTCTACACGAACAATATTCCCAACCCGGATGGCGGCACGCATCTGACGGGGTTGCGGGCGGCGCTCACACGCACTGTCAATACCTATGCGACGCGCAACGACATGCTGCGCGGCGGCAAGATCACGCTGAGCGGCGACGACATGCGTGAAGGGCTCGTCGCGGTCTTGTCGGTCAAGATGCACGATCCGAAGTTCAGCTCGCAGACCAAGGACAAGCTCGTCAGCTCCGAGGTCAAGACCGTCGTCGAGCAGGTGATCGGAAACGGCTTTGAGATCTTCCTCGATGAGACGCCCGCGGCCGCCAAGGCGGTCATCGGCAAGGCCGTCGAGGCCTCCCGGGCGCGCGAGGCAGCGCGACGCGCGCGTGAGGCCACACGCCGCAAGGGGGCGCTCGATTCAGCCAACCTGCCGGGCAAGCTCGCCGATTGTCAGGAGAAAGACCCGGCCCTGTGCGAGCTGTACATCGTCGAGGGAGATTCCGCCGGTGGCTCGGCCAAGCAAGGCCGCTCGCGCAAGAATCAAGCGATTCTCCCGCTGCGCGGTAAGATCCTCAACGTCGAAAAAGCGCGCTTTGATCGCATGCTCGGCTCCGAGGCGATTACCACGCTCATCACCGCGCTCGGCACGAGCATCGGGGACGACGAGTTCGACATCGCCAAGCTGCGCTATCACAAGGTCATCATCATGACCGACGCCGACGTCGATGGCAGCCACATCCGCACACTGCTGCTCACCTTCTTCTATCGACACATGGCGGAGGTGCTCAAGCGCGGCTATCTCTACATCGCGCAGCCGCCGCTGTTCAAAGTGACGCGCAACAAGCACGATCTCTATCTCAAAGATCAGCCGGCGATGGATGCCTACCTGCTCGACATCGCCACGCAGAAGGTGACGTTGCTCGTCAATGGCGAGGGCGCCGGTCGCCTCGAAGGGGCGGCGCTCAAAGAGCTGTGCCAGAGCGTGCTCGCCTACGAGCAGCTGCTCGAAAAAGTCGACAAGCGCCGCGACGCTCGTCTCGTCGACGCCATCGTGCAGGAGACCGAGCTCGGCCCCGAGTCGCTCAAGATCGCCGATCTGGGCGCCGACCGCGAGCGCATCGAGTCCTTTCTCGAGCGCAACCACGCCGATGCGCTACCTCTCCAGATGGAAGTGCAGGACGATCCGGAGCAGCAGAGCCGCCGTTGGCGCTTTTCGACGCGCCAGCTCGGTACGCCGCGCCAGTCGGTGGTCGATGCGGCGTTCTTTGAGAACCCCGACTTTCTCGAGCTGCGCGCGCTCGGCGAGAAGTTCACCGTCGCCGGAGCGCCGCCGTATCTCCTGTCGTATGAGGACGAGGTGGTGGAAGTACCCGAGCTGCGGGCCGCGGTGCACCGCATCATGGAAGAGGCCCGGCGCGGCATCGCCATCCAGCGCTACAAGGGTCTTGGCGAGATGAACCCGGAGCAGCTCTGGGAGACGACGATGAATCCGGCGACGCGCACCCTCTTGAACGTGCGTGTCGATGACACGGTCGCCGCCGACGACATCTTCACCGTGCTCATGGGTGATCAGGTCGAGCCGCGGCGCGAGTTCATCGAGCGGCATGCGCTCGATGTACGCAATCTGGACATCTGAACGAAACAGGAGGGGAGCGCCCATGCTACGCACCGCGGTGTTGGGGACGGGGCACTATGTGCCCGAACGGGTGGTGACCAACGACGAGCTCGCCAAGGTCATGACGACGAGCGACGAATGGATCCAGCAGCGCACCGGCGTGCAGACGCGCCGCTACGTCGATTTTGACACCGCGCCCATGGGCACCTCCGATCTCGCGACGCGCGCCGCCGAACGAGCGCTCGCGGCCGCGCAGGTGTCGAAGGACGACATCGATCTCATCGTCTATGCGACGCTCAGCCCCGACAAGGTCTTCCCCGGTGACGGCGTGCTCATGCAGGCCAAGCTCGACATACCCGCGGGCGTGCCGGCCCTCGATGTGCGCAATCAATGCTCCGGCTTTCTCTATGGTCTCGCCACCGCGGACGCCTTCATTCGCACGGGGAGCTACCGGCGGGTGCTGCTCGTGGGAGCGGAAGTGCACTCGACGGGTCTCGATTTTAGCGATCGCGGGCGTGATATCTCGGTCATCTTCGGCGATGGTGCGGCGGCGGTGGTTCTAGGTCCCACCGAGGAAAAGGGACGCGGTGTGCTCTCGGTCAAGCTGCACGCGGATGGCCGCTACGCCACCGAGCTCGAGGCGGCCTACCCGTCGAGCGCCGTCAATCCCCGTATCGACGTCGAGCACATCGCCGCCGGCGCCCACTTTGCGCACATGAACGGCAAGAACGTCTTCAAGCACGCCGTGGCACGCATGCCCGAGGCGGTCATGGAAGTGCTCGCCGAAACCGGCCTGACGCCGAACGACATCGATCTCTTCATCCCGCACCAGGCGAACCTGCGCATCACCGAGATGGTGACGCGGCGCCTCGAGCTGTCTCCGGACAAGGTGGTGAGCAACATCCAGCGCTACGGCAACACCACCGCGGCCTCGATTCCGCTCGCGCTCGACGAGTGCGTGCAGGCGGGTAGGGTCAAGCCCGGCTCGCTGGTGTGCATGGCTGCGTTCGGCTCCGGGTTTACTTGGGGCGCGGCGCTCGTTCGCTGGTAGGCGCTTGACGAAGCGCGAGCCTATCTCACACCTGTCGCCGTCGCCGAGCTCTTGTCGGGCACGCTGACGCGCCGCGACCGGCGCCATCTCGATCAGCAGCTCCGCGCCCTACTGCAACAAGGCGTGACCCCC
>CAYHNK010000267.1:0-6764 GCA_964357695.1 uncultured Bdellovibrionales bacterium | reverse complement strand
GCGGGTCCGTACTGGGACGGTCGCGGCCGACGCACCGCCATCTTGAGCGCGGTCGTCGCGAGGTTGGCGACCGCCAGACTCTCGGCAATCACCAAGGTGTCCGCCATCGCCTCGCGCGACCAACGAGGACCATCGTGTCGATAGCTGTCGATCGCGGCGGCAAGAAGCGGCACGGCAATGCCCGAGATTTCACCGACGTCGCTTACGCGGCCCCACGCGCTCGAGTGATTGCCGACCACCGTGCGATCGATGGCGTTCAAATCGGCCGCGTCGCAGTGGCCGTCCACCACGTGTCGACAGTCCGGTGCCTGCCCGAGCGATGGTTTCACCGCCGCCTCTAGCAAGGCCGACACCGACAGGGCGGCAGCGGTCGCGGCCGCATCCTCGCCCCAGCTCACCTCGTACGGGCTCGAAGTCGGTGCGAGCACCACCGCCATCGCATACGCCCAGCCACCTAGCATGGGGGAGGTATAGGAAGGGCTGTCCCCGCGGGCAAGCGTCGTCTTGCGCACGCGGGCGCTTTCGTGCCATGCCAGCGCGTCATGGCGCATCGATCGACGACGGCCTTCTCGTGCGTGGCTTCTTGCCTATTTGCAGCCGCGGGGCTCCTCGTCGCGCCCGCGGCGCGCGGCGCTGCGACGATTCGCTTCGCGCACAAGGCCCCGAGCTCGGTCTCGGCCAGTCGGCCGGTGGTCATCCGCGGGGTCCTCAAAGGTGCGGAGGACGTCGATAGCCTCGAGCTGTTCTATCGCACGTCGGCCACCAAGGGGTGGCTCAGCCGCGAGATCGAGAGCGAGACCGGCGAGGAGTACGCCACCGAAATCCCGGCCGCCGAGATCGCCCCGCCGACGCTCGAGTACTACGTCGTCGCGGTGGATTTTCTGGAGAACCGCATCCCCGCGTTTGCCTCCGAGCGCAAGCCGCAGCTCGTGACCGTCGCGCCCGCGCCTGGCGCGCCCACGCGCGAGGCTGACAACGAGGAGGAGGACGTCGCCGAGGACGAGGACGACGCCCCGAGTGCACCCGCAAGAGTTGGTGGCGGGTCCAAGGTCGATCTGGAGCCACTGGCAAGCGCCCCCCCTCCCCTCGAGCTCGGCATGGTCACACGGATCGAGCGACGGCAAATCGCCGCCTTGGGCGCGCGCGATCTCGTCGACGTGCTACGTGCTGTTCCCGAAGTCGACATCACCCGCGATGTGCGTGGTTTCTTCCGCGTCGCGCTGCGCGGTCAGGGACGCCCCGGCGACGTGCTGCTCGAAGTTGACGACCTACCACTGCTCGATGCTTACGACGGCGAAGGACTGTGGGACATGCCTGCGGCGCTCATCGACAGCGTCGAGATCCACCGTCAACCGGGCGGCTCCCTCGCCGCGCCCCTCGCACCTGCGGGCGTCGTGAAGGTGCGCACGCGCACGGTGAGCGGTGTGGCGGGCCACCTGAGCCTTGGCAGCTACGCATCGCGACTCACTGCTACAGACGCCAAACGCCTCGGTACCGCCACCGCGTCACTCCTTGGCGGCGGCAAGACACGTCTCGCCGATTTCGCCGCGGACGTGGCCGTGCACGCCACCGACGGCTCGCAGCGCGAAGTCACGCGCGATGCCTACTCCGGCGCGCTGCCCGCATCGACCACCCCCGGGCCGTTGCGCGATGCCCGCTTGACCGCCTCGGTGGGACTCGGGGCCAAGAGTGAGACGCTCCTGCCAGGCCGCACGCAGCTTGCCGCCCGCTACTTCTTTCTGCGCCGCGGTGGCTACGTCGGTGCCGTCGACACGTACAGCCCTGAGGGCTGGCAATCGCAGCGCGCACTGCGCGCGAAGGTCAACCACGAGATCTTCTTTGCCGAAGGTCGGTATTTGCGTACGCAGGTAGGCTTCGGTTTCGATCGGCGCGAAGCGAGCTACGAGCTCTCGCCGCCCGATTTTGTGCTCGCCGATCGCAACGGTGACGGCCTGCCCGAGGTGCTCGGCGATGCTGTGCGCGAGCAGACGAGCGTTGGCAGCAAGCTGCTACAGTTGACGAGCGAGCTCGGTCTACGTCTGAGCGCCCAGCACGCACTGCTCGTTGTCCTGTCCGTGGGCCGCAACACCCTCGACACCTTGGCGCTCGAGCGCAACCTCGCCGCCGATGGCATGCCTCAGACCCCCGGCACAGTCGCGGCCGACGCCCTCGCCCCAGCGGGCGCGGGGCGAACGACGCTGGTGCTCTCTGCCCAGGAGGCCTGGCAGGCAAGCCGGGCGCTGCGTCTCGAGGTCGGCATCGGCGTCATCTTCGTGAGTGACCAGGCAGGCTTTGACGCGGGCAAAAACGTCACGCCGAGCCTCACGGCGCGCTATCGGCTGCGCGAGAGCACCGAGATCTACGCCAGCTATGGCTCTGGCATGCGCGCGCCCACCTTGGCCGAGCGCTACGACCACGTCGCCGACTCGCTGCCGGCGGCGCTACAGACCGGACGCTATGTCGGCGTCTCGGACTTGCCGGCTACCTCGACGGACATGCTGGAAATCGGCGCGGCACATCGTCTCGTGTCCGGTCCGCTCACGTACAGCACGCAGGCAGCACTCTTTGGCGGGCGTACACACGACGCTATCGTGCCCGTCCTCGGCGTCCAGACCCCCACTCCCTTGAGCCAACGCGACCGCATTGACACCGTGGGGACGAGTCTCACGACGCGCGTGATCTTCGGCTCGCGCTCGGAGCTGTCAACGAGCCTGTGGTGGCAGCGACAGACCGATCGCGGGACAAATGGCGGCGCAGGACACCTCGTTACTGACGTGTCGCCTCTCGGCGCCCTGCTGGCGCTTCGGCTCGAGCTGGCCGACATGGCCGACTTGTCGCTGCTCGGGCGCTACGCCGCCGCACGAGCGAGCAGCGATCGTACCGCCACCGAGCAGCTCGTGCGTTACGAGATCCCTTCGTCCTTCGAGCTCGACGTGGCGCTCGTGATGCGACCGGTCTTCGAGCGCCTGCGCTTCGGCGTCGCCTTGCACAACGCCCTCGATGAAGCGCGTACCGATCCGGCCCCGCGCCCCGATCGTCTCCCCGGGCTCGTGCCGGTCCCCGGGCTGCAGGTGCTCGCGACCTTGGAGGTGGAAGGCCAATGACCCGAGCACGCCGTAACGTCACAACGCCACAAGCCGCGGGGTGGCTAGCGCTCGTCGTGAGTGTCGGCCCAAGCTGCGTCGCCTACCATTCGCCCAACTGTCCCGAAGACGGCTCCGAGATCGTGGCCACCACCAACGTCGCGCTCGACCTGCGACCGACGTATGTGCGCACCCAGGAGGCCCCCGTTGGCAATCTGGTGGCCGACGCCCTGTACGCGCGGTTGCAGCCCTCCGGAGCGCAGATGGCGGTCATCAACGCCGGCGCACTGCGCGACGACGACGGTTGCCAGCTCATCGACGAGATCCCACGTGGCGCGCTGCGCCGCACCCAGATCGAGAAGTTGCTGGCCGGCACCGGCCCCTACGCCGTCGTCGAGGTCACCGCGGCCGAGCTACGCGCGGCCCTCGAGCTCGGCGTCTCGCACCTCGCCGGACCTGATTCTGTCGAGCCATCGCCAGCGTTTCTCCAAGTTTCACACCTGCAATTTAGCGTCGACTGTCGACGCGACGCACATCTCGACGGGCAGCCGGGCGGCCGCATCGCTGACCTCATGTGGATCGACAGCGCGGGCACGCCGCAGCCGGTCTTGGACAACGCGCCCGGCACAGGCGAGCTCTTGCACTATCGCGTCGCCACCTCGTCATATGTCGCGGGCGGCGGCGATGGCATGACGGCACTCAATCATCCAGTGCCGATCACCAACCTCGATGAGACGATTGCGGCGTTCTTGGACTTCGTCGCACGCGCCCCAGACGGGCACGTCGAGCCCGCCGTCGACGGCCGGATCACGCTCGATGGCTCGTGTTGGGCGCGGCTGCCTTGAGGCACTACGGCGCGTCAGAGTCGGAGTCGTCGTCGCTGGGGAGGTAGTCGGTGGTGCTTGGGATGCGCCGCAGCTCCGCCCGTGCGATCTTCCACGCCTGCTGCATCAGCCAAGAGATCGAACGATCCTGGCGCGATGCCTCGGTCTGGAGCTCCGCCAGCATTTCGGTAGGGAAATACAGATTCTGCCGCCGCGTCTCGCTCTGCGCCACGATCTAGCCCTCCCCCTCCTCGTCAGTCCCGTCAACGACATCGTTGACCGAGGGGAAGCGCATGATCTCGCTGCGCGCGATCTTCCACGCCTGCTGCACGATCCAAGAGAGCGAACGATCCTGGCGGTTGGCCTCCACCTGGATCTCCTTCAGCATATCGACCGGGAAATAGAGACTCTGCTTGCGTTTGTCGGTGCGACTCATCTCGACGGCTCCGTGACGCGGCGATGACCCAAATACTGCGTGACCGATTTTCTATAGGCGAGCGCAGCCGTAGCGGTCAAGGACAGTGAAGCGTCGAACGTTACGAGGTGAGCAGCACGTTGAGCGCCACCACCGCGGCGGTCGCCATTACGGCGCTGAGCAGACGCAAGCGAATTGCCGAAGGCAAAGACGTAAAGTCCATGTAGGATATCGTCACACAATCTCCCACGTGTGCAAAAAAACCTGCGAAGCGCTCTGCCTGCGGCCAGTTTTTCGACGGCGGCCGCATCCGTCGGTAACATCGCCACGTGCGTCCATCTCACCGTGCTATCGCCATCCTCGCCAGCGTGACCTTGGCCGCCCTGGCGCGTGACGACGGCGTGCCCGCTGCGCCGAGCGCACCACACGACCACGACACACCCATCTTGGATACCGACCTGCCGGCGCCTACCGACGGCGACGACACGCCCGCGTGGCGCGTCGTCTCCCAGGCGGAGGGGCTGCTACAGGTTGGGCGCGCCGCCGAAGCGCTCGCGCTGCTCGACACACTCGCTGCCGACGGACTGCACGAGGCGGTGGCGCGACGCCTGCGCGCCTGGGCGCGGTACGCGAGCGGCGACTGGGCGGCACTCGAGGCCGCGACGCGCGAGCCAATCGAGTCGGGCGGTGAGATGCGCTTGTTGCACGCCGCGGCTCTGGTGCATCTGGGACACCGCGAGCCTGCGGTGCGAGCCCTGCGCGAGCTCTGGTGGAGCTCGCCGGAGAGTGATTGGGCACTCGGCGCGCTCTATCTACTCGCTGATGAGACGCTCGCCGAGGTGACGAGCTACCGTCGCCCAGAACGCACGCTCATCCGCGCCCGACTTGCGGCCCCCGCTGCGAAAATTGCGCTCGACGGCCGCACGGGTGATGACGCGCTGCTCGAGAGTCTCAGACGCGCCGCGCCACGCACCGGCACTCTCGCCACCGAGCTCGACTACGCCGTCGGCGCACGCTTGCTCGCGAGCGAGCATTTTGGCGGTGCCATCGGCAAGCTCGAGGCCGCGCGACTTACGGCATCCCAGCGACCGCTGCGTCGCGCCATCGAGCTGCGCCTCGCGCTCGCGAAGCGGGCCCGCGGGGACTATCGCGGCGCCCAGAGAAACTTCGCCAACGTCGCGGCAGCCGAAGGCGACCCCATCGCGCAGGAGGCGCGCTCACTCTCGGCCCAGATGGCCATCGAGCATCGGCAGTTCGAGACGGCCAAGGCGATCCTCGAAGCAGATCTGGTCGCCAACCCGCTCAGCGCCGCCCGCGAGCAGGCCCTCTGGGGCCTCGGGTGGGTGGCCTTTCGCACCGGCGCTTTTCGCGAGGCGCGGCGCTTTTTCGTCACGCTCATGCGCGAGCAGCCCTACGGCGCGCGGGCGCCTGGCGCCGTCTACTGGGCGGCGCGAAGTGCCGACGAGCTCGGCGATCACCACGGTGCGCACAGCGAAATGCTGGCACTGTGCGGTCGCTTTGCCCGCGACGCCTACTGCTGGCAGGCGGAGCACTGGATTTCGACGCGTGCCCGCGACACCGCCGAGGTGACAGCGGCGCTACCGCGCGAAGGCACGCCGGCCCATCTCGCGCGTGCACGCTCACTCGCCCGAGCGGGCATGCGTAGGCGCGCCGGACGTGAGCTGACCGCGCTCGCCGTCGACCTTGACGCTCTCGGACCCGAGACCCTCACCGCCGCGCTGGACCTCGCGCGCGAGCTGTCGCTCGACACTCTCATGCCGAGGCTGCATGCCAGAGCCATCGAGCGCTACGGCGTGGCGCTGCCACCGGGCAACGGCGATCCGCAAGCGATCCCAACGGCCTTCGCGCCGCTCATCGACGCGGCAGCGCGCACATCGCGCGTGGACGGGACGTTGCTCGCCGCGATCATCGCGGTAACCTCACAGTTTGACCCGCACAGCTCCTCGGACACGGGCACGCTGGGTCTCATGCATCTCTCGCCGCAGACAGCACGCGAGCTGTGGCGCGAGGAGCACCGACGGGCCGCCCTCGGTCGCCGCGAGATGCTCGACCCGGCGAACAATGTACGCCTTGGCGCACGCTATCTGGGACGAACAGTGCGCGCGTTTGGTGGCCGACTCGCGTATGCCCTTGCGGCCCACGATGCCGGGCCGGGGGCCGTGACGCGCTGGAGAGAAGCGCGCGGCGATCTCCCCGACGAGATCTTCATCGAAGAGATCCCGTACCCCAAGACCAAGCGCTACGTGTTGGAGGTGCTCACGCGCTTGCAGAGCCTGCGCGTCGCCCGTCGCGCGTCGACACCCGCGTTGGCTCGGCTTGAGCATCGAGCCGAGTGAGCGCAAACGGTAGTCGGTCGCAGTGAAGGTCCTCGCCGCGTGGGTCCCCCCCGCCACCACCGTGCGACACAACCGATCCGCGCCC
>CAYHNK010000266.1:0-6801 GCA_964357695.1 uncultured Bdellovibrionales bacterium | reverse complement strand
CGCAAGAGATAGCGGCACAGTCGCTCTCGCGCCTTCTTGTCCGTGGCTGATGCTCGAGCGCCAGCTTCCAGGTCGAACCCGTACGCGTTTCTCGGCGCCTTCTGCTCGCGCTCCTCGACGCTGAGCGCGGCGCGGCCATAGAGCCTCATCGGCCGCTGACCGGCGTTGGGCCCCGTGGCCAGCAGGCCCGCGATCGAGGCCGAGGCGAGTCCCGCCAAGAGCGGTTGCTCCTGAGCCAGCCGGTCCTCGCTGGGGTCCGCGTCGAGCCATTGTCCGCGCTTCTTCAAGAGCTTGACGGTTCGCTCGCACACCGACCACGCCACGGCGGCGAGCTCGCCCTTGCTTGGCGCGGACAGCGCGTGAAAGCTCGGCTGGGCATCCGGTGAGCTCTGTACCCAGACGCCATCGGCGACCAGCGCGTGCAGATGGGGCGCAAGTCCCAAGGCCGAATTGAAGCGCTGCGATACGCACACGGCTCCCGCCTCGATGCGAACGTTCTCGGGTAGCGTGAGCTCACGGCGAGCGACCTGTCGAAGGTGGGCGAAGACCGCGTGCACGAAGGCTCCTCGGTCAAATACTTGGTGAGATAATCGCGGATCGTGGTTCGCGGTAGCTCGTCAGGACTCGGCAGTCCCACATCCGCCGCGTCACCCACCGCTTCACGGAAGTAGGTGATCGTGCGGGGAATGGTCGCCTGTCGCGATGCCCATCGGAGGCGGTTGAGGATAATGGAGACGGGCTCACGAAGCACGGTCCAGCGTCGTTCATTGCTGAGGTCCGGCCCTCGCAAGAAGAGGCGGTCGATTCCGAATAGACGCGCTCGTGCGTCCAAGGCGTCCATATCCAGAGGCGGACTTCCGCGCTGCGCTAGGAGGAATCACAAGGGTTTAAGCAGAGTCCACTCCGGAAGTAGCTTCAGATGGAACTCCTGAGGACGGCTGGTGCTCAACTTCCACGAGATCGCGCCAGCGAGCCCGACCACCCAAAGCCGCCGCCCGGTAGTCGTTACGTCGACTGTGGCAGTCATGTCAGCCATCGAGATGCCTTGCTACTTCTTCTTCGTCTTCTTGGGGGCGACCCTCCTCTGCCTCACGGGCCGCGACTTGTCACAGGGCATGTGGAACATGAACACGTGGCATCGAAGGTCACGTGTTTGATCGGCCAACGAGCGCAGGACGACGCGCAGTTCTCCATCCTCCTTACCTTCCTCGAAGCGCTTGAACGCCCTGTGGCCTTCCAGTGCTGCACGAATCTCCGCTAGGACCTTGCTGCGGTCTGCAACGCTCTTGTTGAACACGACAAGGCTCGTCTTGGCGTCCCGAAAGATCAGGTACGTGAGGAGTTGATCTAGCCCAGACGTGAACTGCGCCTGCCCCTTCCATAGCTTGCATTCTGCAACAAACGCGGAACGGTCGCCGGCCTCGATGCGAATATCGGTCTTGCCCGCTTTGCGGAAGGCCTCTCCGGTGGCCTGCCCGCGGTAATGGGTGTTCAACGCGGCGAGCAGAAGATCCCTGAGTGCTTCTTCGTCGAGAGAGCTCACTGACTGCGGCGTTTGTTCGAAGCTGCGCCCCATGTGCCGGAGGAGGCGAATGATGTCGTCGTACTGCGTGTCTGTGAGCGCCGGTTCAGGCTTGTAGCCACCAGGCGGACACGGGGGCAGTGGCTTGATAGCTCGCTCGATCGGAAGTGGCTCGAATGTGGGTTGGCCTTCACGCGTTTCGAGGGGAAGCCCCAACGACTCGAGCAGCCCTGACTGCTCCATCAGGCGATTTCTTCTCTGCAAGACCTCATCACGAACTTGTGCGGGCAGGCGGGCGTTGTGGTGCTCGATCCCCTCACGTTGCGACTGGAGATATTGACGAATCGAATCGATGTGACGCTGACGCTCTGCTTTCAGGTCACGAGTCTGACCGCTGCGCACCGTCTGGACGAAGAGAAGGTCGCCGCCATCGCTCCCGTGCGCGCGAATGGTGCCCGTCGGAGGGTCTGAGGTGCTCAGGCTGGGACTGAGGTCCCAGAGCTTCGGATTTCCGCGAAACGGTGTCTTGGTCGTGAACGTGCTCGCCGGCACGGCGATTTCGCGGCCGTAGTCGTCGACACGAAGGCTGCGTTCGACCACGTCCTCCACAGCTGCGTGCTCGACCAGAAGTTCCAGCGGAGCGACTTGGTGCCTCGCGACGATGTGCTCGACAACATCATCGACAGAGGCGTTCATGAACTGGTCGCGCGCAATGCGACCGACCGCGTCGACCGCAGAGCGCTGTGTCAAATCGAGCCACTCGTCCAGCCGCTGTCCGCAGAACAGATACGAACGTGCCTGCATGGATGTCCCCCGGTCCATGTTGCTACCCCTAGCGTGTTCGAGACGCCGGCGGGGATCCGCGGTGCGTCGTACCCGAACGAGCCGGAGCAGCGTCTCCCAGGCCGATGCGATATCGCAGTGTCAGAGTCACCGCCAGCGCGTCGCCTGAGCCAACCGTTGGTCGAGGACCATGCGTTCGATCTCGGCGCGATTCGGTGGCTCCTCGGGCAGAGCCGAGCGCTCTCGCGCCTCATCGAGCGCCTTCCCGAGGCGGTCGATGTCCGCGAGATACTCCGCCGCGTCTGCCTCGCCAATCGTCACGTGCTCTGCCTTGGTCTTGATGTGCACGAGGGCGAGCGCCCGCTCGAAGCCGTACTTCGGCGCGAGACGGGTGAGGTCAGGGTCGATCTCGCCAGTGAGCAGGGCGTGAACGCCGGTGAGCGCCACGCGGTAGGCATAGAGAAGGCGCTTGGCGGTACGCCCAGCCGCGCGAGCCTCGACCTCGGACTCGCGGACCATGCCGCGCAGAAAGCCGCTGTAGTGGTCGTACACCGCACGGCTCAGGCTCGCCTGTGCGAGCTCGCGCAGCCTGTGGCCAATCGACGTTGTCAGCACAGGCATCGGCCCGAGGATCCGCTCGAGCATGTTGCCGTTGCCCTTGAGGATCAGCAGGGCCGCCTGCCCGAGCTCGTTCGACGAGAAGTCGTACTCACGGCCGCGCCACTCGGTCACCAGCTCGACCGACGATGATGTCGGGTGGAGCCCCATCACCTCCTGCGGGCGGCCCACGTGGATGGCCTTCAAATCCAGATCCGAATCAGGCGAAGGAAACCCGTAGGCATGCGCCCCGCTCAGGGCGAGCCAGATGAGACCCACGTGTTCCGGGGAGTTGGCCTCGGTGTAGCGTGTGAGGAAGTCCCGCAAGGGCGGCACGTCGATGTCCGGCGGCAGGGCCACCGGGAACAGCGTCGGAACGTAGGCATCATCTGCGGTCACCGCGGTAGCGCTCGCCGGAGCGGCGTCGACGATATGCCCCGTTGAGGCGAGACTTCGACGGGCTGACTCGCGGCGGAACGAGCGGAGTAGCTCGTCGGCTGACTCGTAGTCAGGCTGCGCGGGCAGGTGCGCGCTCCCGGCGGTCTCGTCGACTTCCTTCGCGACCTCCTTGGCGAGGGCAATGACGCGCTCGATGTCGACCTCCTGACGCTTGATCGCCAGGAGCGTGTCGCGCAGGGGCGGCTTCACCTCGATCAGTGGCTCGCCCGTGCGCAGCCAGCTCAGGCACGAGTGCAGAAGCCGGAGGAGGTTGTAGGCGTTCTTGGGCCGGTGCGGCTGGGGCTGGAGCTCCGAGCGCCGTCCCTCGGCGATGGCGCTCATCAACGCCTCGAAGCTGGCAGATCCGATGAGCCCGCGATCAAAGATCGACCGAACGACCGCATGGACCTCGCGACGAGCTTCGCCGAGATTCGGCGCGACCTTCCGGCTCCGTATGAACTCGGCCGCGGCGTCGACCGTCTCGATGCTGCCGTGTTCCGCCGCTGCGAACAGCTCGCCGATGGCCGCGTCGCGCTTGAGCGCGCGCTCGATGCGCTTGAACTGACTCTGGGCGTACCGGCCGAAGCTGCCGAGGACGCTCATGGACACGAAGATGCGCCGCCGCTCGACGAGGCGCTGTCCGAGCGGCGTAACGACTTTGACGAGCGGGGACCAAAGCGTCTCGAGCGTGTTGGCGTCCCCGCGTAGCGCCTGGTGGATGAGCTTCTCGACTTCCCAGTACTGCGCATCGCTGTCGGGGTCGGCGAGCTCGTCGGGATAGTCGAACAGCCCGACGTGCTCCTCGAACGGCGCGACGAAGCAGCCCCGCACGTCCTCGTCCGAGTTCTCGTCGGCCAGGCCCCATGCCTGGCTGCCGACGGTGGCGGCGTACACGATCTCGCTCTTGAGCCGCCGGAAATCCCATTGCCGCCGGCCGAGTGCCGCTATCGCGTCCTGCCGCTGGGGCGTGACCTGATCGCGCTGCGCGGTGAACTCGCGGCCGCTCGGGGTCTCCAGTACGTACGTGCTGTAGAAGTTGTCGCGGACGACCGCGACCGATGCCATGCGATGAACGAACCCGTCCTCGCCCCGGATATCGGTGCGCAAGACGACCCGGGTGCCGCGCGGCAGCTGCACGGAATCGTCGCTTAGCTTGAACGGCCGTACGGGCATCAACCTCTCCGAGGACCAAGGACGGCGTCGAGGATCCGTTCCGGGTCGTCCCAGCCCGTCTCGTACTGGAGGTCGCGGCATCGCGCCAAGATGTCGTGGAAGTGCTCACCAGGCCGCATCCCGCGTGCGATTAGATGGCGCCCGAGCACGACGTCCTTGGGCGCCCCTGCCTCTATTTCGAGACGAGCGACACGCTCGCGGAACGTATCGCCAGCCGGGAACGTCCGACTCCGCGCTTCGGCTGTGGTGCGCCCGAGGTGATCGGCACGCGCAAGCCGCTCGAGCACACGCATACTCGTGCCAGCCGCCGCGAGCTCGCGCGATAGGCGCCGGTACGCTCGGTCGCTTGCTGCGCCTTCCATGAGATGCGCGGGCGCGAGGTGATGCGCGACGAGCACCTTCACCTGGTTGGTGAGGACCGTCGAGGCACGCAGTCGCGACAGAAGAAGCTCGGCATCGACCGCGCTTTGCTGCTCGTGTCCGAGCGAGCGAACCCTCCCGCGCTCGATCGCCGTGGTCGCAGACTTGCCGAGGTCGTGGCAGAGCGCCGCCATCATGAGCGGCAGGTCGTCGTCACCGCCGTCGCGGAGTTGCGCCGCTTCATCGACCACCATCAGCGTGTGGGTCCACACGTCGCCCTCGGGGTGCCACTCGGGGTCCTGCGGGATATCGATCAACGCCGCGAGCTCCGGGAGGACGCGAAGCGCTCGAGTCTCACGAAGGAGCTCGAACGCGACCGATGGTCGCCGAGCCTTGAGCAGCGCTTTGCGCAGCTCTTCGAAGATGCGCTCGGGCGCCACCCCGTCGACAGCAAGCGCCTGGCACAGTCGAACGAGCTCCTGGTCCGCTTGGAACTCGAACCGCGACGCGAGCTGCGCAACGCGGAACACCCGCAGCGGGTCCTCGCCGAAGTGCCGGGCATCGGCGGCCCGAAGGACGCCCGCTTCGATGTCGCGTTTACCCCCGAGAGGGTCGAGGAGTTCGCCGGTCAGAGCGTCGAGCCCCATGCTGTTGATGGTCAGGTCGCGATGCCTTGCGGCTTCAGCGAAGCTCTCCCGTGTCGGCCGAGCAGGGCTTGGGCATCCTCGCGGCAGAGAGAAGTCGGCATCGACCCCTGCCAGCTTGAGGACGCCGAAGCTCTCGCCGACGCGCAGCACGGTCCCGAGCTGCCCCAGGACGTCTGCGAGCCCATCGACGGTGAGCCCGTACACCTCCACGTCGATGTCCTTCGACGTGACGCCGAGTAGTTGGTCGCGAACGAACCCGCCGACCACGACAGCCCAGCCACCGGCGGACCGGACTCGCTGGGCTGCCTCGCCGACGCGGGCGGCAACTCCAGCTTCAAGTGCTCTGTCGATGGCCATGTGGGCGGCGTCCGGCTCCAACTGGGATGTTACGTCGGACCTGTCTCGTCGGCGTACCTCCGAAGGATGTTTCTGCATGCGCGCTCGACAGACTCACGGTACAGGTCGTTCGCTCTCGCGAGTTCGACGTCCTTCTCGCGCAGGGCATCGCGATTCCACAGTGCCCGCACGTCGCCGACCGGCAGGTCGTCGGTCTCGGAGTCGACGCCGATGAAGACCACGAGGTCAGGGTCAGCCATCGGATCAACGGACACGCGATGAGCCAGACGGCTGAGCACCCTCGAAGCTTCGACTGGGCTCAGTGTGCCGTCGAGCATTTCTCGGGCGGTCCTTAGCAGCAGGTTGCGCTCCATGTCGCTCATCGTTGCCCGCTCCCGCCGCTCACTTGGCATCGAGAATCGAGAACTCCGTACGGTTGCAGGCGATCGCCTCCCACGCGGCGCTCGAAGGCATAACTGCGTCGTCGAACCAGAGGCCGATCTTGAAGACCCGGGCAGCAAGATTGTCCAGGAATTCAACGCCGCGAATCTTGGCCTTGACGAAATCGGCCCCGTGAGGAAGCGAAGCCACCATTCCGACCTTGATCTTGCCGGACACGATTTTCCCCACGAGGACGCGACCCCGGGCAGCGAGGGTGAACGTCTGGTCCGCACGAAAAATGGCCGGACTCTCTCCGTGCTCAGCCATGGCCAGCCTTAACCTTGAACGTCTCCACCCCGTTCTCCCAAAGGCGACGTTCTTGAGGAGACGTCGCGGCAGCGGCTCTGGACAAGCAGTACGTCACGAACTCCGCCGCCAGCGCCTCTGGCAGCTCGACCTGGGCGCACTCGATCGACGTATCCATGCTTCGGCTTGTAGGCAAAACTAGAGCCCTCGTCGAGCACTTCTTCACGCGGACGAGCGGCATAGGTGGGCCGATCTCGG
>CAYHNK010000265.1:0-6840 GCA_964357695.1 uncultured Bdellovibrionales bacterium | reverse complement strand
AGCGCGAGCAGAAGGCGCCGAGAAACGCGTACGGGTTCGACCTGGAAGCTGGCGCCCGGGCATCGGCCGCCGCTGTCGAACGACCGCCTAACGCGCACCGAGGAGGGGAAGTACCGGATTGCACTCAAGCGCGCGTGGGACGACGGCACGGGTGTGCGCCGTCGACAGTATTGCGACGCGTGCTGCCTTACCCGACTGTCGGCTGCGGGCCTATTGAGCATGAATCGTGGTCGAAACGACGGGATCGCAACCGAGATTGGCCCATCTACGCCGCTCATCGGCGTGAAGAAGTGCTCGACGAGGGCTCTAATTTCGCCTATGCGCCCCGAGCAGTCGTTGCGACCCGCGGGGGCAAGGACGCGAAGCTTCTATTGAGCGCATTCGGTGGCCGTGCAATCAGGCCCAAAGTGGGAGGCGGGCACCACGCCGTTCTGTGACGCAACCGCAGTCTGACCGCACCGATACTCCTACGGGGTGGCGAGCTTTCGAGGAGGCCGCGCTGTGGCAAGAGTGAACGAAATCGATGGCGCTGCACGTGGCACGGTGCAACCACCATCAGCACCCACACCTCCTTTCGCCCAGAAGGTCCCAGCGCGCGGGAACAGCCGCGAGCTTGGGTCGACGCCAACGCTTGGCACCCATGATGATGGTGCGCAGCCAGCCGCCAAGGGCACGATGTTGCTCCGCAAGGGCCTCCTTGGCTCGCACGGGGCAGCGGGCATGTCCCAGGCGCTCGCACCCATCTCTGCACCCATCAAGCGCTCGGAGCACATGGCGCCCGTCAGCGGCCGTTTCCAGGATCTCGCCTACTCGACGGACATCGCCAACCGCCAGGGAGCCGTGGTCTACGCCACCGAGCTCGAGAAGCGAAGGAGCGGCGGTCGGCTCGATCAGGATCCGCAGGCGCTCGCGCAGGCGCGCGCGCTCTTCGCTCGAATGGTTGCAGCCGCGATACGCATTCGCCCCGATGCGGCGAGCTGGGGCTGGGAATTGCACCAAAGCAGTGACCCCGGCGATGACGCGGCGGCCATGGCTGGCGGCAAAGTCCTCGTCGGCGGCGACTTCATCGCCTCGTATCACCTCACCGACGAGGAGGTCGCAGTCGTCTTGGCGCACGAGATCGCACATTCGCTCGCCGAGCACACCCGGGAGACGGTGACGTTCGTGATGCGTCTGAACCCGAAGTTTCCCGGCCGCGACTACGACGACGCGGAGGCGCAAATCGGCTGGGACTTTGGCACGGCGCTCGCGCTCACGCCCCTGAGTCGAACGCAGGAGCGCGAGGCCGATCAGATCGGTATCGAGATTGCCCGCGTCGCCGGCATCCCCGCTGAAGCGGTCCTCGGATTCTACCGCAAGCTCGTCGAGCACCAGTCGAGCAGCGGCTCCCCGCTCGTCAAGACGCACGACAGCCCCGTCGAGCGGGAGCAGCACGCGCGGGCGTATGTGTCCGGTTGGGTAGGTGGCCCACCAGAATAGGTACACAAAACACGTCGGACAAGTGGTCGTCCGCGCCACTGGCGGTCTTCCCATCGACTACCAGCATGAGGACTGAGCTCCCATGATGCGCGCCACCACACTGCGCACCTGCTGTGCCGGAGCGCCCCTGGGATCGACGAGCGCGGCCTGCCAGCCCACAGCGCGCGCCCCCGCGACGTTCTCGGGCATGTCATCGAAGAACAGGATCGATTCCCCGCGTACGCCCGCAGCCTCCTCGACGGCGCGATAGGCCTGCGCATCGGGCTTGACGGCGCCGATGAGATGCGAAGCGAGCAGGTGATGCACGGGAGCGAGCGCCGGCCACGCGAGCATGCGCGGCCAGTGAGCTTCATTGGTGTTCGACAACACCGCCAGCTGCAATCCTTGGTGCCGCAGCTCCGCCATGAGCGCTGCCATGCCGTCGTATTCGCCGATGAGCCAGGCCTCGTGGACGTGGGCGATCTCGTCCGGAGAATACTGACCGCGGCTGAGCGTACTGAGCTCACGCGCAAAGCCGCGCGTATCGACGAAGCCCGACTGGTAGCGTCGTGCGAGCTCGGCGACCGCCGGTGAATCGGCACGAAACCCGTCACGCAGGGCAAGCCCCGCCGCACGCACCGCGTCGGCCCACGACCCTTGGATGCGCACGACGACGCCACCGAGGTCGAAGCAGACGAGTGCGGGCGACAGTCGCACCGGCACCGCTGACATGGGTATCGCCACTAGCGCACGGCGTCGCGTCGCCGGATCACCTCGGCGGTTAGATCGTGGTCCGCGTGCACGTAGCTGGCGTCGTTGTGGCCGTCGATGGGTAGGATGAGCCCGAGCTGTCGCTCTTTGGCCAGCTCCGCCAGCATGGGTCGCAACGCTTCGACCACCTGGGCGCTGTAAAACTCGCGGTGCACATCGACGTCAAAGCGCATGCGCTCTTGCAGGCTGCGCAGCTCCGTCTCCAACACGCTACGATCGCGTCGCAGCTTGAACGTCACTTCCGGTGCCGCGGTGTCCCCGAGCTTGGCCTGGCGCTCGATGGTTTCCGGCAAGCGCTTCTGGCACGCGTTGGCCTCTTGCTGCCACTTGTCCGCCGCGGCGCGCAGCTTGGCCGTCAACGCCTTGCCCCGCTGAGACTCATTGAGGATCCGGGGCATGAGAATGACCGCTGCTTGCATGAAGGCCTCCAACCAATACGGGCCGCGTGAGAGCGGCCGGCCGTGTCGCCTCGTCTTTGAATCAGAGCGAAGGCGCTCGCGTCAACGGCATACCTGGACCTGCGGCCGTGCACGTCGCAGACCGTGACCCGCCAGGCGTCGACCTGCGCAAGTCGTGCGCAGCAGCGAAACTATCTCTTCATCACTCGGTTGTGAAAGGTAGGACCGACGTGTGCGACCCGAAGTGCGCGGTCTTTTCCGAGTGTGCCGCCACTTGCCGGCGTGAGCTCGAGGGTTTTCTCGCCTGCGGCATCGTTTCGATGGGCGCCGTTCGCGTCAGATGCCCGACGTGTGGCTTCGACCGCCTTGTCGACGTCTCGACGCACCTGTGCACCAACGTCATCCCGGATGTCCCCCTGCGCCAGTGGGTCATCACCGTCCCGCCACCGGTGCGCTACCTGCTTGCTTACGACGCCGAGCTGCTCGCCCACGTGGTCCGCATCTTCGTGCACGCGGTCTTCGCGCACCTTCGCCAGGTAGCCCGCCGCGAGGTCGCGCTGCTCCAGAAGCGCGGACAATGGATCGACGCCGACCCGAGCGAGGACGATTTCGCGCAGCGTGAGCCGCTCTTGGCTGCACTCGCCTCAGCGTCGAGGAGCTGATAGGTCGCCTCGCGCTGCTGGTGCCGACTCCGCCAGAGACACCGCAAGCGCAGAGCCACGAAGGCGGCGACCGTCAGCACACGCACCGCTATCGGCTCTCATGGGCGCAAGCGCTCGCGAAGGTGTTCGTCCACTGAATCAACTGCAGGTCGCGCCCGAGAAGTGCCCGGCCCTGTGCGTATCACGCATCCCTTTCATCCGCTGTGCGGTCAGGAGATCGATGCCGTCTCGCATCGAGCCCAGTGGGGTGAGGAGCGCGTCTTCTATCTGAGCCCGCAGGGACACAGGGCATCACTGCCGGCGCGGTGGACCAATTTGGCGCCCGAAGACCCGTACGTCGCCGTGGGGGCCGGCAGAGCGCGGTTTCGCGTCCCAGATCTGATCGAGCTCGCGGTCTTGTTGCTGGGGTGCGAGCCATGATCTGCGCAGCGTTCATGAACAATGACAGTAAGGCCCATTATGCCGTGCGTGTAATGTTCATTACGCCATGCAGCGACAGCGCAGATGATGCTGGATTGCCTCATGGCTGGCATGGCGCTGGACACATATGGCTTGGGATTGGAACGTGCGTGCGATTGCCTATTGACACGATACCCATTGACGGCATAATAGAGCTAACATCTGCACTCGAACGTTGGAAGCGCGATGACCAAGACAAAGACTCCAGATCCCAAGGTCGATGCCCTCCGGCAACACGGAAGCCTCAACCCGAAACCCGACAAGGTTGCCGACCCGCTCTTCGCCTCGTCCGCCTTCTTCGACAGGCGCGACCTCGTCCAGGTGAAGTACGAAATGGTGCGCCGCGTGAACGCCGACGGCCTGTCCGTCAGTCGCAGCGCGGCGACCTTCGGCTTCTCGCGCCCGTCATTCTATCAAGCCCAGGCGGCCATCGAACGCGAGGGGCTCGCTGGTCTGATCCCCAAGAAGCGCGGCCCGCGCCGCGCGCACAAACTTGGTACCGAGGCGGTAGCTTTCCTTCAAGAGCAATTGGCGCAGGAACCGTCGCTGAGCTCCGCCGAGCTCGGGCGCCGCGTCTGGCAGCGCCTCAAGCTCCGCGTTCATCCGCGCAGCATCGAGCGGGCTCTTGCCCGACAGAAAAAAAAACACCCGTGACCGTTGCTGCGCCGACGGCTGCAGACAGCGCCGTGTCCGTGACGGCGTATGAAGCACTACGCACCCACGTGCTCGCAGGGTCGAACGCCAACAGCTGTCCTAGCGGGCTGAGCGTGCTTCGACGGCAAGGACTGTCTGCCTGGATGGCGCGCCCCTCGGCATGCTCCTCCTTGGCAAGACCCGCAGCGCGCGTGAACACGTCTCTCGTCGGTGACCACGAAATCGACGCCGCTATTGTTCGGGTGCTGGCCAGCATGGCCTTGGCCGGTCAACAGGGGGTACGTGTATGAGCAACGAAGGTAACCAGAAGGTCACCGCGAGCCACCTGCGGCGAGATGCCTACCTGTATGTGCGCCAGTCCACGATGCGACAGGTCTTCGAGAACACAGAGAGCACAAAGCGTCAGTACGCCTTGCGTCAGCGCGCTGTGGCGCTCGGCTGGCCGCATGACCGCGTCGTCGTCATCGACTCCGATCTCGGGCTGTCGGGAGCTTCAGCGACCGATCGCGCCGGCTTTCAGAAGCTCGTTGCCGAGGTCGGACTCGGCCGCGCTGGCATCGTGCTCGGGCTCGAGGTTTCGCGGCTGGCGCGCAACTCGACCGACTGGCATCGGCTGCTCGAAATCTGTGCGCTCAGCGACACGTTGATCCTCGACGAGGACGGCCTCTACGACCCAGCACACTTCAACGACCGGTTGCTGCTTGGATTGAAAGGAACCATGAGCGAGGCGGAGCTACACGTTCTGCATGCTCGTCTGCGCGGCGGCATCCTCAACAAGGCGCGTCGCGGCGAGCTGCGCTGCCATCTGCCCGTGGGTTTTGTCCGCGACGCCGACGGGCGCGCGGTGTTGGACCCCGACAAACAGGTGCAGGAAAGCGTACGTTTGCTCTTTGAGACCTTCGAACGTACCGGGGCGTTGAGCGCCACGGTCAGGCATTTCCGGCAACAGAGTTTGCTCTTCCCCACGCGCGTCCTTGCCGGTCCGCGTAAGGGTGAGTTGTGCTGGGTGCCGCTTTCCTTGAGCCGCGCGTCCAACGCCATGCACAATCCGTGGTACGCTGGCGCCTACGCCTACGGTCGCAACCGCTGCCGCAAGCAACCCGACGGGACAATGCGCTGCGAGCGCCTGCCCAAAGCGCAGTGGCACGCTCTCATCAAGGACGCTCACCCAGGGTACGTCACGTGGGAAGAGCACGAGCGCATCGAGCAACGTCTGCAAGAAAGTTCCAAGGCCCTCGGTTGGGAGCGACAACAGAGTCCTCCCCGAGAGGGTTGTGCTCTGCTGCAGGGCCACGCCGTCTGCGGGCTCTGCGGCAACCGCATGCACGTACGCTACAACGCCCGCAGCGGTGGGCAGCTCGTGCCCAACTACGTGTGCTACGGTCGCGGTCGAGACTTCGGCGACCCGGTTTGCCAGAGCCTCGTCGGCGCCGAGATCGATGCGGCCATCGGCAAGCTACTGGTGGAGGCGGTGACGCCGATGGCCCTGGAGCTGGCGCTCGCCGTCGAACAGGAGATCACGGCTCGCCTCGACGAGACTGACCGTCTACGACACCGACAAGTCGAGCGAGCGCAGTACGAGGCCGATCAGGCACGACACCGCTATATGCAGGTGGACCCCGCCAATCGCCTGGTCGCCGATTCGCTCGAGGTCGACTGGAATGCCAAACTGCGCGCCCTTGGCGCGACCCAAGATGAGTACCAACGCCAGCGCACAGCTGACAGGCTGGCTGTCGACGACAACGAGCGCCAACGCATCCTCTCGCTCGCCACGAACTTTCCCGCTGCTTGGGGCAACCCGAACACACCGCAGCGCGAGCGCAAGCGCATGCTCGGCCTGCTCATCGAGGACGTCACGCTGAGCAAGCAGCGCCAAATCACGGCGGCCGTGCGCTTCCGAGGCGGTGCTACCACAACCCTGGCATTGCCGCGCCCACTGACAGCGCAGCAACTGCGCGCTACCCACGACGACGTGCGGCAACAGATCGACACCCTGCTCGACGAGTACACCGACGCGCAGGTCGTCAACGTGCTCAATGAACGCGGCCTGCGCACCGGCGCCGGTGATGCATTCGGCACCGACAGCATCAGGTGGGTTCGCTACGCGCACAAGCTCAAGAGCCTCAAGCAGCGCTTGCTCGACGCTGGCTGGATGACCGGGAGGCAGACTGCGGCGAAGCTCGCGGTCAAGAGAACAACGCTTGGCCGATGGCGCGCGACAGGCCGCATCAAGGCTCGCATATGTAGCGATCTCGGCGAGTGGCTATACTGGCCCCCTGACGAGCTCCCCAACCCTGGCGCGGACACGGCGCCCAGCGGAAAGGACACTTCCGCTGCGAGAGGTGCAGTATGAGACATGCTCCTTCGAGATCGACATCACAGTCTGCCCGCGGTGTTGCCAGCGAGGGATGCAGCAGATCGCCGTGATCCACGACGCG
>CAYHNK010000264.1:0-6848 GCA_964357695.1 uncultured Bdellovibrionales bacterium | reverse complement strand
GGCGATGACATCATCGCCTTCGGTCAGAAACATGCGGTGGTCGAGCATCCATCATTCTCCGTCGGTATTGCGTCGGCTGCCTACTGCAGGGCATCGATTTCACGGCGTACGTCACCGGCAAACTCGCCGCTCGGCTCAAGGCGCAGATACTCCTGTAGCGATGCTTTGGCCTCGCCGAGCTCGCCAAGGTCCTTTTGTGCATAGCCGAGGTAGTAGTACGCTTCGCCGCGTGTGGGCGCGACCTTCGTCACTTGGCGCAGTAGCTTGACCGCCTGTGGCAGTCGGTCCTGCTGCAAGAGCATGGCGCGTGCGAGCTTCATCAGCACGTCAGGGGAGCTCCCGCCAACCTTCAGTGCGCCCTGGTATGCGACGATGGCTTCGCGCAGCTTGCCTTGCTCACGCAAGGCGTCGCCGTAGAGCAGCGCGGCGGGCAGATCCTTGGGATTGCGTACGAGGATGGCTTTCGCCTCGGCCCCGGCGCGCTCATACTCGCCCTTTTGCATCAGCGTGGCGGCCACGTGTAGGCGCACATCCATGAGCGAGGCGTCCAGATCAATGGCCTTGCGGTAGGCGTCGAGCGCCTCGTCCATCTTGCCCCGCTTCTCCTCGAGCTCCCCGAGTAGGCGGAAACCGAGCGGCGAAGGTTGCTGGCGCAGTGAATCGAGGTAATGGGTGCGGGCCTTGACCTCGTCGCGCACGAGCCAGGCGCGGCCAAGCTGTAGCAGCACCGGCGGCGTAGAGTTGGCGGCGTTCTCTTTCACCAGTTGGTCGAGCTCGCCTTGCGCATCGATAAAGTTGCCCGCGTCGTTGAGCACGGCGGCGAGTGCAACGCGGTCATCCAAGCTTGGTGGCTCGATCTGGGCCAGGCGCCGATAGGCGGTCACGGCCCGCTCAAAATCTTTGCGGCGCGTGGCGAGACTGGCTTGCGTGCGCCAGAAGCGCACGTCACGCGGACGGTGTTCCTCGAGATCGGTGAGCATCGCGGCGACGCGCTCGGCCTCACCACTCTCAGCAAGTGCCGCTACCCACGCGAGCACGAGATCGATGGGGTCGGCGACCGTGGGGTCGCGCCACAGCGTGCGGCCGTATTGCTCGGCGGCAGTCTGAAAACTGCCGATCTGGGCGTACGCACGCGCGAGCTCGTAGCTCACGAGCGCGGCGTCGGGTGCCTGCTTAGCGAGCGGCAGCAGGCGCGTGACGAGTTGCGCCGGTTTGCTCGGCGCAAGCAGCACGAGTGCCAGGCGCGCATCCACGAGCTTCGGGCGACCTTGCGAGGCGATGGTGTACGCGGTGCGAGCCCGTGGCACCTGACCTTGGGCTTGGGCGATGCGGCCTTCGGCGAGCTTGAGCCAGCTGGACGAGGCGCCCGGTGTGTCCGCGCGCGCCGCTTCGAGCGTGGCCTTGGCCGTGTCGAGGTCACCACGCTGTAGCGCGCTCTGCACCTCGGCCGCAGCGAGCTGCGCCCGTGCCTGCGGGTCATTGAGCTGTGCCGCAACTTTGGCGACGACCGCGGTGGCGTCTTCGCCGGCCGCACGGGTGAGGCGCACGAGCTCAAGCGCAGCCGCGGCGCTCTCCGGAGTCACCTCGAGGCGCCGACGCGCAAGGGTGAGGGCGGCCTGCATGTCGCCGCCGACAATCGCCCGCCGCACGGCGAGCGCGAGATAGGTCGCTCGCTGCGACGGGGCGAGCTCGTCCAGATCGCCGAGCGCGCCTTCTGGCACGAGCGCACCGAGGGGTCCAATGTGCCCTGTCGAGGCGAGTAGGAGGGCCGCGCGCATGCGCAGGGGATCGTCCGGCTGTTGCTTTGCGGCCTCACTCAAGTGGGCGACCGCCTCGTCGACCTTCTTGTCCGCCAAGAGCAGCTCGGCGCGCAGCACCCAGGCGTCGAGCGTCGGGGTCAACGTGCTGCCGGGCTGCGGTTCGAGCATCTTAAGAGCGCGCGCGAGCTCGGGGCGACGCTTGGGGTTGAAGCTGCGCGCGAGCACGTAGGTTAGCCGCGCCGACGCGGGAAAGCGCGTGCGCAGCGTCCGCTCCGCTGCTTTGCGCACCGCGGGCTTCTTCGTGGCGAGCAGCTGACTACCGAACGCCGCGGCGACGGTGGTGTCGTCGAGGTCTGGGCTCGTCGGACGTTTGGGTACGAGCGCGGCAAGACGCTCGCGCGCCGTCACGTCGCCAAAGGTGTCGGCCAACCGGTACAGGGCCCACAGGACTTGCGCCGGGGCGTTCTCTTGGCCTTCCTCACGCCACGCCTTCGTGGTCGTCAGCAGCGCGTCGTAGCCGAGAGTGTCCGCCGTGGCGAGCGTTAGCACGGGGGGGGCCTTGGATGCAGGCTTTGGCGGGGTGGCTGGCGACGGCTCTAACGGCTCTACGAGACGCGGTGCCGCTGCGGCGATCGGTTTTGGCGTCACCGTCGCTACGGGCGCAAGAGTCCCACTTGGGCGCGCGGAGAGAAGACCCATGCGCCAGGCGACCACCGCGGCGCCAGCACCGAGGACCACCACTGCCGCGACGCCCACGAGGACGAGGGTGAGACGCCGAGACTTGGATGGGGCGACGATTTCTTTGCCCTCGGGCTCGAGCTCGTCACCGAGACGCAACGTGCTGGGCGAGCCCGGTGGCGCGGGCGCGACGGCTGCCGGGGCAAGCCCGAGGTCGAACGACGGCTGCGTCGTGTGCTCGAGTCCCAGCTCGTCCATCAGGCTCGGTGGGTGCTCGTCGGACGGCACATCTTCCAGCTCGAGCGACAGCCCCGGTGTGGCGGCAAAGGGCGTCTCCTCGGCGATATTGGTCGGCAGGTCATCGTCAAAGAGCGCCGCGTCGTTGGCTGCGGCAGTCTCGGCGCGCGGTGCTGCGGCAACGCTTGGTGACGGTGCTGGCAAGTCGTCAAACAGATGGCTGTCATCGGCCGCCGTCAAGGTCGCCGCAAGCGCTGGTGTGGGCACCGCGGCGGGCAGGTCTTCGAGAAAACGCGGCACGGCCGAGCTTGGCACTGCGGGGGCCACGGTCACCGACGGGGGTGGGATGCGCGCGGACTGTGGCGCGGTGGCGGGGTGGGGTGGTGGGGGCCGGGGGGGCTCGGTGGTGGGCCCGCCCCCCCGGGGGTGGGGGGCGCGGGAGGCCGCCGGTGCATCGACGCTCGAGGGTAGCGCGATCGGGGCGCCCGGCGCGGGAAAGGGTGCGAGCGTGGCCGCCTCCTCCTCGAGCGGATCGGCATCGACCACCTCGAGCACGTCGTCCTGCGCGCTGGCGAGCGGGATGGGTTGCTCGGGGGGCTTGATGAGCGGCACCGGCTGGCCGCACTTGCGGCACTTGAAGAAGCCGCCCGCTGGCGGGATCTTGGCCGTATCGATGTCGTAGCTAGCACTGCACGAGTTGCAGGTGACGTTCATGCGGGTACACCTTGCGTCGGACTAGGCCTCAAAGCGTTGGCGCAGTAGCAAATAGCGTTGGTACTGACTCGAGAGGGCAGCTTGACCGCTCGCGAGATCCGCGGCGCTGATGCCGAGGGCGCCGAGCAAGCGTTGCACGGCGACGCGACGACCTTCGTGCTGACGTCCTGAAAGGTCGACCGGTAGCTCATGCATCTCCGGATCGTAGCGCCGCTTGAGATCCAAGTAAGAGCCATACGCATCCAGAGTCTCGGTCGTCGCGACGAGCACATCGGCGCCGTCCTCCTTGAGACACCCCGCCTTGCGCAGGTGCTCGAGCACCACCTCGGCCTCGTCGGGAGAAATGCCCGCCTGCGCCGCGATGTTGACGTGTGCCTTGGCGCTGCGCACGCGCACCCAGTCGCCCTCGGTGACGCCCTGCGGCAACAGCCAACGCAACACCTCGATCGCACGGCCGACGCCACCGTCGACGAGCAGGTTCTGCAGACGGCGATCGAGCTCACGCACGCGCGAAGCCAAACGACGCATGATGCGCACGCCGATCTCGGTGTTCGAGCGGATCATCGCTTCGAATGTCTGGACATCCACTTCGACGAGCTCGCAGGCTTCGATGGCCTCCGCCGTGGCTGAGCGCGGCAGGCCTTCGAGCAAGGCCATCTCGCCAAAGAAATCGCCGGGACCGAGCACCGCGAGGACAATCTCGCGCCGGCCGATGCGCCGGAAGATGCGCACACGCCCCGTGCGGATCACATACATGCGACTGCCCGGATCGTTTTCTTCGAACAAGATCGCGCCGGTCGGATATGAGCTCGTCAGCGCGTTTGCAGCGTCTCGCGTGGCCATACTTACTTCCCCCCGTCCAAGGGCCGGGTGCTCATTACCATTGCATCTCCCCTTTCACAACGCAACGCACGCGACTAGCGGTACAAGGCAAAGAGCAGTGCTCCGAGCACATTCGCCAGCGCGTGGAATAGCACCGGCCCGACGATTGAGCCGCTCGACGCGCGCATCCAGGCGAAGACCAGCGCCGGAAAAAACGGCCCGAGGCGCAGCGGATTCCACTCGCCGAGGTAGTGGCCCAGAGCGAAGAGCGCTGCGGCCAGCACGGCAGCCCGTCCGAGTGGCACTCCCAACCAGCGACGCCGTGGCGGCAGACGCTCTTCGAAGATGCGCTGCAAATAGCCGCGATAGAACGCCTCCTCGGGGAGCGCCACACCAAGACTCTGCGTGGCGAGCAGCTTCGTCCCGTCCCAGGTGACGCCCAGCCAACCCTGCACGCCGTGCGGCAGCACCGGATGCCAGTGTCGTGTGGGCACCCAAGCGGCGAGATCATGCCAGCCCAGCACGGCGAGCCAGTCGTGGGCCCGTGTCATGTAGAAGTGGTGGCCCAGCGCGAACGGTGGAAAAGAGACGAGCGCGACGAGTGCGACGAGTGTCAGATCTTTGCGCCAGGCGCGCAGGTGCAGACCGACAAAATCGTAGTCGCGATCGAGTCGCTCCGCGCGCCACAGCGGCACATAGAGCTGCATCGCGGCGGCGAGGGTAAAGCCCAGCGTGCCGATCCACGGCACGTGACCCATGAGCTTGACGAGGGTGAGCGTCACGAGCACGAGCAGCGCGAGGCGCCAGGCGATGCGGTACTCGTCTTCGAGACGCGCCGCTGGGGCGCGGGTCGCTAGAGGCGGTGAGGGTTGCTCGACGGACATGGGCCAAGCCTCATGATGCGAGGCTTGGGCTTCCATGTCACCTTTCTGGCAACCAAGCACGGCCGTGTTTCTATGCCGCCTTCTTGCGCACCTCCTTGGTCTCCACCGCTTCTACCGGCGTTTCGTCCACGGTCTCGGTCTCCTCATTCGGCACGGAGCGCGAGCTGGTGGCAAGCATCGGCAGCTTGGCTTGATGCGCTGCGAGGATGGCGGTGCGCAGAGTGTCGGCCGTCTGCGGCTCGCTCTCGATGAGGGTCGCCGCCTTCTCGCGCCCCTGGCCGAGCTGACGCTCACCCCAGCCAATCCACGCGCCCGAGCGCTGGAGGATGCCGAAGTCGAGTCCCCGATCGACGAGATCTCCGGCCGCCCAGATACCACGGCCGTAGAGCACGTCCACCTCCACCTCGCGAAATGGCGGCGCGAGCTTGTTCTTGACCACCTTGACGCGTGTGCGGTTGCCGGTGACGCTCGTCGCATCCTTGATCGACGAGACGCGCCGCACCTCGATGCGCACCGAGGCGTAGAACTTGAGTGCGTTGCCCCCGGTTGTCACCTCGGGGTTGCCAAAGACCACGCCGATCTTCTGTCGCAGCTGATTGATGAAGATGAGCGTGCACCCGGTGCGGTGGGCGACGCCTGCGAGCTTGCGCATCGCTTGGCTCATCAGACGCGCTTGCAGGCCCATGTGCTGATCACCCATTTCTCCTTCAATCTCGGCGCGGGGCACGAGCGCCGCCACCGAGTCGATGACCACCAGGTCCACGGTCCCCGAGCGCACGAGCGCCTCGCAGATCTCGAGTGCCTGCTCGCCGCTGTCGGGCTGAGCGATGAGGAGTTGCTCGGCGTTGACACCGAGGGCCCGCGCGTAGCTCACGTCGAGTGCGTGCTCGGCGTCGATGAAAGCGCAGACGCCTCCTTGCTTGTGCACCTGGGCGATGGCGTGCAGTGCGAGTGTTGTCTTGCCGCTCGACTCGGGCCCGAAGATCTCGATGATGCGACCGCGGGGCAGACCGCCAATGCCCAGGGCCAAATCGACACCGATGCTACCGGTGGGGAACGTCTCGACGCCCTGGGCAGCCTCCGCTTCGCCGAGACGCATGATGGCGCCCTTGCCAAACTGCTTCTCGATGAGGTGCATCGTCTCGACGACCTGCTTTAGCTTTTCGACTACCTTGCTCATGATCTCGTCTCCTGTGGCTCGCCGACGCGACATGCGTCAGCGTGTGCGTGGCCAACAAAGCAAGGCCGGTGCCAACGCGAGATCGCCGTGATCGCCACCCGCCTGGCCCTTTCGGGTCGCGCGTGTTGCAGCTTGGGACACAGCGATTGGCATGGTCGCGCAGGAGGCGCTACGATGCCGCCGGAGGTCGTCGATGGAGCAGTCGCGCACGGGCCGTGTGGTGCGTCGCCGCCTGCGGCAGGTGCTGCGTCACGTGCACGCGCCGCGCGCGCGCTTTGTTTACAGCGAGCGCTATCGCCACAGCATCAGTGGCCTGCCCATCGATCCGCACCGCGCCGATCAGATCCTCACCTTCCTGGCGCGTGAAGGGCTCGTGTGGCCCGAGGACGTGGTCGAGCCCGAGCCGGTGGAGCTGCGCGCTCTGTGCGCGGTGCACACCGCCGACTACGTCGAACGGCTGTCGCAGCCCGGTGCCCTCACCTCGATTCTCGGCGTTGAGGTCACGCCCGACGAGCAAGATCGGGTCCTCGCGCTCCAGCGCCTGATGGTCGGCGGTACCATTGAGGCGGTGCG
>CAYHNK010000263.1:0-6883 GCA_964357695.1 uncultured Bdellovibrionales bacterium | reverse complement strand
TATCTAAGACTGGTAAGTCGTCGGGCCACCCTGCCATTCGGAGGGCGAGGGGCCAGCCCAGGATACCGCTAAAGAAGTGCGCTGAAACGTATCCATGAAGATCCTCTTGTTTGAGGTCGACAATCGATCTCTCCACAACGTCGCCCGCAGGGACGCGTCCTGCTGCAACTAGATTGCGCGACCACTCACAAGCAAAGGGCTCAATATCGTTGTAGAAGGCTTTCACTCGCTACCGCTTCCATTCTTGAAGAATGTCTAAAAGCGCCACTAGACCCCAGTCACCCATCGCACAATTCAAGGCGAACAAAACGACACGACAATTATCGCGCATGTACCCCTTGGACGCATCAATACGATCAAGTGACGGCGTGCGAGGGCCTCGACTGCTTCTCACAAACGCGATGTTAGTAACAGCACACCGATTCGATGCCATCAACTGTTTCACATCGTCAGAAGTGATTGTAAAAGGAATTCCCTTCTTTGTGGCTCGTCTTCCTGCGTGGTAGTGCAGCCTCATCCACGGTTTCTTTTCAGCATAGCGAAGAGCATAAACACGATCGCTTTGTTTTACTTTTGGTGACCGAGGGTTCCGCTTAGTACGGGCGCGCCAGCGCTTGCGCTCGCATTCGCGACACGCTGATCGCAACCGAGACTTACCCTGCGCCTTATCAGGGCCGAACTCACTGAGATTCTTGCATTCGCCGCATTTGCTGCATTTCTTCGATAACAACATCACCTCCAATACTCCCAGCCATTCGCGGCCACCCTGCCCGACGCGGCCTTCGCCGCCCCCGAGATCGACGTGTAGACCTGCCCGCCGAACTCGAAGCCACGCTCGGTGACGACGCACTCGCGCACGCCATCAGATTCTTCGTGCCGCAGTGTCTTCCCGACGAGCGCGCCTGGCGTGCGATCGAGCGGCGGCGCCTGCTCCTTCGACGCCTTCGCACGAGGCGGCGGTGGCTGCCTCTTGGGCGCGGGCGGTGCGCCGGCCTCGATCGCACCGCCAGCGAGCGGAGTCGCGCCGGCCTCGGGCGCTGGCTGCTCCCGCCACACCTTCACGTGTGGCCAGAGGAAGCAGTCGCGCACCTGACACCTGCGCGCCTCGCCGGCGTCACCGCCGCAGCACTCGATGCAGAACAAACGAATCGCCGACTTGGCCGACTTGGCCGCCCGCGCCGCGCGCTCGGGGTACTTGACACGGAGTTCGTCGCGAAGCGTTTTCACTGCAACGCCTCGGTGTGGATTTGCTCGAACACGTTGAAACAAATCTCGACCGATGGTTCCGTGTACGCACTACGAGCACACTCGACGGCGTAGCGGAAGTAGTCAAAGAACTCGTCTACTAAACCAGTCGACGCATCCGCAGGGATCATCTGGACCAGATCAAAGCACGCGCTCGGCGAGACATCGACGCCGAACAATTCCTGCATGAGCACGTGGCTCCGCTCAATGAGATCAACTGATGCGTCTCTTAGGTGTTCATCGTCCCAGACGATGTTCAAGTAGACCTGTCGCACGAGATCATTGCTGATCTCCGATGCGCTGAAAACCCTTCTAGCAATGGTGCTGGCCTTATTGTTCTGGTGAACGAAGATGCCCTTGTACCTGACGCGATCGAAGGGAGGTGCCGCTCGCCGCAGGAGCGCATTGTTATGACGTTTATTTCGCCAACGCCCGATAAACGGTCGGGCCAGGCCAGTAACAACACTAGTGATGACAGAAACAACGATTACGACGAAGATCGCGCTCATGATGATTATGCCTCCCGACTTCGCGGTTCGAGTTACGCGTCACTCCACGGTCTGGATCCGTGCACCCGCTCGTACTCGTCGAGTGCGTTCGCGCGGCGCGCTCGGGGTACTTGACACGGAATTCGTCGCGGAATGTTTTCACCGGAGGCTCCCACAATCGTCTCCAGTTCAGCAAGGCCACCGCCGATCGAATAACGACGATAGCGCCCCTGATCGGTGATCAGCCGGACCGACGCCGTCAAGCCGAAGAGCTTCGCAAGTTTCTTGCAAGCGCGCGGAAGAGGCTCGGTCGTAGATTTCGCACCGTCGACGGTCCGACGACCGTCATCGATTTTGAACACGGTCAGTCGATAGAGCTTCACGCGTCACTCCACGGCCTGGATCCGTGCACCCGCTCGTACGCGTCGAGCGCGTTCGCGCCCCGCGCGATCAAGCGGAGCGCTGCGAGTTGGCGCCTCGCCTTGCGACGGAACCGCGCCGCTGCCCGTGTGTCGCCGTCCTCCTGCGCGATCGCGGCGGTCCGCATCATCGTCTGGTAGCCCGCCGTCAAGTTGGCGACGGCCTCCTCTTCGCTCTTACCGTGCGCCTGTGCGGCGGCCTGCTCCACTACAGTGATCATTTGATCTTCTCCAGCAGTCGCTTCAGTCGCCGACCGATGTGCACCACGCCTTTTTTTGTTCCGACACACTCCTTCCTCTCGGCGGCGCGGCACTTCGTCACGGGGCAGTCCACGAGAAGATCTTTCTCGTGTTCGGTGAGCGCGTCCAGAGCTGCGAACACGGCCGGGCGATCGTCGCGCGCGACGGCCTCCTCAAGAGCGGCGTAGTTGTTTTGTTGCTTTGTCATTTTCTCTCCAAGTATAGCACGGTGCCTTGCGTCGGTGGCTGTGATCCCGTCGCAGCGGTCGGCGCAACAACTACTGGCTTCACCACTGCGCGGAACGACGCGGTCGGGACATAGACCCACTGGCGCACACCATCAATCCGCAAGCGGCGCGCCTCGAACGCGGGGGATCCATCCTCGCAGCGCATCCCGCGCATGATCGCTGCAATCGTATCTCGCACGGTCTTCGTCACGCGATCGGCCGTAAGACCCGTGATCGCCCCCGTTGCGACGTCGATGGTCGTCACGTACTCGGGGCGCCGCGCTGGCAGCATCCTCGTCCACCAATCAGCGATCTTTGCCATCCACGGCTCGTCGGCCTCGCGCTCGGCTACATCGAGTGCTGCCACCGCCTCCTCGAGGGCATCAAGCCACCACCTATGCACCTCGCACCGAGGGCGCTGGCCAAACACTGTATCGCTCGAGGCGAGACACGCCAGGCAATTCTCCGACTGCTCGCGCAGGAACATCGCCTCACCCCAGAGCTGGTCCCGGTCCGCCAGGATCGCTGGCACGTCGATCACGCCGCAGCGCACGCACCAGTACCGGCGATTGCCCCACGGGTCGGTAAGCCACGCCTCCTGGTCTGTCGTGGCCGCGAGGACGGATCGACGCGGCACCCACTCGAGCCCCCTCCCGTACGGCCTCCTGTAACAGTCGGTGCGCCGAGTGACGAACTCTTTTAGCTCGCGGCGCAAATCGCCCGTGATCTTGCCCGCCAACTCGTCGAGGCAGAGCAGGAAGTTCGACCCCGCCAGCATCATCGAGTCCTTGTCGCGGATGTCGATGACCGTTGAGCAGAAGAACTCGCCCGCGAGCGCCTCGATGCCCGACGTCTTTTTTGCGCCGCCGCGCTGCTCGAGCGTCACGAGCGCGTCGAACTTACAACCAGCCCACATGGCACGCTCGTTAGCGCCGACAAACCACCTGCGACTGATCCGCCGCATGTGCGGCGTGTCCTCGGCCCCGAAATAGCGCGAAAACGCGGTGTCAATGCGAGAGCCCCCATCATAAATAGAACGGCAATGCTGCATATATTCATGAAGTGGATCGAACTTGTGTTTGTCTGCGACGAGCGCGATGCGCCGCTCGACGTCCTGGACCGGCCAGACGACCTTGTGCGCCCAGGTCCACGTGGTGAGCGCATCGGCCACGTGCGCCCCGAGGTGATCCGGGTGCACCGTCGGCCATTGCTCGACCCTTGGACGCACGACATCATCGAGGCCGGGAGGCGTCGCCACCGAGATCTGCTTCCGGTAGTCGTCCCAGCGAAACACGCCGGGCAGCACGCCCTCGATCAGGCGCCTGGCGTTCTCGCCACACGCCTTCATGGTGCGGTCGGTATTGAGCAAGAAGACGTCGTCAGAAGAAGTGCTGCCGCTCGTGCCTGTGGACTGCTGTTCGCCTGCTGGCGCCACGCCAGAGACACTCGAGCGCGAGCGAGCACCGGCGACAAGACGCGCGGTCAGCGCACCCTTCTCGGTCTCTTCCTCCGCAAACTTGACCGCCCGCTGTGCCGAGGCCCTGCGGTAGCAATCAATCGCATGAGGCCAGTGATCAACCGCCCCTGTAGAAGAAGATCCTGGCGTTGGTGCTGTCGACGTCGCTGACATCGATGCTCGGATCACCTCCACGAATGCCTCTACCGGCGTGCCGACTGGCCAACAGAACGCACAAACCGACGCTGCACGGTAGATTGTGCCGCCGCGCCCGCCTGGCTCGGCGATCGGCTTCCCCTCTAGAACACGTCCAATAAGATCGGCACGAGATCGCGACTCAGCATCCGCTCTGTGCGAGAGCGACCGCCGGTCCTCGGCCAAGGCACGGCGAAGCGAGAGGAGATCGATCGCGCCTGTCTGCGCAGGTGGCGCGACGGGCGCAACGTGCACTGGCGGCGGGACGATCGATCGCGCGGGCGGTATGAGGGACGCCGGCGGTGCGAGAGATGCTGGAAGCGCGGCACCGTCGCCGTGCGCGTAGATGGGCGCGTAACCGATCGGACTTGATGGCAGGAAATAGAGCCTCGATAGGTCCTTGCATGTCGGATCGATCTGAAAACGAGGATCATCAAGCCCGAGATGAGCAATGGCCGCGACGCGGTAAGCGCGCCAGGAGGCGGCAGGCACCTCGGCCTCGACGGCGACGGTGATGCGCAGAGACGCGAGCCCACCGACGTTCAGACGATCAGCATGTGTTGAGTGTGCGGCGTGCCGCCAACCCTCGAGGCGACGGGCGACCTCCTGCGCGACCGTCGAATGGACGCCGTCCAGGTCGAGCACGAGCGCCGTCACGGCGATCACGTGGTCGTTGAGACGAGTAGTCCCGTCGACCAGCCTCACAGGACTCCACGCTGCGAAAGAGCGCGGAGAACGGTCTTTATTCGGACAATCGTGCCCGGCGCAATCGTTTAGTGTGCACGGTCCGGCCCAGGACTCATCAGCGCCGAGCAGGCCCACCAACTCGTCCCAACTGGCGTCTACAGACCGAGGGACGTTGTCGCCGCGGTGGCGGTAGAAAGCGACGCGTGGCACTCTTAGGAGGCCCTGCTGATCTGATGCGGTCTAACTGCGATCGGCGCGTCTTCGGGTCCGCGCCAGTATGGTTCGACATGAATCCACTTGCGCAGAGCATTGCCAGTCCCGTGATGTTGCCACTTCCAGTGACCGCGCACGAGAATCTGGACCGTGACCGAGCCTTTATTCGGACCGCCTTCGACATACTCACGGACCGCTCGCCGTACATCAACGCGAACGGGCCTCGCAAGTTTATACGTGTAGGGCTTCGGTTCCCCGCGCTTCATCCTGATCGATCGCCCGCCGCCCGTGGAAGTCTGAGGATAATTCCCGATTTCAGCGCAGACACCGACGAGAAGACGGCCAATCATTCGCTCGATGCGCCGCTGTGTGTTTGCCGCGTCCGGCGGGAACGCATCTAAGTCCCCAACTGGTGGACCCACGAACTCCGTGTCGCAGTAGCCGTCTAGTTCAGGCTCGTCTGCTAACGAGAAGTGGTCGCCGCAGCAGGAGAGCACCTTCACTCTGCCGTCGTTTGCCCACAGGGCGACAGAGAACCCTGGCGCATCGCTGATTATTCCGGCCGGGATGCGAACCCCGAAGCACCGCCACGGCGGGCGCAAACTGCTGCCCATCTCCCGTGTCACCTTGGTTGCCATGAGCGACGCTGCGAGCGTGTGACTAGTCTCGATGACGGGGAGGCCACACTCGGCCCATGCAAGTCCGAACGACGGACCGAGTGTGGTAATCGGGGGCGCAACGAATTTGGCGAGCTTTTGTGCTGCCGCATTCAGCGCCTCCGCGCGCGTCAATCCACCATCCATAGCAGTCCGAGCAACGATGCCCTGCATTGCCACGATTCGATCGAAGGTCATTTCGTGAACTCCCCGCGGGGACATTCGCCATTGCAGCGACCACACCGCGTTGTCACAGAACGGTGTAGAAAACAAGGGCGGTTGGCGCGAGTACCTCCCGGGGCGATCCGGACCGGGCTCCAGGCCGAGACGCCGCGCGGAGAGCGCATCTTGTAAGCGCAGACGTGACCGGCGCAGGCGTACAGCGTGCAAGGCCCCTCCCAGGTGCCGTCTGGTCCAAGAACCCCCGCCAACTCCTCCCAGGACGGATCGTCGACGATCGGCGAGTCGTCCCGTTCGTGCCTGTAGAAGGCGACGCGGGGCACCCTACGCGGACCTCGGGTGTGGGTGGCAGCGATACAACCGTATCACCGACCGTCCTCTAGCCGCTCGATTTGTGCGGGGGAGGTGCTGAACACGAAAAACCTCCAGGGCGTCGGTGAGCCGTCGGCTCGCGCCGCCGGGACCGAGTAGAACAGCGGGTCTAAACCGCAACCCGATGCCCGACTTGTTCCGACGGCTCGCCGACAACCTGGAGGCGCCCGCTGTTCTATGCCCTGCGGTATCGGCGCGACCGATGACCCGCTGGGCGGAACGATGGGTTACACCAAGCGGACGCGCGGTGTCAAGAAAATCCTTTGCGCGCGCCGGTAGAAGCCGTTGATGTTAAAAACTCCACCAGCACCGCGGTTCAGCGCCCCACACGGCGCGGTCCCCATGCGTTTTTTCTTGCATCCTGGCCGAGGTTGTGGCTGGATCCTCGCTTGGCTATGAGTTCGACTCAGCATCGCGCGCACGCCACTCTCGGCGGCGCCCAGGCGCTCCAGATCGCCTCCGCGGTCGGCGCACCCGTCCACGTGGGCGACTTCGCCCCGTCCGC
>CAYHNK010000262.1:0-6917 GCA_964357695.1 uncultured Bdellovibrionales bacterium | reverse complement strand
GCGTCAAATCAACGCCGCTGCGTGATCGCGGCACTCAAAAAGAACTGCGCCCAAGTTGACAGGGCTTGGGGCCCCCGTGGCCTCGGTGTTCATCGGACGCCTGCGCGGCTAGAGGCTCACGCCGCGCAGATCGCGGCTGCCCATCTGGCGCAAGAGCGCACCCATCAGCACACGTGCGGACGGCTCGTCGAGCGCCGGCAGCTCGAGCGTCGTCTGCCCCTCGGCGAAGTCCTGCGTAGGGACAGACTCCCCCGGTCGCCGCACGACGACAATGCTGGCGCGGCGGCGCTCGGCAAGCATCTGCACGACGGCACGTGAGCTCTCCAGCTTTGACGAGGAGAGCACCACCGCCGCCACCGTGCCACCGGAAAGCCCGGTCACCATCGGCAGCATGTGCTCGTCGGGCGACACCGCGTAGAGCTCCACACGAAGCCCGCCGTCGAGCACGAGCTCTCCCAGACTCCCGAGCTGGTAGCGATGCAGCTCCTCGAGGTTGCCGACGCGAAAGCCGCGCAGGCCCGCAAACGCCAAAGCGAGCGCGCGCAGATCGTCGGGCTCGGCCGCCAAGACCGCCACCTTTGGCCGCTGCTGATACGTCGGCGCCAGGCCGCAGCGACGCAGTCGCGTCTGTAGGTCGAAGCCCTCTTCCTGGGTGAGCAAGGCGAGCGGCGCGCTCGCGACGGGCGGCACCGCCACCTGCACGAGACCCGCTTGCATGAGCGAGCGCAGCGCCAGGTGCACCTCGAGGTCGGTGGCACGCGCGCGATCGACCAGATCGCCGACGCGCGGGTAGAACTCCAACAGCCCGACGATCTCCGCGGTGACTGGATGCAGCCCCTCGGGGAGGCCCGCCGTAGGGACACGGCGCTCAATCAGTGCTTGGCGGTCAGGGAGCTCGGGCGCGAGGCGATTGAGCTCGTCGTGCTGGCGCAATCCCTCCATGAGCAGGCCGTCGGTCGATGCCGAAATGCTCACACTCGGCGCGCGCCGGTCCGGCAAGAAGACGAACCGTCCGCGATCCCAGCCGACGATGCGGTAGAGCGCCTTCTCACCGCGCGCGGGGCCGCTCGCCGCCTCGACGATGCGACCCTCGTGCAAGAACACCTCGGCCGCCTGCGCTGCCGGCCCTTCGGTCAGCTGGAGCGAGCCCGTGCGCCGATTGACCGAGAAAATTTGCAGCAAATCGGGCATCGAGATCTGGTCGAGGCTGCCGCTGACCGCGCCCTGCTCGACCCCCACCTTGCGCGCCGTATCGCGCCGACGCAGCACACTGGCGACGTGCGCGCGCACCTCGTCGAGGTTGAGGGGCTTGACGAGGACGCCCTCGAGAAAGCTGGGCGTCGTCGCTGCCGCGAGACGCTCGTCGGAGATGACGATGAGCGGCACTTCCTCGGTGCGCGGGTTCGAGCGCAGGATGCGCAAGAACTGCATGGCGCTAATCAGTGGGCAGCGGCGGTAGAAAAGAATGAGATCGGGGTACTTGAGAATGCTGAGCTCGAGCGCCTTCGAGCCATCGCGCGCGACAAAGATCTCGTACTCGGTGCCGAGCGCCTCTTTGAGCGCGCGTACCTCCTCGACATCCGGATCGGCAATCAGAATCGAAGGACGTGTGGACATCACAACCCCACCCACAGTGTAAAGGTTGGCCGCACGAGCATCAGCGTCTGCGCCACCGAGTGCGCCGCCCGCGCCGCAGTCGTCGCTGCCACCGGCGCGGCATCGATACGCGTGGCCGCGGCCTGGATCTCGAGCTCGGCACTGAGCCAGTGCGTCAAGAGCAGCCGCACCCCCAGGCGCGCGCCCGCGAGCAAAAAGCCACCGACCGCCGTGTTCGCCGCGGTGGTACAACGCAAGACCGTGCACAGCTCCTGCGTCGGCTGCGACCCCGACGGGGGCTCGAGCTTGCGCGCCACATCTGAGGGCAGATGATAGTCAAAGCCGCCGTAGCCCCAACCCGCCTCGATGCCAACAAACGGTACCCAGCCGCGCCCGGCCCGCCGCCAGTTGTAGGTGAAGCCGCCCTGCACATCGAGGCTCAGCCAGTCAGCGGTGACGTCCTCGCCCACCTCGCGACCCGCATCGAGGTAACGCACGCGCGCCGTGCCACCGTAGGACTGGCCGCCGACGGTACGCAAATGCAGCTGCCATGCGGGCAGCGGACGCCACGAAAGACCCGCACCGAGGCTGTAGCCCCACCCGAGCGCGGCGCGCGGCCCCACACCTGTCATCACGCCGATGCGCGGCACCTCGATACCCACACCCCAGCCGTGCCAACCGATGGGCTCCTCCAAGGACGCCACGTCGCCCGCAAGTGCACGCGCGAGCGCCAAGGCGCCGATCGTGGCAGAGAGCGTCACGGCGCTCCTCGCTGGAGATTGTAGGCATCCTGCAACTTCGCGATGAGGCCCTCGACGAGCGTCCAGTCGGCGGTATGAAAGCCGCAGAGCCGATCGTCCGCAGTGCGTCGTGCAATGAGGCCGTAGGACGCATGCTCGGCGAGGATCAGTGTCACCTCGTGACGCTCGAACTCGGAGCCGCCGACGCGCACCGGCGTGACGTTGGCCACCTCGCCGAGCCTGTCGGGTGGCGCGCTCCCGAGCAGGTACACGCGCATGCCGTCGTGACGCAGCTGCCCGAGGTCGGCGGGCGCACTGAGGCGGTCGGCGCCGATACGTCCCGCCAGAAACAGCCAGCCGCTCGTCTTCGGCTGTCGCGCCGCCTCGGCGAGCACTTCGCGATGGAGCAGCGAAATCCACCCGGGGGGAAAGATTTGCCGCCGTGAGACACCCAGTGGATCTTCGGTCACGCCCGAGGGCGCCGCCTGACGCAGCCCTGCGCCAGCATACGCGTCGTCCTCGCCGACGAGCAGCTCCGCGGCGCCCCAAAAGTCGACATCCTCGAGGTGCAGCCGGCGAAACAGGCTGCGCTGGGCTTCGTCGAGACGCCGCCGGCACGCAGCAAAGAGCTGGTCGACGTCGTCGCCATCGCGCGGGAAGGCCGCCGGGCCAAAGCTCACGGCAATCGGATGCTGGCGATCGATGTCCGCGAGAAACGGGTTGCGCACGATGGCTTCGCGCGCCGTGCGAGCAAAGCCCAAGCCGCCGAGAAAATCGGTCTCGGGCAGCAAGAGATACATCTCTTCGTCGGTGACGCGCGCGAGCACATCGATGTCGCGCAGAGACGAGGATACGGCCAAGACGAGCCGGCGCAACGCCTCGCGCAACACGTCCGGGCGCAGGCTCTGGCGCAGCGCCGCGAGGTTGTCGATGTGCATTTGCACGAGCGCAAAGCTCCGACCATACCGGCGCGCCTTGTGCAGCTCGCGGCCAAGGTAGTCGACAAAATAGGTCATGTTGTACGCCGCGGTGGCAGCGTCCCTCAGACCGACGCGCTCGAGCTGACGGTATCTCCAGGCGTGCTGCACGGCGGTCGTCGCACACTCGCCGATGATGCGCGCATGCGCGATGTCCTTCTGGCCAAAGCCGCCACCAAGCTTCTCGACGAGCTGCACGAGGCCGACGATGCGTCCCTCGCGCGTGAGCGGACAGAGCAGCGCCTCAGCGGGCTCGGGATGATACTCGAGGCGATCGAGCCGCTTGTGCGCGAGCATGGGCGCGCCACGCAACAGCTCACGACCGACGACGCTGCGCTCCGGGATCCACGACATGGGCAGGGCCGCAGCCTCGATGAGACCCCGATAGCCGTGCAAGGACAGCTCGGCACCGTCTTCACGCCCGAGCCACAGCGCCGCTCCCTGCGCGCCACAGACCTCGCTCAAGCCCTCGAGCAGGCGTTCGCACACGGTTTCCAGATCGAGGCTCTGCATGACGCGCAGCCCGCGCTGGTAAATCTGCTGCACCTCGGCAAAGTGAATGTTCTCGTTCAGCAGACGCGCGTGCTCGTCGTAAAGCGTCGCGCGTTCCTGCAACCGATCGATGATCATGAGCAGCTCTTCGCGCTCGATCGGCTTGACGAGATAGTCATAGACGCCAAGGCGCATCGCACGCACGGCGGTGCGTACGTCCTCAGTGCCGGTGACGATGATGAAGTCCTGCGCGGGGCTCAGGCCACGGATGCGCTCGATGAGATCGATGCCCGAGATCCCCGGCATCACAAGATCGACGATGACGAGCTGGTAGCGGCCGGCGGCGTACACGTTCAGCGCTGCCTCGCCGTCGGTCGCGTTCTCGACCTCGAAGCCGCGCGAGCGCAAGAAATCGCTGTAGACGCGCAAGAAGAACGGATCGTCGTCGACGATGAGGATGCGATAGGTGCTCACGAAAGCTCGACCTCGCCGTGGTAGGGCATCGCCACGTCTCCTTCCAACGTCAGCTCACCGTCCTCGCTCACCGTGACCGAAAGCTGTCCCCCCGGCAAGGCCACGTCGATGGATCTCCCCGCAGGTACAAGTCCCCGTACGACCGCACTCGCCACAATCGCACAGGCGCCACTGCCGCACGCCTGCGTGATACCGACGCCCCGCTCGTGGACGACAGCCTCGAGCCGTGCCCCCACGCGACGTACAAAGCTGATATTGGCGCGCGCCGAAAAAGACGGGTGGTGCTCGAGCAACGCGCCGTAACGCTGCGCCACCGCCGTCGGACCCTCGCCGCCTTCGAGAAAAACGACCCCGTGGGGATTCCCGAGGTGACAGCAGGTCAGCTCGAAGGTGCGATCGTCGGCCGCGAGCGCCACCGTCCCCTCGCTCGTCGGCTCAGGCAGCTCCGCATGACGCCACGCGGGCCGCCCGATGTGGACGCGGTATCGGTGGGCAGAGACGCGCTCACAGCGGTAGGTTTGCGCCCCCGCGCGCACGTCCAGGATCGACTGATCGACCGGCACGCGACCGCTGCCATGCAGATAGTAGGCAACGCAGCGCAGACCGTTGCCGCACATGGCGGACTCGGACCCATCGGCATTGAGGAGCTGCATGCGCGCCGCAGCGACGCCGTCCGGCCACACGACGAGCACGCCGTCGGCGCCGACGCCGCGGTGACGATCGCACAACCAGCGCGCCTGAGCAGGGCTGACGGGCTTCCCCCCGTCGAGGTGGTCGACGAGGATGAAATCGTTGCCCAGCGCCTCGACCTTGGCAAATGGCAGCACTGGGGCATCTTGGCAGAAGGAGAAGCAAAGGCAAAGCGGCACCGGCGCGAATAGAGCAGGCGCCCCCGACGTCTGACCTACAATCTGCTCGTGCCCGAACGTTGCAGGATGCGTTCGTATCGGGTATCCCTATGCGCGAAGGAGACTCATCGCATGCACCGTCTACCCCTCGTTGTGACTCTCGTTTCTTGGACGTTTCTTGCCGTCGGCTGCGACCAGCTAACCGCTACGACGCAGGCCGTGAGCGTATTGACCGCCAGCCCTGATCTCGCCACTGCCGACGGCTTTGACGCGCAGCTCACCTCACTCGGGCTCATCGACTTGGACACGTTGTCCGCCAACAGTGCCGTAGGCATCGCCGTGGGCGTGGCAGAAAAGCAGAGCGCCACCTCGACCGCCGCCCCAACCGCGGTGGAAGGGGCGCTGGTGCATATCGCGTGGTCGGCGGGCAACGTCGCGTTGTGCAGCGGTGGCGATCTCGCGGCAGGGACCTATTCCGCGAGCAACGTGCCGCAACCGTCCCTGCCGAGCTGCAGCAGCGCCGCGCTCGCGTATCTGGCCGACGACACGTACACGACGACCATCGAGACCTCGAGCTCGCAGCACACGATTCGCGTCGTCGCCCCGCCGCCGATCGCAGCCGGCGACGTGGTATTTACGCCAGCGCTCGGCACGAGCCCCATCTCCGGGCTCAGCCTCAAGTCACATGAGCTGAGCGCGGCCCTGTCGGTGGACTGGGGCGGCGCGCCCGAAGCCGGCGATCGCCACGCGTTCGTCACCATCGCGCGCATCAACTTTGCTGGCGACACGGCGGACGCGATGTCGGTGGCGACGGCCGCGAACTGGACGGCGGACGCACAAAACCCCGTGTACAATTCCGCACCGACCGAGCCGTCACAAATGATCGCGCTGGTCATCAATCCGCCTGAGACCTCGGCTGACATTCCTGCCGACGTGTTTTCACAGGCGGGTCTGTACTTCCTCATCGTCACGACGGCGGAGCTGTCGACCGATGTGTCGAGCAACCTCGCTATCGGCTCGGGCGGCTTGGCCGGCAAGGGCACGGCCTTCGTCTTCTTCGTCAACTAGGCAGTCCAATCCATCATGCAGATTGCTCGTATCGCCGAGATCGGCAAGCACCTGGGCGAGACCGTGCGCCTCGAGGGCTGGCTCTACAACAAGCGCGGCTCGAAGAAGCTGCAATTTCTCCAGGTGCGCGACGGCAGCGGCATCATCCAGGCGGTGGTCTCGCTCGGTGATGTCGGCGAAACAACGTACGCCCTGGCCGAATCTCTGGCGCAGGAATCGTCCATTCGCGTCGACGGTAAGGTAGTCGAGGACAAGCGCAGCCCGCTCGGCTTCGAGCTGCACGTCAGCAACGTCGAGCTCGTCGCGCCGAGCGTCGACTACCCGATCAGTAAGAAGGACCACGGCGACGCCTTCTTGATGGACAACCGGCACTTGTGGCTGCGCTCGCGCCGGCAGCACCTGATCCTCAGAGTGCGGCACACCATCATCAAGGCCATTCGCGACTACTTCGATAACCGCGGCTTTGTGCTCGTCGACTCGCCGATCCTGACGCCCAACGCCTGCGAAGGCACGTCGACGCTGTTCTCGACGCCCTACTTCGATCGTCAGGCGTTTCTGACGCAGTCGGGTCAGCTCTACCAAGAGGCGGCGGAACTGCGGGCCCTCGTTCCACCCCAGGTGATTGCCGACGGGCCCCGGACGACGCGCCTGTGGGACCTGCCCGAACTGACGTCGTTTTCCACCCTGGGCTGCCCGATGCGCGTCGTCTGGGCGGAGGAGGT
>CAYHNK010000261.1:0-6937 GCA_964357695.1 uncultured Bdellovibrionales bacterium | reverse complement strand
CAGGGACTGTTGAATTGAAAAACGACGGGTCAGACACAAAAAACTTTACACGACCACGACGAGCACCGAGAAGAGCACGCCGCTCGCGCGGTGAATGACGCGCACCATGTCGATGCCGCCAAGGTGCATCACCACCCACTGCGCCCACACAGTGTCATGGAAGCGCTGCGCCATACCGGTGAGCACGAGCGTGAAGAAGACGAGCGCGTTGGCGTGGTGCTCGAGCATGCGCGCTGGGCCAAAGCGCTTGATGGGAGGGCCGTGGGCGGTCTCGTGATTCGACATCGTCAGCTCCCCTGCTAGCGTTTGACCGCGTAGCGCCAAATGTGCAGCAGGATTTGCAGCACCAGGCCGGTGATCATGAATGGGATGAAGACGCGATAGAAGACGTCCACCATGAAGACGAGCGGCGCGCGCTGGAAGGTCGGCTGGTAGTGCGCGAGCCAGGTGTCCGGGAAATTCTCCGACGCGTCGGCATGACAGCGGCGACAGCGCTCGACGAGGTTCGATTTCACCACCGTGGAGTCGTGCGCACTCGCGTGGGTGATGTCGTGGATGCCGTGGCAGTCGGTGCACACGGCGATGTGGCGCACCGCCTGGCCCTGCCGCCTATAGAAGGTCACTGTGACGCCGTGGAAGTCCTCGAGGTAGCTTTCGAGCACCGCCGTCGACAGGCCGTACTTCTTCATCAGCGGCACGTTGGCGTGACAGTTACCGCACATCTGCGGCGTTTCGTTGCGAAAGTCGATGGTCCGCGGGTCGCGAATGTCATGCGCCTTGTGACAGTCGGAGCATACCGGGACGTCCTGGTTGCTCTCTTGTACGAGGGCGTTGCCATGCACGCTCTTGCTGTAGGTTTCGTAGATGCTCGCGTGACACTTGTTGCAGCGCTGGGCGCTGCGCAGCTTCTCGCGTTGACCTGACGAAATGCCGTGCGTGCCGTGGCAATCGACACATCCCGGCGCATCCATGCGTCCGCTGCTCGTGAGCTTGTAGTGAATGCCTTCGAGCGTGCGCGTGTACTTATCGAAGTGACAGGCCTTGCATACCTCGCCGGCCGCGAGCTCGTACTCGCGCGCGCCACGAAACGAGCGCTCCGGGTGCGTGGTGCCAGAGTAGTCAGCGTGACAATCGGTGCACTCGAGATCTGCATGCACTGAGGCAGCCAGCTCGGTGGGGTCGACGTGGACCGACAGACGGTCGCCTCCAGTCAAAGGCAACGCGAGATCGCCGGCGTGACATCCCATGCACGAGCCGGCCTGCGCCGCGGGCATGACATTGTGCGCGCCGTGGCAGTCCGTGCATACGCGACCAGCCTGCGCGTCCTCGATGATGACCTTGTGCGGACCCGCCTCGAACGTGTGGCACTGGTGGCACACCTTGGCCAGCTGCTGCGCGTAGTCGCGCCGGGAGCGAAAGCTGCGTTCGGGGTGGCGCGCCGCCGAGAACTCGCTGTGGCAGTCGCTGCAGCCGAGCTCGCGGTGCACCGAACGCCCGAGCGGTGCGGTGTCGACTGCGGCGTCGAGCTCCTTGCCGTCAGCGAGCCCAACCGTCAGACCGTCGTTCTCGTGGCAGTCGAGGCACTGTTGTGCATCTTCGGCCGGCTCGTAGCCTTTGGCCGCCATCGCGCCGGTGGTGTACATGAGCCACGTGAGGCCCAAGGCAGTAGTCCATTGAGTTGGCACCATCAATCCTACTCCGCGGCGCTTCCCCCGCGATCACGTGCCCGCCCGACCACCGAGTCATTGCCTCGAATTCGGGGCCGGCAGGCCGGGGGTGTCATATCACAACACCGAGTCCTCACAAGACGGGGGTGTTACGAGGCCTGTTGATCGACACTGTGCGCCATGCGTACGAGCTCGTCGATGCCGTCGCGCAGCCCCATGCTCATGTGAAAGTCGCCTTGCTGCCAGTCGATGCGGGTGCAAAGTCCGCCATCGGCGCACCGACCGCGGGCGACTACGGCGTCATGGCCGTTGATCGAGCGCCGCGATGTCTCCACCGCTTCGACCGGCTCGATGGCGAGCGGGACCGCCTCGTGCGAGGCTCTGACCTGTGCGAGCGAGAGCACGATGGTCCCCTGCTCGCGGTGACGAAACTGCACCACCAGCGTGGGTACGGGCTCGGTGCCGGCCAGCACTTCGGCAGGCGGCCAGGCGATGTACGAGGGGAAGTACGCGGGTAGCAACGGGCGCTGCCAGCCGAGAGCTCGGCGCGCCTCGTCGAGCGTGGCGTACGGGCGGACCGGGCCATCGCTGACCATCGTGGGCAGGGCGTTGAGCAACGCTAACGCGCCGATGAGCACGCCGAGTGCCACCGTCAACAACATCAGCGATTGGGCTCGTCGCATCGGTGCTCCCATTCCTACACGATGAAGTAGCTGAGCACGAGGATGGCACCGACGCACGTGAGCCACCCTTCCCAGGCGTGGCCCACTTGCCCCGGGGCTGCGGGTTGACGCAGGCGCTCGGTGCGCTCGCGCAAGAGCAAGCGAAAGCCGCCTTCTTCGATGCGCGCGCGCACGGTGGTCGTGGTGTCGACGTCGCCGAGCTGCGCTGCCAGCAGCTTCTCGAGTGCCTTGGCGAGCGCGTGGCCGTCTCCCAGTGTGTGGCGCGCAATGTCGTCGCAGATCTGCTCGTCATCTTGTACGAGACGGCGAAAGACGAGCAGCGCCACCGGATTGAAAAACAGCCAGACGCGCAAGAAGAAGACGAGCAGGGTGGTGCGATTGCTGCGGCGTCGCACGTGGGCAAGCTCGTGGCACACGGCGGCGCGCAGCTCGCGGGGTGTGAGCGCCGTCAAGAGCGCGCGTGAAAGGTAGATGGCCGGTTCGCGCACGCCGGCGTTGACGATGATGGGAACCTCCAGGTCGACGAGGCCGAGTGTCGGCCGCAACACGCCCATCTTCTGCGCGAGCTCCTCGACGAGGAGGCTGAGCTCGGGGGGTATCGGTGCGCCCGGCGTCGCGGGTGTCGTTCCCTCGCGCGCCAGCGCCGGTCGCAGCTCTTGCAGCAACGTGACCAGCGCGGCGATGAGTAAGAGCAGCGCAAAGAGCCATCCAGTGAGCGGCACGTCATCGAACGAGCGCAGCTCGAGCCATCGTCGACTGTCAAAGAGGGCCACGCGCAAGCGAAAGTAGAAGTCGCCGCGCGTCGGTGTGGCGAGCTGAAACGCGGGCTGCATCATGGCCGGCAGAATGAGCGTTGCCAGGCGGTAGCGAAAGCGCACGAACGGGTCTTTCACCCGCCAGGCCTGGATCGAGGCTTCGGTGAGCACCAGGGCGACGATGCCATGCAGCACCGACTGCACCACGTACTGCGCGACGGGCAACCCCCAGAACCCCATGGGTCAGTCGATTTCGAAGCTCGGCTCGGTGCCGGCAAAAAGGCGCACGTTGCGTATGGCCGCGCGTTCGCCCCAGCGCACTTCCAGGCGGTGCTCCCCCACCGGCAGCACCAGCCGCATGCCGCCATCCCAGGTGCCGAGCTCGCGGTCATCCACCCACACGCTGGCCTGACCGCGGTAGCGGACGAAGACGGGCACCTCGTTGTGGTCCGACACCACCGGGCGTGACGCGGGCACGCGCTCGGAGCGCACGAAGAAGTAGACCGCCCCGCCGAGGCCCAACGCCAGGGCTGTGATGGCTGGAAGCCAAAGACCGCGAGCACGCACCGTGCTGGGTGGCGCGACGATCTCCGTCTGCTCGTCGTCGCCGGTCGCCGTACCGTACCCGCGCAGGCACAGACGTGGGTCTGAGACGTCCAGCTCGTCGAGCAGATCGCGCAGCTGCGACGCCAAGCTGCCGGCGCCCTTGGGCCGCTTGCCGACGTCGACCTCGAGCAGCTCGTCGATGAGGGTGAGGAGCTTGCGTCCGGGGCCGTCGGTGGCGACCCAGGCTTGCCGCCGCCCCGCCACAATCGCCGCCGCGATGCGCTCGATGCTGTCGCCGTCAAACGCCTGCGCGCCGCTGGCGACCTCAAAGAGCACGCTGCCGAGCGCAAACAGGTCGGCAGCCGGACCCACCTCCTCGCCCCGCAGTTGCTCGGGCGCCATGTAGGCCGGTGAGCCGTACAAGCTTGTGGCACCAAACTGCACGGTCGCGCCAAGCAGTGATGCCCCCCCGAAGGCTTTGGCGATGCCAAAATCGCTCAGCACGATTCGTCCCGCGGAGGTCCAGAAGATATTCTCGGGCTTCAGATCGCGGTGCACGATGCCCTTCTCGTGGGCATGCTCGAGCGCGCGCGCAAGCTCGTAACCGAGGGCGCCTACGACATGCGGTGCGAGGGTCCCTCGTTCTTCGAGGATGGCGCGCAAGGTCGGTGCTTCGATGAGCTCGCATGCGAGGTACGCGAGCTCGGCCTCGGCTCCCGAGTAGTCGTACACTTCGACGATCCCTGTGTGGCGCAGCGACGCGGTGGCGCGCGCCTCGCGATGAAACAGGTAGCGCAGCTCGGCGAGCTGCTCGGGATCGACGGCGGTCGGCTCGATGAGCTTGAGGGCCACGTCGCGTCGCAGCACGGGATCGTGGGCGCGCACGACGCGCCCCATGCCCCCGCGACCGAGTAGCGAACGAAGCTCGTAGCGGCCGAGCTTGGTAGGCAGTCCCGCCAGCTCGTCGGTCATGCAGTCCCACCGCCCTGGATGGCCTCGGCGATGCGCCGTGCCACCTTTTCGGTCCACGCAGCCGAAGGCGCTTCGACCACGAGACGCAAAACCGGCTCGGTATTCGACGGTCGCACGCTCACCCACGCACCGTCGGCAAAGGTGAGTCGCAGACCGTCGGGTTGCGACATGCCGCCCTCGGGAAAGAGCGCGGCGATGCGGGTGTACACTTCGTCGAGCGGTATTGCGTCCGGGCGCGCGAGCTTCACTTTGGTCATGGCGTAGGTTGGCAGCCACCCGAGCCGCTGCGACAACGGCGCCGCCTCGCCTGCCAGGGCTTCGAGCACAAAGCCGATGCCGACGATACTGTCACGTCCGAGGGACACGGGCGGGTAGATGACGCCGCCATTGCCCTCGCCGCCAAACGTTGTCACGCCGCGCGCGCGAGCACGCATGAGGGCGCGGGACAAATTGACCTCGCCCACCCGCGTTTCCTCCAGTGTGGCGCCGTGCGCCCGCACCACGTCGTCGACGGCCCGTGTGGTGGCGATGTTCTTGACCACCACGCGCTCGCCCGAGGCAAAGCGCGTCAGCAAATGTGCGAGCACGAGCACGAGCGTGCGCTCCTCACCGGGAGCCTCGCCGCGCTCGGTGACGAGCGCCAGGCGATCGGCGTCGAGATCTTGAGCGACACCGAGATCGCAACGCTCGCGCAAGACGGCTTGCTTTAACACTGTGAGATTTTCGGGCACGGGCTCGGACTCGCGCGAGGCATCCACAGCGAGGACCTCGCACCCGAGCTCGTGAAGCAGGGTCTGAGAGATTTCCGTGCCCGCGCCGCGCGCCGAATCGAGGGCCACACGAAAGCGTCGCTTGCGGATCTTGGCCACGTCGAGGTGACTGTAGACGGCCTCGAGATGCTGGCGTACGGCGTCGGCGTGCGCGTCGCGAGTCACGGGTCGAGCGTGGGTTGCCGCCACCTCCACCGCATCGCCCTCGGCCAGCTTGCACAAGGCGGTGGTCTGCTTGCCGTCGAGCACGGTGTTGTCGGGCCCCAGAAAGAACTTCATGCCGTTCCACGCCGTCGGATTGTGACTCGCCGTCACGCACACGGCCCCCACGGCCTCAAAAGGGCGCATGGCGTGCTGCAACGTGGGCGTGGGAACGACGCCGAGGTCGACGAGCTCAAACGCGCCGCCGATGCCCTGCGTGACGGCTTGGGTGAGCTCGACTCCCGAAGGCCGCGTATCGCGCGCGATGAGCAAACGCCCGCGCTCGTGTCCCGCCTGCCGCAACAGCGCGGCAAAGGCGTGGCCGTACTGTGCGGCGACCTTCGGCGTGAGCGACTCTCCGACGATGCCACGGATGCCCGAATAGCTGATGATGAGTCCCGCCATGCCTTAGACGCCGTCCCTTTCACGCTGCCACGCGGGTTTGCCGCGATGCACCTCGCGATAATAGTCGCCAAGCGCCAGGCGTGATGCCGCGGCCTCATCGACGAGCACCGTGGTGCGTGCATGAAGCTGCAGCGCCGAGGCGGGTACGAACGCGGTGACCGGCCCTTCGACCATCTGTGCCACGGCCGCCGCCTTCGGTGCGCCCGCAGCGAGCACGAGGCAGTGACGGGCCTCGAGGATGGTGCCCACGCCCATGGTGATGACGTGTAGCGGGACGTTGCCGGCTGGGCGCGTCAGTCCGTTCGCGGCGAGGGTCGCAGGGGTGAGCGTCTTGATGCGCGTGCGTGAAGCCAGCGAGCTCGTGGGCTCGTTAAAGCCGATGTGGCCGGCGCCGCCGAGCCCGAGGACTTGCAAGTCGATGCCCCCCGTCGCGCGGATGGCCGCCTCGAAGTCCTCACACGCGCGCGAGAGATCGTGCGCCATGCCGTCGGGCACAAACGTCTGGGTTGAGCGCAGGTTCACGTGCGCAAACAGGTGCCGCTGCATGTACGCGCGATAGGAGTCGGGATGAGCGTCTCCGAGCCCCACGAGCTCGTCGAGATTGAAGGTCGTCACCTGCGAAAAATCGAGCGCCTCGTGGCGGTGTCGACGCACGAGCTCGGCGTACATGCCGAGCGGCGTGCGGCCCGTGGCAAGGCCCAAGACGGCTTGCGGCTTGCGACGCACGAGCGTCGAGACGACATCCGCCGCGCGTGCGGACACATCCTGCGCGGTCTCTAGGATGACGACTTCCACGTCGACTCTCCATAGCGCGCCAGACGCGCGGTGATCTCTTCGGCATAGAGCGCCAGCACCGATTGGGTGAAGGCCACGAGACCGAGCGTGGGATCGCGCACGAGCGGCGTCAGATCGACGGCGAGCTCCACCGCGGTGGCGCG
>CAYHNK010000260.1:0-6984 GCA_964357695.1 uncultured Bdellovibrionales bacterium | reverse complement strand
TGCCGCATCCGCGGACGTGTACTCGTGCTCGAGCCGCAGCTCACCGCGGCGCAAGGCGCGCAAGTCGTCGCGTCCACCCGACGTGGGCGAAAACAGTCGCAGCAGCGCCGCGTCCGACAGGCCGATGAGCGGCGAGCGCAAGGCGATGGCTCCGGCCAACCAGTCCTCCTCGTCGCACAGCCATCGCCACAGCGCCGCGAGATCCTGTACCTCCGACTGCGCGTACAACCCACCGCCACCCCCCACGACCACCGCCACGCCGCGCTGTTGCAGTGCGGCAACATACAGAGGCGCGTATGACAAGGCGCGCAGCAGTAACGCGAACGACCCCGGGCTGGCACCCGCGTCGCAGCGCCCACGGATCCAACGACTCACGGCTGCCGCTTCGCGTATCACGCCCGTGATACGACCCTCGGCACCATCGTCGACGCTCAGCCACGCCATCGCCGGCCGATCGTCAACCGACACCTCGCCGGTACGCGCCTCAAGACGCTCATACGGCGCGCCGAACAACCTACCACCGAGGCTGTTGATACTCGCCACGAGGGCAGCGCTCGCGCGGTAGCTCGTCGCGAGCGTTGCGCTCGTACCCCCGAGAGCCTCGATGTCGCGCGCGAGCACCTCGAAGGACTCGGGATCGGCACCGCGAAACGTGTAGATGGCCTGCTTGCGATCCCCGACGAGCACAATCGGCGTCGACGGGCCTTCGCCGACCGTCGGTCCCTCGAGTCCGGCGAGCAAGCGCACCATGCGTCGCTGGAGTCGATTGGTGTCCTGCGCCTCATCGACGAGAATCACCCGGTACCGATCGCGCACTTGACGATGTACGGCAGCATCGCCTGCCAGCAGCGACACGAGCCGCTCGACCACGTCACCAAAATCGAGGGCGCGACGCTGCCCCTTGAGCTCGACGTAGCGGCTCCAACTAAGGTCGAGCAAGCGAGCGAGCGCCGGGACGAGCGTGGCACCGAGAGCCTCGCCAGCAACACGACGGACCTCGCACGTCAGCAGCTCGCGGTCCTCTTCGCGGTAGATGTCTTTGATCTTGCCGCGCCGATCGAGCAACGACGCGGCGTTCTGCCAGCTTGCGACCCACGCGGCGTGGGGCGAGTCGTCGAGCGCGGCGGTTGCCGTAAGGAACCGCTCAATCTTGTCCTTGCCATTCTCGCTCAGCTGCCGAGCGCCGTCTGCGAGACGGTGGCGCAGGTCCGTTAGCCTCCGCGCTAAGCGCTCCCGCACAGCGGCGGGGTCGTACGAGCCGAACAACGCACGTGCGTCGAGCGTCTCGCCATCCTCTCGGGCAAGGGCCACCGCGAGCCACAGATCGTCAGGCAGCATGTCCATGCGCAGCGCCTGCGCCACAATCGCGAGCGCCTCGCCGCATGTCGCACCGTGACCAAACCACGCTTCGTCGCAGGCGTGGCGAAACAATGCCACGTCCTCGCCATCCTCGCCGAGGATACGCGTGCCCTCGCCGACGCTCCCCAGACCGCGCAAGAGCTGCAACCCCAGACCGTGGAAATTCCCAATCGGTGCCTGGTCGAGCTGCGCGAGCTGCTCCGCGCTGCAACCGGCCGTCCGAAGCCGCGCACGCAGCCTCACCGTCAGCTCCGCGGCCGCTTTGCGCGTGAACGTGATGGCGACCACCTGCTCGGGCCGCATGCCCGCGTCGGTGACGAGCGCCACATAGTCCTCGACGAGGCGGTAGGTCTTGCCCGTCCCCGCGCTCGCCCGCACGATCCTCGATGTCGCGCTAGTCATCCTCGAGCTCACTCTCAATGGACGCTATGCGACACAGCGCACCAAAGTCGCAGCTCGCGCAGAGGGTGCGCGGGTCTGGATCCGGGGAAATGTCCCCCGAGAGCACCCTGTCGACACGCCGCCACACGTCATGCGCTAGCGCCGCGGCGCCGTCCCGCGGCTCGCTCGGCAGATCCTTACAGACCTGCCGATGCACCTCGCGCCACGGGGCCCACGCGGCAACCACCGTGACTGCCTCGGGTGCGAGATCGCGAACCGCGACCGCGGTGTAGATGGGCAACTGAAAGTGGCGTCCCGCGCTGCGCTTTATGCGCTGCCGTTTGTAGTCGATGACGCGAACCCCAGTGGCGTCGCGATCGATGCGGTCAATTTGCCCGCGCACGCGGACTTCGCGCGACCCCCCAGGCTCACCGATGACGAGGGGCGCGCTCTCTCCTTCGAAGCGCTCGTCGAAGCGGTGCTCAAAGGCCACCGGCTCGTAATCGCCATCCTCGCCGAGATCGACCTGCAACTGTCCTAGCACGATGCGTGTAAGCTCTCGGCGCAGTGGTGGCCAAAGCGTCGGATGCGCCTCGACGAGGCTCTCGAGGTCGGCCTCGGCCACGGTCAGCACCTCCCGTGCCCGCTGCAGCGCTCGTTCCGGGTGCGCCCGCGCGGCACGCAGTCCCCCGCGTGCCGCGAGATCACGGTACACGAGCTCGAGCGCGCGATGAGCAACACTGCCCTCGTCACGTGGCTCAACGAAGAGGCCCGCAGCGCGTTCACGCGCCAGGCCGAGCACGTGCGCCGCGAAGAAGCGAAACGCACACTTGCCCAAATCGTCGACTTTGCTGGCGCTGAGCGTCGAGGCCAATAGCACGCGCTCCATGACGGGTGCGTTGGCGACCGATAGGCGCGTCCAGACGTGCGGTGGACGGGCAAGCGGCGGCGCTACGAGCTGGAGGCGCTGACGCAGCATGGCGGCGCGCGTCGGATCATGCACAGCGAGCGCGCTCTCCAAAGCGTTCGTTTCGAGCGGCCCTGGTCCCGCGACAAGGCGCCCCCTGCCTTCCCCGAGGCCTACCGCCAAGTGATCCCAGAGGTCCTCGCGCGTCGGCTCCTCAATGTGCGCGATCGCCCCCGTCGCGCCTTTTGGCTGCACTTTCCCCAAGCTGCGCACGAGCTCATCGACGAGCTCGCTCGCCCCCAAATCGCGCGCCCCTGCTGGCGTCACATGGCAGACGACGATCTCGTCACGCGCGGCCATCAGGGCCTCAAGCCACAGCCACTGGTCACGCGCGTAGGTGCCGATGACGCCCCGACCCGTCGCGGCGCTGCGTTGGAGCAACCGCGGTCCGAGCCGTGCGTTCAGCTCGGCACGCACACCCTCGGTGAGCACCGCGTCGCTCGGCACCGCACGGGGAAAGCTCTCATCATCCATGCCGGCGAGCGCCACGCAGCGATACGATGTCTCGACGAGATCCTCGATGGGCACGATGGCGATGCTGCCCGCACGCGTACCGGCGGCCGTCTCCCGGCCCTGCGCACAAAGACCTTCGACGAGCCCCGCAAGCTCGTCCAGCTCCCACGCGCGCTGCGTCCCCGCGGTAACCGCCGCCTGCGCCACGTCAGCAACGAGACGCTCGATGCTGCTCCACGCCGCCGCCTGCGCGGACGACGCGGATTCGAGACGTAGCGCTGGCCAGTCGAGACTGCTCGTTGCGGACAGGAGCGTGCGCAAATGACGCTCGCGCAAGTCGTCCACCAACGTCCCCAGAGCCGCTGCGAGCGTGCTGAGAGGACCCTGCGTCGGAAGCGCCTGTACCGGTGCCAGTACGCGATCGAGGGCATCTGCCAACACGCGCGCCGACTGCGCGGCCAGCTCGACCCCGCCGCGTGCCCGCCGTGCCCTCGCGAGCAGCGCCTCGCGGTAGCCGCCAACCCGCGACGACCGGAGCCCGGCTCGCCGCATTTCACCGACGGCTCGCACCACGTTCCAAGCGCCAAGGGGCGTCACAAGCTCCTCGCCGACATCAAGCCACAACGCCTCGAGATCGTCGCGCAGCCACCCATGCACACCCATGCGCAAGGCACGAACGACGAGCTGAGCGGCACGCGTTTCGAGCGTCGCTCGTCCGCGTCGTCGGTGCGCCGCGACCCCACGCCCTTCGAGCTCGCACGCCACCTCGGCGCCGACGCCATCGATGTCGGGTGTCGCGACCACGATCTCGTGCGCGGGGACGCCACGGCGAAGCCATCCTAGCACCACGACGGCGACGCGACGCGCCTGCTCGGCGCGGTTGCCGACCTGCACCACGTGGGCCGGCGCACTCTCGCACGTGCCCTCGCGAAACTGGACCTCGCGCAGCTCCGCCAAGGGTCCGGTGCCAATGCGCGGGTCGGTATGCACATGCAGGTGCGGGTGAGCGCGACTCTCGATGGCGTGGAGCAATGCTTCGCCCCAGGTGAACACCGGACGTCGCGCGTCGTCCCATGGCACGCGGACGTGCACTTGCACGCCCCGGGCGGCAAAGGCGTTGAGCAGATCGAGCCCGGTACCAAAGAGGGTGGCCGCCCCCTCGACGCGCACCGTCGCGACCTGCGCAAGCCACGATGGGACGGCGCCACGCGTGAGCGTCAGCACGGCCTCGCGGCGCCGGTCAGCCTCGTCGAACCGGCCGCGGCGTGCGAGGGTCTCGTCGTAGCGCGCAAGCAGCTCGCATACCTGCATCGCTTGCGACGACATCGACGCCCCCGCGAGATGCTGGGCGGTAATGCCCGCGCTGCGCAGCTCATCGAGAGCGTGCACTGCACTCGCCACCCCCCACGGGTCCTCCGCGAGCGCGCGCAGCTCGCCCGACAGCTCAAAAAGAACATCGCGCACCACCACGCGCTGCGCCGTCGCCGTGAGAACGGGTTTCCCCGGGCTGGGTAGTAACGCCGCCATGAGCTCATCGAAGGTGGTGTGGGAGTCCGCGGCGCGGGCCCCCCCTGTGGGCGTGTCGAGCGCCCGCTCAGCCGCCAACGTGTTGGGAAAGATATGAAGAGTGCCAAGCGGCGCGAGCGCGACCATGACCTCGCGCCTAGCGTCCCGTTGAGCCGAAGCCGCCCGCCCCGCGAGCGCTCGGTGGCAACACGTCGACGATGTGCACACGCGGGCGGGTGACGGGCGCTACCACGAGCTGCGCGATGCGCTCTCCCGGCTCGATGACGAATGGCTCGTGACCGTGGTTGATGAGCAGCACCGCGACCTCGCCGCGGTAGTCGGCGTCGATGGTCCCGGGCGCGTTGACCATGCCGATGCCGTGGCGATGCGCCAAGCCGCTGCGTGGGCGCACTTGCGCCTCGAATCCCTCGGGCACAGCCATGGCGAAGCCGCACGGCACGAGGCGACGCTCTCCCGGCAACAGCTCGATGGGGGCATCGAGGGCCGCCGCAAGATCGAGCCCCGCGGCGTGCTCGGTCATGAGACGGGGATACGGGATACGGCCGCCGAGCTCCGGGTGTACCGGCATGATCTCGAGCGTCGGTGCTTGGATCTGCATGACGCCGGGCAGCATCGATGATGACCCTCCCGGAAGCAAGCGCCCCCTCCCCACTTCGCCCCCGAGGCTTATCTTCACAGCGAGGGGTTGAGTTCTTGGCTGTGGCGCAAACGAAGGAGGGCTGTCATGTCCATCTCACCGACCATCAAGAGCTACCTACGCAAGAAGGGCATTGATTTTGACGTCGTGCAGCACCCGCGCACCTATACGTCGATGCAGACCGCGGCGGCAGCGCACATTCCTGGCGACCGGGTGGCCAAGACCGTGGTGCTCCACAGCGATGAGGGCTATGCCCTCGCCGTCGTGCCCTCGACCCACCGGGTCGCGCTCAACGAGGTGCAGGCGACGCTGCACACGGGCTACGACCTCGCCAGCGAGGATGAGGCCGCTGAGCTGTTTGTGGACTGCGACTGCGGCGCGTGGCCGCCGCTGGGACAAGCCTACGGTGTCTCCACCGTCGTGGACTCCACGCTCGTCGACCAACCCGAGGTCTTCTTCGAGGCCGGCGACCACATGGACCTCATCCACGTGTCCAGTCGACAGTTCAAAAAGCTCATGCGTCACGCGAAGTTCGCACGCATCAGTGCACACGTGTAGGCGGCACGCGGGCTAGTGGGTCTTGTCGGGGGCCGCAGGCCGCGTGGGCAGCTTCTTCGGTGCCGCGGCCATGCGGGCCATGACCTCCTCGATACCGCGCTCGAGCTGCGGGTCTCTCCCCTCGATGACGGACACCGGATCGTTGTCGACCTCGATGTCCGGCTCGACCCCATGCCCTTCGATGATCCACTGCCCGTCGGCGCCAGCGGTGCCGAACTCCGGCACGTAGACGTCACCGCCGTCGATGAGTGGGCCGTGCTCGGTGATGCCAATGACGCCGCCCCAGGTGCGTTTGCCGATGAGCGGGCCGAGGCCCGCCTGGCGAAACATGTACGGAAAGATGTCACCGTCGGAGGCCGAGGTCTCGTTGATGAGCGTCACCATCGGACCATGGAAGACCACGTCCGGATAGGTGAGCGTCACGTCGATATTGCGACCAAAGTCGGTGCCGAGCAGCGTGCGCCGCAGCCGCTCGATGAGCATCTGCGAGACGTTACCGCCGCCGTTGCTGCGCACGTCGACGATGAGTCCCTCCTTGCGCACCTGCGGGTAGTACCACTTGATGAACTCGCGGATGCCGTCCTCGCCCATGTCCGGGACGTGCAAGTAGCCCACACGGCCACGGGTGGCCTTCGCCACACGCTCGCGGTTCTTCGTCGCCCAGGCCAGGTACATGAGGTCGGCTTCGCTGGCGATGGGGCGGTACAACACACGGCGGGCGCCCTTCGTCTCGGGGAGCGCGTTGACCGTCAGCTCCACGGGACGCTGCGGCGGCAACTGCAAAAGAGCGTAGGGGTTCTGCGGCGCGACGACATCCTGGCCGTTGATGGCGATGAGGAAGTCGCCCACCTTGATGTCGCTGCCCACCTCGGTGAGCGGCGAGCGATAGCGCTCCTCCGCGTTCTGACCGGCGAAGATCGAAGCGATGCGATAGCGGCCACTCGGCGCATCAAGCGTGAAGCGTGCCCCGGGCAGCGCCACGCGCGGTCGTTCGGGCAAGCCCATGTCGCCGCCCGCCACGTAGGCATGTGAGACGTTCAGCTCGGCGATCATCTGACCCATCAGATCGTTAGATCGGAAGAGCGTCGTTGTAGGGAAAGAG
>CAYHNK010000259.1:4251-7009 GCA_964357695.1 uncultured Bdellovibrionales bacterium | reverse complement strand
GATGGCGATGGCGCCAACCGTGAGCGGCTTGAGCTGCGGGCCGACGAGCCCTCGTGCGCGGCGAACCACCGCACGAACGCGCGACACGAGCTCGCGGGACGAGAACGGCTTGGTGACGTAGTCGTCGGCACCCGCGTCAAAGCCGAGAATACGGTCGACTTCATCCTTGCGCGCGGTCACCATGATAATTGGGATGTCCATGCGCATGCGCAGTTCCCGGCACACGTCCATCCCGTCGCGCTCCGGCAGCATCAGATCGAGAAGGATGACGTCGAACTGACGTCCTGTCGCCTCGGAGAGCGCCCGTGTGCCAGTCGCTACCCACACGACGAGGAACCCGCTGCCTTCTAGGTAGCGCACCGTCAGCTTGGCGAGGCGCTCATCGTCCTCGACGAAGAGCACCTTGATCGGTGCTTCCGCGCACGTCATCGACTTGCGTCCTCCGCTGGTAGCATACCTCGCTCATGAGCTGCTTCGCACGGCGCGAAACACTTCTACACATGCGTGAAACATTGCGCCCACGCACGCCGCCTACGATGCTAACGAATAGCCCACGCGGGTCGCGACAGTCGGAAGGAACCGGCCAGAAATGGATCTGGCAACGCCATGATCAGAAGCTCCCTAAACCTCCGTATCGGAGGCGAGGGCGACAAGAGAGCCTTCGTTCGGGGTTTGGTCGACGTCCTCGTCATCCATAATTTGAGACGCACCTCAGCAAGTGGAGCCAGGGGCGCTGTCACGTTTCGCGTTGGCTCGCTGATGGTTCTCGGTGGTTTCTTTCTCGCCGGATGCGCCGTCGGCCGGGACTATCGGAGACCCGAGCTGAATGCGCCAGCACGTTGGAACCGGCTCGACGATTTGTCCCGTCCAGAGATGCCTGCTGGTTCCGCGGGAGACCTCAGCGAGTGGTGGCGCAACCTGGATGATCCGCTCCTCTCCGATCTCGTCAAGGAAGCGTTGCTTGCCAGTCCTGACCTGCGAATGGCGCAGGCGCGCCTGCGCGAAGCTCGTGCCCGTCGTGTGGTGACAGGCTCCGCGCAGTACCCCGACGTCTCCGCGTCGGCGTCCGGGAGCCGCAACCAGTCGACAGGCAACACCGCTGCCGGTGTCACAGGCAACCAGCTCAGCGCCGGCTTTGATGCGAGCTGGGAACTGGACGTGTTCGGCGGGGTGCGCCGGAGTGTCGAAGCGGCAAAGGCTGACCTGGAGTCGTCCGAGGCGAGTCTGAACGACACACACGTCTCGCTGGTAGCGGAAGTGGCCAGGGACTATTTCGAGGTGCGGTCCCTGCAGCTCCGTCTCGGTATCGCTCGCAGCAACCTCGCCAGTCAATCGGAGACACTCCAACTTACGGGCTTCCGCGCCCAAGCAGGCCTCGTCAGCAGCCAGGACGTCGAGCAGGCAAAGAGCAACCGCGAGCTGACCATGGCGCAGATCCCAAGCCTCAAGGCCAGCCTGGCCGAGGCGGAATACCGCCTGGATGTTCTCTTGGGGAAGGCACCGGGGACGCTTCACACGGGCCTCGACACCGGCGGTTCGCTGCCTGCCGTCCATTCCCGAATCGCCGTCGGCATTCCAGCCGATACTCTCCGGCGGCGCCCCGATGTGCGCGCTGCCGAGCGCAACCTGGCGGCGGCGACCGCTCGGGTAGGTGTGGCCGAGGCCGCCCGGTACCCATCGTTCAAGTTGTCTGGCTCGATAGGCGTTGATGCGCTGGTGCAGAGCGGGTTCGAAAATGGCTTCGGCTCCGTCTACTCCCTGCTTGGCGGAATCACGGCACCGATCTTCTACGGCGGACGCTTGCGCGCTCAGGTCGAAGTGCAGGACGCAGTTCGGGAGCAGGCACTGGTCGCGTACGAGCAGGCCGTGCTGTCTTCGCTTCAGGAAGTCGAGAACGCACTGGTCTCCCTCGTTGCCAGTAGCGAACGCGCCGATGCGCTGACACGTGCAGTCGAGGCGGCGCGCAACGCGGCGCTGCTCGCGCGGCAACGGTACCGCGCTGGCATGATCGATTTTCAGTCGGTGCTCGACACCGAGCGCAGCGTGTTCTCGATCGAGGACAGCCTGGCGAGCACTCGCGCCGACGAAGTGTTCACGCTTATTCGTTTGTACAAGGCACTGGGCGGTGGCTGGTCGCCGCAGGCTGACACACGTCCGGCCGACAAGGACACTCCATGAACGCATCCGACACTCCAGGAGGCGACCCGGGTAGTGCACTCAAGAAGCTCCTTGCGACCGAGCGGATCAGCCGCTTCTCTCGCCGCAGGCTGTCGCTGACCGCCGCCGCGATCGCTGTCGCGGCAGTCGCCTTGACCGTCTTGCTTCGCGGGGGCGGCGAACCGATCAGTCCTCGCTACAAGACCGAGCCAGCCACGATGGGAACACTGGTGGTCAAAGTGTCCGCCACCGGCAACCTGCAACCGACCAACAAGGTGGAGGTGTCGAGCGAGCTCTCTGGCATCGTCACCGAGGTGCCGGTCGACGAGAACGATCGCGTGAAGAAGGGCCAGGTGCTGGCCCAGCTCGATCTCTCCAAGCTCAGGGACGCGGTGACGAAGTCGCGCGCCAACCTCGCCGCTGCCGAGGCGCAGGTGCTGCAGGCTCAGGCAACGGTACAGGAAACGAGTGCGCAGCTCGCACGCTTCAGGCAGGTCGCGGAGCTCTCGGGCGGCAAAGTGCCGTCCGGAAGCGAGCTCGACGCTGCCGAGGCCAACCTGCGGCGGGCCCAGGCCAACGAAGCCAGTGCTCGCGCCAGCGT
>CAYHNK010000259.1:0-4241 GCA_964357695.1 uncultured Bdellovibrionales bacterium | reverse complement strand
GACCCAGGCGCGGGCGAATCTACAATCGGACGAGACCAATCTCGGCAAGGCCAGTATCCGCTCGCCCATCGACGGTGTCGTGCTCACGCGAAAAATTGAGCCAGGGCAGACGATTGCCGCCGCGCTTCAGGCGCCGGTGCTGTTCACCCTGGCCGAAGATCTGGCGAAGATGAAGCTGCAGGTCGATGTCGATGAAGCCGACGTCGGCCAGGTGAGGGTCGGTCAAGAGGCCACGTTCACCGTCGATGCCTGGCCAGGCCGCAAGTACACCGGCGTCATCACCCGGGGCGGCTATGGCTCCCAGACCAAGGACAACGTCGTCTCCTACCCGACGGTCCTCGCGGTCAACAACGATGACCTCAGCTTGCGCCCCGGCATGACGGGCACGGCCGACATCGTCACCGTGACGCGCGAGAACGTGCTCCTGGTGCCGAATGCCGCCTTGCGATTCACACCGGCATCGGCGGGTGCTCCCGCCGGAGGACCGCCAGGAGGACCACCCGGAGGCCTCGTGGGAAAGCTCATGCCACGCCCACCAAGCCAGCCGCCCAAGCTTCCCGCGCCTGTCATCGACGGCAGGCCTAGGGTGTGGGTGCTGCGCGACGGCCAGGCCGTTCCGATCGAAGTCCAGACCGGTGCTACCAACGGCCAGATGACCGAGGTGCTTGGAGAAGCGTTCTCGGCTGGCATGCAGGTAATCACCGAGACCATGGGCCAGCAGCCATGAACGACGACACCCTCATCCGCTTGTCTGCCGTCACCAAGACCTATGGTCGCGGGCAGGCGGCATTCCAGGCCTTGAGGGGTATCGATCTCTCCATCGCGGCAGGCGAATTCGTGGCGATCATGGGTCCGAGCGGCTGCGGCAAGTCGACGACCATGAACATCCTCGGCTGTCTCGACACGCCGACTGGCGGCAGCTACGAGTTCCAGGGCGTCAACGTCGAGCAGCTATCGAAGAGTCAGCGCACCCTCCTGCGGCGACACTACCTGGGTTTCGTGTTCCAGGGCTTCAACCTGCTGGCGCGTACGACGGCGCTTGAGAATGTCGAGCTGCCGCTCATCTACCGTCATGAGGCCGCCGCCAAGCGCCATACCGCCGCGCGTGCAGCGCTCGAGCAAGTGGGCCTCAAAGGTTGGGAGCACCATAACCCCGCCGAGCTATCCGGCGGCCAACAACAACGCGTCGCCATCGCCCGCGCCATCGTTACCCGGCCGGCCGTGCTACTGGCCGATGAGCCTACGGGCAATCTTGATACACGCACCAGTCAGGAGATCATGGACCTCATCACCGGGTTCAACCGCGATCAGGGCATCACCGTCCTGATGGTCACCCATGAGCCCGACATCGCCGCGCATGCGAGGCGTGTCATCCGTTTCGTAGACGGGCGGGTGTCGAGCGACAGCCGCAACGGGGAGGCTGCATAGATGTTGTGGAACACGCTGCTGCTCGCCCTTCGGGCCATCCGGCGCAACCTCATGCGCTCATTCCTCACCATCCTGGGCATCGTCATCGGCATCGCGGCTGTCGTCACCTTGGTGACCCTGGGCAACGGCGCCACGAGATCCGTCTCAGACCAGATCGCGGCCATGGGCACCAACCAGCTCATGGTGGTACCGGGCCAGCGCTTCGGGCCGGGCTCCGAGCTTGGGGCTCCCAGCTTCAAGATCGGGGACATCGACGCCATGCGAGACCAGATCACTGCCGCGCGTGGGGTCGCGCCGGTGGTGGGCAAGTCGGTGACCGTCGTGTATCAATCCCATGCCTGGTCCACCCAGGTCACCGGAACCAATAACGACTACTTCTTGGCGGGTAACTGGGAGATGGCCGCCGGCCGCAACTTCAGCGACACCGAGGAGCGCGCCGGCAAGGCGGTGTGCGTCATCGGCGAGACGGTGCGCAACAGGCTGTTCGGCCGCGAGAGCCCGGTGGGCAGCGAAATCCGCCTCAAGGGCTTTGCCTGCGAAGTCATCGGTTTGCTCAAGAGCAAGGGCCAAGCGGCCATGGGCCAGGATCAGGATGACGCCGTCGTGATGCCGCTGCGCACCGTGCGGCGCCGTCTCACGGGAACTCAGGACATCGGCCGCATCATGGTCTCGGTGGCACAGGGCGCCTCGATGGATGCGGTCAAGCTTCAGATCGCTTCACTCCTGCGCGAGCGGCGGAAGATCGGCGAGAGCGAAGAGGATGACTTCCGCGTGATGGACACCCGCCAACTCGCGGAGACCCTTACTGGCACGACCAGGATTCTGACTATGCTACTCGGCGCGGTGGCGGCGGTGAGCTTGTTGGTCGGCGGCATCGGCATCATGAACATCATGCTGGTCTCGGTGACCGAGCGCACCCGCGAGATCGGCATTCGCCTCGCCATCGGCGCATTCGAGCGAGAAGTCATGCTGCAGTTCCTCATCGAGGCTGTGGTGCTCTCGGGTATCGGCGGCCTCATCGGCATCGCACTGGCGACGGGTGCCTCCATGGGGCTGGCCGGTCTGATGGACGTGCCCTACCTGTTCGACCCCGGCATCAACCTGTTGTCCCTCGTGTTTTCGGCGGGCATCGGCATCGTCTTTGGCTTCTTCCCTGCACGAAGGGCGGCCGGCCTGAATCCCATCGATGCCCTGCGGTACGAGTGAGCGAGCAAGCCAACCTATGACCGCATACTCAGATGGATGTGAGTGATGAAGATGCACAAACGCGTGACGCAAGTCCTTCAATTGGCGGGGATACTGTTCTTCGCAGGCTGCACCAAGGAGCATGAGGCATTCAGTCATTGGGTGCCGCAGCCGATGACCGTTGATGGTCAGGTAGATGAGTGGACCGAGCTGGCCATGAACAACTTCGATGTTGGCAACCTCTCTTGGGGTATCTTGAACGACGCAGACAACATCTACCTACTGCTCGCGACCTGGGATCAATTCCTCATCCGAACGATACAGATGACCGGCGTCACTCTCTGGTTTGAAGACGTCAAAGAGAAGAGGAAGGAATGCGGCGTGCGTTTCTCAGGGGGCGGTGGACCGTTTCTTCCTAGGATGGAGCCGCCCGCCGATGACCTGGATAGGCCACCAGGTGTGGAGTCCGCGCCCGGGTTTGTGCCAGGACATGGCTCCCCGCCTCACAGCGCAGGAGCAGATCCGGAACGGAAGCCGCCGCCAGACTTCACCAGACCCGATGAACCGTTGGTCCCGCACGGTGAACCCAAGGTCCTAGCTGTCATACGTGAGCGACCGGCGGGCTCGCCTTTGAACCCCGAGGGCAGGTGCTCCTCTTGCACAATCTTCTCCAATGCGTCGAGGACAGCGCTCTCTCCATGACCTGAGAGCACATTCGCGCTGATCGCCACTTGTCGGCGCCCACACAGGCTGGCAGGGCGCGTTGACTAACCGCGTCAATGCCAGTACCAATAGAGGTGCCACGGGTGTGGCGATACGATAGTCACCGCGAGGGAATCGGACATGAACCGACGGATCTCTTCCTCCACCGCGCGCCCGTCGCTGACCGAGCGATTGGAGAAGAGCCCAGTCGGGACCCTCGCCAAGCGCCCGTCTGGCGGTGAGGCAGTCCCGGCGGCACCGCTCGCCAAGAAGTCAGAGCCGACCAAGATCCCTCTGGCGCCCTCCGCTGACTCGACGCTGTCGGGTAGGACCCTCGCGCATTCGCATGCCGGGCAGCTTCTCGGTCGCGAGCGCCGCACCGAAGCGGGCGCAAACGTGTTTGCGGGCCTGCGCACGCAGATCGTGCCCGGCACGCACGCTGCGCACGGCACCGCGGCGATCATCTACCCACAGCTCTTTGTCCCCATCAACCCCGGGGACGCGCCCGACATCAGCGAGGCCATCCGCTTTCCCAAAGGCAGCATCGAGCGCGAGATTGCGTTCTTGAAGATGGGGCCCATCTACAAGCAGCAAGTTGCGCTCGCGTACGTCAAGCTGCACCCCGAGCTCGACGGCAAGACGTACGACGAGATCGAGCCCGCGGCGGCGGGGCTGCTCGCCGCTGTCCCGAAGCTGCTTGAGCGCCACTTTTTGGCGACGGCGAAAAAGCACGGTGTCAACGTCGAGAACGCGCCCGATGGCGCGAAGATCTACCACATCGACAACGGCATCGCCTTTTGGGCCGATTTTCTCTACCCGCAGGACGCGGAGCTGCGCGAAGTTGCGGCCCTGTGGCCCGAGCAAGAGACGCGCGGAGGCTACGCACTCAAGCTCGTGCGCGCGCTCGTGAGCGACGACCTGGTCGG
>CAYHNK010000258.1:0-7012 GCA_964357695.1 uncultured Bdellovibrionales bacterium | reverse complement strand
GGGCGCGTCGCTGGCTGGGGAGCTTTACGTTTCGTGAGGATTTTCTCGCGGGCGACACGGCGACCGACGCACAGCTCGGCACCGAGGCCAACCGGCGACGCGCCATCTTGCGCGTTGCCGAGCGCGCCGGCCGCGAGATTTGGACGACGCTGCTCGTCAGCGGCATCACCCCAACAGATCCCACGAAGGGAGCGAGCGATGGCGGCACGCAAGGATCTTGAGCGCCACCTCGAGCGCGAGCCGCTCCTCGCGCTCTACGCGATCATCAGCACGGAGCCGCTGCTACGTGCCGAGGCCATCGATGCCTTGCGCGCGCGCGTGCTCACGCGTGCCGCGGACTTCAATCGCGACGAGCTGCGCGTAGGCGAGGCAACGATGGATCGCGTCCTCGGGGCCGCGCGCACGCTGCCCATGATGGCGCCGCGTCGCTGGGTGCACCTCACCGATGTGCACAAGCTGCGAGCGGACGACCAAGAGGCGCTCGTTGGCTATCTCGAAGCGCCGACCCCGACCACGACGCTCTGCCTCTCGGGCGAGAAGCTCGATCTGCGCATGAAGCTCGGCAGTCGACTCTCCAAAGGCAACGCGTTGTTTGTGACTGAGCCGCCGCGCCAGCAGAATCTCGCCACCTGGCTAGCTCAGCGCGCGCAGCGCCGGGGTCTCGCCATCGACACCGATGCCGCCAGACTGCTCGCCGATCTCGTGGGCGTCGACGTCGGTCCGCTCGAGCGCGCACTCGATAAGCTCGCCATTTACGCCGGCGAAGGCATGTCGATCACCGTCGATCATGTGGAGGCGCTCGTCGCCCCCACGCGGGTACACAGCGTGTTTAGCCTCACCGATGCCATCGGCGAGCGCGATCTCGCCCGCGCCAGTACGCTCTTGCGCAACGCCCTCGAGGGCGGCGAAAACGCGCTTATGCTGCTGACGATGATCGCGCGGCAGCTGCGCCAGCTCGTACGCATCCAGGACATCGACGCCGCCGGCACCGTCGCTGCGGATGTTGCCTCCGAGCTCGGTGTGCCGCCGTTCTTGGTCGAGCCCCTGCGCCAGCAGGCCCTGCACTATCGCACCGATGAGCTCGCGCGCGCCCTGCGCGCTACCGCCCGCGCCGACGTGCGCCTCAAGTCGACACGGCTTGCGCCCGGCGTGGTGCTCGAGCAGCTACTCCTCGACGTCATGCCGACCGAGGGCGCGCCTCAACGCGCGCGCACCACGAGCCGATCGTAGATCCACAGCAGCCCCGCCGTGCCGATGCCAATGGCGCCAAAGATGAGCCACATCGTCTGCGGGTCCTTCACATCGCGACCGAAGTGACCATACATCTGCCCAGAGAGGATGCCGCCAAAGAGATTGCCGAGCGCCACGGCGACAAAGAAGTAGCCCATGTACATGGCGGTCTTGGCCGGCGGTGCAATGCGGGAGACGTACTCTTGCGCCTTGGGACTGGCCATCATTTCACCGATGGCGAAGATGAAGATCGACGCCGCAACAATCCAGCCGTGCGTGCCGTAGGCGCCGACAGCGAGACCGATGCCCGTAATGATCGTACCGACGATCATCGTCGTGAAGGGCTTCCACTTGGCAAACGCTGACGAGATGATGACTTGAAGCACGACGATGGCCCCGGCATCGATGTTGACGAGCCACTCGGGATTGACCTGTCTGCCCGTGTCGATCCAGCCCTGGATCCCCGCCTGCCAGCCGCCGAGACCGAGCACGCCGCATGCCGTCGCGAGCGAGCGCAACAGATCGTGCGTGTCGGTGTAGTCGCGGATGTACTCCGGCATGGTGATAAAGAGCTGGTTGAACTCGGTCCAAAAGCCCGAGAGCAAGAGCAGGTAGAGGACAAAACGCCAGTCACCGATGCGCGCGGGCGCCCACAGCCCGACGCGCTGAGTGGCGCCGCGTCGCAACACCCCATCGATGGCCAAATTGCTGCCGATGAGGATGGCGGCGAGCAGGCCAAAGTCGCTCCACCGGATCCAGTTGCCACCCGCGAGCATGAGCACGAACACCGTACCGAGGGTGACGACAAAGAACGCCGGATTGCCGATCACCTCGACGATGTCCTCCCCACTTTTACCGAGGAGCACGCGCACTTCGCGCGGCACGACCAAGGCAATGACGCGCAAGAGCATAGCGACGAGCACGAGCAGCCCCAAGGCCACGCCCGCCGCCTTCCAGTCGATGAGCCAACCGCCGAGCATGAAAACAGGTCCGAGGCGCAGTGCCGCTGCCCAGAGGTTCTGCGCCGCCGTGCTCACCGCCTGCGTTGGCGCGTTGGCATCCACACGCGACGCCGTCGCGGCGATCTCTTCTTTGAGCGCGCGGCTGCGCTGCTCGGGCTCGCGATAAAAGATCATCAGCCAAATGAAATTGCAGCCGATCCAGATGGCGCTCATGTTGAAGACCCAGGGCCAACCGAGCTCGTTGCGCACGAGACCGGCAACGAGCGGACCCGCAAAGCCGCCGACGTTGACCATCATGTAGAAGATGCCAAAGCCGAGCGCCTTGGTATCCTCGGTGGTTACGTGACTGACCGTGCCGACGACCACCGGCTTGAAGGTGGCCGCGCCAATTGCAACGAGGAGAAAAACGAAGAAAAAGCCCCAGAACCCGTCCGGTCGACCGAGCAAGAAATACGCCGGCGTCATGATGGCGTAGGCGATAAAGAATGTGCGCTTGTAGCCAAACTTGTCGCCGAGGGCGCCGGTGACCACCGGAAGCAGGTAGAGCAGGAACGGGATGATCCCTTGAATGATGCCACGCTGCTCACTCGATAGGCCCAGGCCACCGGTCGCGGCCGAGCCGGTGATGTAGAGCGACGAGACGGCGTAGAAGCCGTACCAGGCCATGCGCTCAAAGATCTCCATCGAGTTGGCCACCCAGAACGTCTGCGGGAACTTTCGCAAAAAATTCATCGGCCATCCATGCCACCGAAGGGACGCCGTGCCAACTCCTTGCTCCCGATGCGCGTGGCCCCTAGAATCGCCGCTTGAGCCGTCATCCCGACGGCGGTGCGTGCCGGAGAATGGGCGAGAAGTTCGGTAACTACGAGGTTCTGCGTAAGCTCGCCACCGGCGGCATGGCGGAGGTGTTCCTCGCCAAGCAAACCGGCCTCGGCGGCTTTGAGCGTCTCGTCTGCATCAAGCGCATCCTCGCGCACCTCGGCGAGCAGGACGACTTCGTCAAGATGTTCCAGGACGAGGCGCGCATCGCCGCGAACCTCGTCCATCCCAACGTCGCGCAGATCTACGACATCGGCGAGCTCGACGGCTCCTACTACATCGCCATGGAGTACGTGCGTGGCGAGGACATGCGCCACGTCTACAATCAGGAGGTGGCGCGGGGTCGACCCATGCCGCCCGAGGCCGCAGCGCACATCATCATGGGCGCGGCCGCTGGACTCGACTACGCGCACCGTCAGACGACGCTCGACGGCCGCCCCCTCGGCATCGTGCATCGCGATATCTCGCCGCAAAACATCCTCATCACCTACGACGGGCACGTCAAAATCGTCGACTTCGGCGTCGCCAAGGCGGCCGGCAAGATGGCCGAGACGCGCGCCGGGGTGCTCAAGGGCAAGTACTCGTACATGTCCCCCGAGCAGGCGTCCGGCGATCCGGTCGACAGTCGTACGGACATCTTCGCGGCCGGCATTTGTCTCTACGAGGTCACGACCGGTGTGCGGCTGTTTAAGCGCGAGACCGAGCTCGAAACCCTGCACGCGGTCATCGAGGCCAAGGTGACGCCGCCCGCGGAGCTCGTGCCCGGCTACGACGCGCACCTCCAGGCGATTGTCCTGCGCGCCCTGACCCGTGATGCCGACGACCGCTACCAGAGTGCCGGCGAGATGGTGCGTGATCTTGAGCGCTTTCTCATTGGTCGCGGTCATGCGCCGAGCCCGGCCAGTCTCGCGTCGTACATGCAAGAGCTGTTTGCCGAGAAGTTGGCCGACGAGCTCCTGTTTGGTGGCCCGCCGTGGGAAGAATCGATGACCCCGAGTCGGCCGGGTAAGAAGGCAAAACCGGAATCGAGCGATTGGGCTGCCACGAGCGCAGCCGAAGAGGCGAGAACTGGCGCGGCGACGCGTGCAGTCCCCGACCGCGTCAAAAAGAAGCAGAGCCAAGGTATGGAGGACACCATCATCGACGAAAGCTCGGCTCCCCCGAAGGGGCGGGCCAAGAAGTCTTCGAAGTCTCGACACGAACGCAAGCGACGCGACGATTGGGGGCTCGACAGCGGTGTGTCGCAAACAGAGACCCACGGCATTGGCATCGAAGCGCCGCTCGTTGCCCGCGGCCCGCGCAAGGCCCCGGTCGTAGCGCTGCGTCCCGAGACAAAGGCCACACCGAAGTGGTTCCCGCTCGCCGCCGCCACGGCGCTCGTCTTGGGTCTCGCCACGAGCCTCGTGCTCGTGCTCTCCTCGGACAAGATCGACGCGAGTCACCTGCCGCGCTCGGGACCGCTCACGGTCGATTCCGAGCCGCGGGGCGCGCGCATCGAGTGGCAAGGGCCGGGCGCCGAAGCCCTCAACGAGCGCTACGAGACCTACCGTACGCCGGTGACTATCACTGAGGGGGTGCCCGTCGACGTGCCCATGCGCGCACGCTTTTTCAAGGACGGCTTTGACGTCGCCGAGGTCGACCTGCCGCAGCGCGTCGCTGGCGTGCAGCCCGAGCCGCTGTTCGTCGAGCTGCGCGCCGGGAAGGCGCTGGCCCAGCCCGCAACGCTGGTGCTGCTGAGCACCCCCCCCGGCGCCGAGGTGTGGGTCGACGGTAACCGCGTACCCGGGACGACGCCGCTGAACGAAGTGCGCGTCGGCGGTGCGCAGAACCACGCCATCGAGTTTCGCCTCGCCGGCTACGAGCTACGCACGATGAGTGTGTACGCGGAGCCCGGAGGGCGTCGGTTTGTCGACGTGACGTTGCCACAGCTCGCGTCAGCCGTCGCCAAGCCGCCCCCGCGCGCGGACAGTGCTCCGGCCCCTGATACCACCCCGGACGGCAAGGACCGTCGTCCCGCCGGCACCGAGGAGGCTCGCGGCTTTCTCACCATCACCTCGCCCGTCGTGCTCAAGGTCAAAGTCGACGGCCGCCCGGTCGGCGAGACGCCGGTGCGTCACCTGGCGCTCGATGCCGGTGGCCACCGCATCGATCTCGACAGCGCACAAGAGGGCATCGACCTACAGCGCCGCGTACGCATTCGCGGTGGTCGCACCGAGAATCTGGCCATCCAACTGCGCAAGGGGAACTTGGCGATCAACGCCGTACCGTGGGCGCGCGTCTCGTTTGGCAAGGTGAGCACCGCGGAGACGCCGCTGCGTGTTGAGCTCTACGAAGGAGAGTACGTCGTGCGCTTCGAATGCCCGGATGGCAGCAAGCAGACCGAGCGCGCGCGCGTCACCGGCGGACAGAGCACCGCGGTCAGCGTCAACTGTCGCAAGTAGCGGCGGACTAGGCCCTAGAGCTCGCGTCCGACGGCGACCGCCACACGGCGGCATTGATCCACCATCGCTTCGAAGCGCTTCGGGGTCAGCGACTGCTGCCCGTCGCTGAGCGCCACCTCGGGTTGTGGGTGCACCTCGACGATCAAGCCGTCGGCACCCGCGGCGACCGCGGCGAGCCCGAGCGCGGTGACAAACTCCCAGCGGCCGGCCGCGTGTGACGGATCGATGATCACCGGCAAGTGGCTGAGCATCTTTGCCACCGGCACCGCCGAGATATCGAGCGTGTTGCGTGTCGCGCTCTCAAAGGTGCGAATACCACGCTCGCACAGCATGACGTGATCACAGCCGCCGCTCAGGAGATACTCCGCCGACATGAGAAGATCGTCGATGGTGGCCGCCATGCCACGCTTGAGCAGCACGGGCCGACCGACGGACGCCACGTCACGCAAGAGGTCATAGTTCTGCATGTTGCGTGCGCCGATTTGAATGATGTCGGCGTACTTCGCGACGATATCGATGGCGTCCGCTTTGAGCACCTCGGTCACGACGGGCAGACCGACCTCGCGTCCCGCCTCTGCCAGCATCACCAGCCCTTGCTGCCCCAGGCCCTGAAATGCGTAGGGTGAGCTGCGCGGCTTGAAGGCTCCGCCACGCAGGATCGTTGCGCCGGCCTTCTTGACCGCCCGTGCGGTGCTCGCGATCTGTTCCTCGCTCTCGACACTGCACGGTCCCGCCATGACGACGATCTTCGTGCCCCCCACCGTCACGCCCCCAACATCAAACACGGTGGGAGAGGGATGGAACTCGCGGCTCGCGAGCTTGTACGGTTTCGAGACCCGCACCACCTCGGCGACGCCCGGCAAGATCTGAAACGTCTCGCGCTGCAAATCGTGGCGCCCTGTGCGCACACCCACAATGACGCGCTCTTGCCCGCGGTCGATGTGGGCCTGACAACCTGCCTTCTCGATCGCGTCGACGACCGCGCCCACTTGGGCATCGGTCGCCTGCGTTTGCATGACGATGATCACGCGCAAGCTCCGGACATCTAGTTGGTCTCTTCGAACTCGGCGTCGACGACTTTGCCATCGCCACCGCCCGGGCTAGCGTCCTTGCCGCCGGCACTCGGCTCAGCCGCCCCCGGGGTCCCCCCGGTCGCCTGGTAGAGCTTCTCGGCCATCTTGTGGCTCGCCTGGGTGAGCGACTCCATCTCGCGCCGGATCTTGTCGGCATCGCCGGACTCGATGGCCGCGCGCGTCGACTTGATCTTCGCTTCGAGGTCGGTGCGCGTCGCCTCTTCGAGCTTGTCCTTGTTGTCGTGCACCGTACGCTCGACCTGGTAGCACAGTGAATCGGCGCGGTTCTTGATCTCGATCTCCTCACGGCGCTTTTTGTCTTCGGACTCGTGCTCTTTGGCGTCGCGCACCATGCGATCGATGTCGGAGTCCGCGATGCCGGTGCCCGCCTCGATGTGGATGCGCTGCTCCTTGTTCGTCGCCTTGTCGCGCGCCGACACGTTGACGATGCCGTTGGCGTCGATGTCGAAGGTGACCTCGACCTGCG
>CAYHNK010000257.1:5674-7026 GCA_964357695.1 uncultured Bdellovibrionales bacterium | reverse complement strand
CGTGATCGAGAGAACCCGAGACGCAGTCAAAATCATGGCTGACCCCCAAGGTGGCATGCGAGACCTCCTGTAGCTAGCACAGTCACGCGGACGTCGCTACGCACAGGTTTAGTCGGTCGTGGACGGCGAAATGGGAACGCGGGGGGATCGCCGGCGGGTTGTCGTCGCCCGCCGATTGCTCTACTAAGCTTCGCTGATGTCAGAGCACTACGATGTCGCGGTCATTGGCATGCAACCGGCGGGGCTCGTAGCCGCCGGCATCTTGGCGCGCGCCGGTCGCCGGGTCGTGCTCGTCGACCATGGCGAGCAGGGTCAGACGTACCAGCATCGTGGCTGGCGGCTGCCGCTCGCCCCGGCGGTGTTGCCGGAGCGACTCGAGGGACCCCAAGTCAAGCGGGTGCACGAGGTCTTGGGTCTCACGCAAGAGCTGCGGACCCGCGCTGTGTCGCTCACCCCTGCCTTTCAGCTCATCACGCCACGCCACCGGGTCGACATCGCCGCCGAGCGCGAGGCGCAGCTTGCCGAGCTGGCACGTGAGTTTCCTGCCCAGGTCGAGGTGACGCGAAGATTCTTTGTCGATCTCGACGTCCTCGATAGCGAGGCCGGGACGCTGTTGGGTCGACGCCTACCCCTCGTGTCGCGTGGTGCGTGGTCGCGGATATGCTCCCGCCTGATGACGGGCCGCGAGCGACTGCTTGGCGCCGCCTTTCAGGAGCGGGCCTCGGTGGCGGCGCTCGACGAGCAAGATCTCCTGCGCACATTGCTCTTGGGACCGCTCGCGTTCGTGGGACATCTCGACGATCGTGCTCCGTCGACGCTGCACGCTGCACGCCTGTTGGCACCGTTGTTCCACGGTGTCATGGAGGTGCGCGACGACCCGGGTGGACTGACGGCGCTGTTGCTGACTGCGGCGGAGCGAGCCGGCGTGGAGGTGCGCCGACAGACCATCGTGCGAGAGCTGAGCACGCGCGGACGACGTCTCACGACCCTTATTTTGGAAGGCGGTGCGGCTCCGGTGACCGCCGACTACTTTCTCGGCAATGCGGCCGAGCCGCTCGCCGAGCTGCTTTCTGCCCGCTCGCGTCCGCGCGCCTTCTTGCTGGAGGAGCAACGGGCACAACCGACAGGGAGTCTGTTCGTCGTCAACATCGTTGCCAAGCAAGAGGTGATCCCGCGCGGCATGGCCAAGATCGCCTTCGTGGTCAACGGGCGGCGTAGCGGTCGCGAGGGTGATCCCGCGGACGATCTGTTGCTCGTACGCCGTTACAACGCCGTGCGCGTCGGCTCTGGCGGTGAGCTCACGACGTCGCCAGAGCACGTGGTGCTGTGTGCTGCCACACCGGTCCGCACGG
>CAYHNK010000257.1:0-5664 GCA_964357695.1 uncultured Bdellovibrionales bacterium | reverse complement strand
GCCCCGCCCGACCTCGTCCGGGCCGTGCCGTTCGGGACGGGGTTCATCGACTACCCGGCGTTCTTCCGCGGGCTCCGCGACGGCGGGTTCGACGGGCTCGCCACGTACGAAATGTGCTCGCCGGTCCGCGGCGGCGGGGGCGGGGAGCTCACGACGGCGCCAGAGCACGTGGTGCGGGGTGCTGCCACACCGGTCCGCACGGCGGAAGTGGCGCACACGCCGACGCGGGTCGCGCGCCTGCGCACGCAAGTGCTCGAGCAGCTCGAGCGCGTCGTGCCCTTCCTTGAGCAGCTCACGGTTGACGTCTCGGTGGTCAGCGACACGGCCAGCTGGGATGTCGATTCGAACGGTGGGGCGCGGCGCGTCGACCCGTGGCGACTGCACCCGCGCTTCGAAGGGGTCACGCCGCCACGTCTCGGTGTCGGCATCCGGCCGCTGCGGACCTACTTCAAAAACCTCGTGCACTGCGGGCGGGATGTGCTGCCGGGCCTTGGGCTCGAAGGCGAGTACGCCACGGGCTGGAGCGCAGCGCAGCTACTTGGCAAGCTCGCGGGGAAAGCGTGGACGGCGACGGGGATCACCATCGCCGACGACAGAAGCTAGGCGGCTTTGGTCACCTTGCCGGAGCGCAAGCACCGGGTGCAGACGCGCAGACGCTGCGTGCGCCCGTCGACGACGGCTTTGACCCGTTGAATGTTGGCACTCTGACGACGCTTCGTCTTGATGTTGGAGTGCGAGATCTTATTGGCTACTTGGTGGCGCTTGCCACAAACATCGCACGTCATGGCTTTGTCCTCGTGTAACTGAAAACCCGTTGCGAGCGGCGTCTGTAGCAAACTTGCACGGCGTTGCCTAGTCAAAAAAGCGCAGCCGCCTGCTCAGGGCACGTGGCATGAGGGGACCATGTCGCTGTACAGGGTGCTCGCGCAGGCCTCGACGAGATTGCCCGCGGCATCGCTATCGCAATCGAGCGTTGCACCGCGTGCTTCGAGCTGTGCTTGCGCCCACTGCCGTGCGGCAAAGAGCGGCAGGTCGTCATCGGGCGTGCTCGGCCCAGGCAGCGCGGCGAGCGCGGCAGCATCGATGAGGAGCAGGGCGTGCGTGCCATCGGCGACGAGATCCACGCTGAGGTGCTCGGAGGAAATGCTCTCCGGGCGCAGGTCCACCGAGCCGACGAGCAGCGCGAGCGGCACCACGGTGCCAGCGTCCAGCGGATCGGCCAGGCTGTAGATGACCATCAGCGGACGCTCGATGCCGACGGCAATGTCCGGGCAGTGCCCAGAGGCTTCGAGCGAGATCGGATCGACGTCGAGCACGCAGTCTGTCTGGTAGCCGCCAATCACTAGCGCTGCGGTCATCGACGACAGCGAAGCGCGCGCGGTGCAGTCGATGAGCGGCGCATGCCAGGCTACCTGCAGCGTGCTCAACTCCGTCTCTGGCACAGCCGTACCACAAGCGCCCGCAACTGCCGCAACGAACGACACGATGAGCACGCGCGTCATTGCGGGCCTCCCAACGTTGAGGGCAAGCGGCTGGTCGGATCGGGGGCTTGCACATCGAGCGTTACGGCGGTTGGTGGTGTCGAGCTGGTCGAGCGGTTGAGCGCGAGCCAGGTACCGGTGCCGGCGGCCGCGGCGACAACAGCGCCGACGCCACCCCAAAACCAAGGACTACAATAGAAGGGCCGGCTCGCCGCAGCGCACGTGCTCGGGGCTGACGCTACGGGCTTGGTTGAAAGTGGCGAGGTCGTCGCTGCCGGCGATGGCGGCGCGGCCGATGGCGACGTCGACTGCGTGGACTCCTTAAGCTCGACCACCTGCTCGCAGTGCCGCGGTGCTCGGGACGGTCGCAAGCGCACGGGGCCCTCGGGGGCGCCATAGCGTGCGGGTCCATTGCCGTTCTCGTCGAAGCACTCGATGAAGTACTCGACGACGTCGCGCGCCTCTGAGGGCTTGATGAGTGCGCGAAAGATGTCCTGACCGGGCTGACGCACGAAATCTGCGCTTCGCCACTTGGCGCTCGCGCGGCTGCGAAACACCACCTTGGGATCGAAGATGTTCGAATCGTCCACAAAGCGCGCCAGGATCTCGATGGGAGCACCCGTGAGGTACTCGGCGCACGGCTCGTGAATGATCCGCGGCGGCTGCGTATCGTCCGCGAAGGCTGCGCGGGGGACGAGAAGCAAAACCGAGGCGGCGGCGGCGGCGAGCGATGCCATGGTGTGCACTGTTGACATGGTGCGGTTCCTAGCGACTCAGGCGCAGCGTCAGGCGTAGCTGACGACCTTCCTTGGGATTGATGAGCTCCACGGCGAGCCCGTTGCTCGCGTCCACGCCTTTGACCGGCGTCTTGCCAAGGCCGATACCGCTCGTCTCGCGCACGATGGCCCACGGCGTCGCATCGATGTCGACGCGAAGATCCTTGCCCTGCACGTGATAGCTGAGCACCACCGCGAAGGGGTCACTCTGCGCGTCGCGACCGCTGCCCACAGCGAGTCGGCCGCCAGTCCCCGAGAGGCGCACGGTCTGGCCGACTGCCTTGCCGTCCCGCGTCACGGCGACCGGGGGGACGCTGGACACGAGCAACGTCCATGCCGAATTCGCGCTCGCGACCGCCGCACGATGCGCGGCGGCTTGTCTGGCAGTGCGGCGCTGTCGATCGGTCGGTGCGTCACTAGGCCCCTCGGTCGTCGCGGCGGGGGGATCGGTCGCTGGCACGGCTACGGCAGCCGGCTCGGGACTCTTGGGCTCTATGGGGGCGGGCGTGGAGCTTTGCGCGCCTGGCGCGAAGTTGCTCGGAGTCTCGCGGCGCGCGAGGGTCAGCACAGCGCCCACGGCCAACAAGGTGACGACGACCACGCCGGCGAGTAGCCGCGCAAAGATGTGCCGCGACGGCGCTGCCGCCTGCGGTAGGGACACGAGCTCGGTGGCGACGTTGCGCCCAAGCGTGCCGGTGGGCGCTGCGGCGATGCGCGAGGAGGTGGACCCGTGCGGCCCCGAGCGATGCTCACGCTCCTGAAACCCCCCGATCTCGGCGAGGTCGGCGTCGCTCACCGCGCCGAGCTGCGCCAGCATCTGTGTGTCGCGGGCGATCTCGTCCGCAAACAGATCCTGCATGTAGCTCGCGAGCGACTGTGCCGGGTGCTCGACCTCGCCGCTGACGAGCAGCGCCGAGAGCGCCCGTTGCAGCTCGGCACAGTCCGCGTAGCGCTCGTCACGAGCTTTGGCGAGCGCCTTGTCGAGCACGGGGGCAAACGGTGCCAGTGTGCGACGCGTTTCCGTGATGGGCGGTGCGGGCTCGCGCTGGATGGCGTCGACCGACAGTACGATGTTGTTGCGTGCAAAGGGATTGCGCAGCGCGAGACACTCGTAGAGGCAGATGCCAGCCGAGAACAGATCGCTGCGGGGGTCGAGCGCCTGGGCGCTGCTTTGCTCGGGCGACATGTAGACGAACTTGCCCTTGATGGTGCCAATTTCGGTTTGCTGCTGCGACGTCTCCGCTTTGGCAATACCAAAGTCGATGACTTTGATCTCGCCGTTGTAGCTGACGAGCAGGTTTTGCGGGTTGATGTCGCGGTGAATGATGCCGAGGGGCTCGCCCGTGAGGCTGCGCGCCGCGTGTGCGTAGGCGAGCCCGGCGCAGGCGCCGCTCATGATCTCGACGACGTGACCGGGGTGGATGTACTCACCGCGCGCGCGTGCCCGGTGGATGACTTCGCGCAGGCTCTTGCCGTGCACATACTCCATGGCGAGATAGTAGTGGCCGTCGATTTGGCCCATCTCGTAGATCTGCACGATATTGGCGTGCGACAGCCGGGCGGCAAGCCGCGCCTCGTCGAGAAACATGTCGACGAAGCTCTGATTCTCACTGTGATGCTCGAGAATGCGCTTGATGACGAGCAGCTTTTCGAAACCGACGGGCCCTTGGAGCTTGGCGAGCAGGATTTCGCCCATGCCACCGGTGGCAAGCTTTTTGAGCAGGATGAACTTGCCGAAAATCGCGGCGCTACGCGATGCGGTGGCGTCCGAGACTGGCACAGATTCAGGCAACGACTGCACCTTCTCCGTATAGAGTTGCGTGTCGACGACGGTCAAGGATAGCGCAACACTGTCGCCCGCGCACGGGCCTGTTGTGCGCGCGCGTCGCGAGGCACTACGGCTCGAGCTGACAGTTGTCGATGAGCCGCGTGACACCGGCAAAGACGGCCACAGCGAGCAGCGCCGGAGCGCGGATCTCGGCGACAGGCTGGAGCGTTTCGCGGGCGACGAGCTCGATGTAGTCGACGCGCAAGGCGGGCTGCTCGGCGACAGTCTCACGAGCGGTCGCGAGCAGCTGTTCAGCGCGACGCTCACCGGCCGAGAAGCGCTTGCGGACTTCTACGAGGGCACGCGAGAGGGCGAGCGCCTGGCGCCGCTCGTCGGCTGACAGGTAGGCATTGCGCGAGCTCATGGCGAGGCCGCCCGATTCGCGCACCGTGGGCACGGCGACGATTTCGATATCGAGGTAGAGGTCGCGCACCATGCGCCGGATCACCTGCAGCTGCTGGAAGTCCTTTTCGCCAAAGACAGCCACGTCGGCCATCGTTTGGCGCAGCAAGATGGCGACCACCGTCGCGACGCCGCGAAAGTGCCCGGGGCGACTCTTGCCGCATAGCACCGTGCCGAGCGACGCCGGCTCCACCCAGGTGTCAAAGCCCGTGGGGTAGAGGCTCGCGGCCTCAGGAACAAAAGCGACATCCGCATGTGCTTCGCGCAGCTTGACGAGATCGCCCGCGAGATCGCGTGGGTAGCGGTCCAAGTCTTCATTTGCGCCGAACTGCGTTGGGTTGACGAAGATTGACACAATCGCGCGGTGCGCGGCGCTGCGTGCCGCACGCACGAGCTCGAGGTGTCCCTCGTGCAGGTAGCCCATGGTGGGTACGAGGGCGAGGCGACGCCCCTGGATGTGCTCGTTTTTCGCCCAGCGCCGTAGCGTCGCTGGGTCGGTGATGGTCAGCAGCTCACTCATCGATGTTCCCCAAGGTGGTGTCGTGCTTACACGGGCGTGCCATAGACGCCATCGTCGCTGCTCGTCGGTACCTCCGCTCGAGCCTGGCGCGAGCTGCGCGCGTGAAAGGTGTGCTCCTCGCGTGGGAAGCTCCCAGCGCGGACCTCATCGGCGAAAGCGCGTGTCGCGTGATCAATGTGCTCGAAGAGATTCTCGTACACCTTGAGAAACTTCGGGCGAAAGGTCGGATTCATGCCTAGGAGATCATAGCAGACGAGCACCTGACCGTCGCAGTGCACGCCGGCGCCAATGCCAATCGTCGGGATGTGCAGCATGTGCGTGATGTCGGCGGCCAGCTCGGTCGGGATGCTTTCGAGGACGATGCTGTAGCAGCCTGCCTGCTCGAGGATGCGGGCGTCTTCGCGCAGGCGTGCCGCGGTTTCGTCATCGCGTCCCTGCACGCGAAAGCCGCCGAGCTTGTGCACGCTCTGCGGCGTAAGCCCGAGGTGACCCATCACCGGGATGCCCGCCGTCACGATACGCGCCACCGATTCGGCGACCTCACGTCCGCCCTCGAGCTTGACGGCGTGGGCGCCGCCTTCTTGCACGAGGCGACCGGGCGATTGCTCCGCCTGCTCGGTGGAGACTTGGTAGCTCATAAACGGCATGTCACCGACG
>CAYHNK010000256.1:0-7030 GCA_964357695.1 uncultured Bdellovibrionales bacterium | reverse complement strand
TCTCTTGGGCGCAGGCTCTGGCGAAGGTGTTCGAGATCGACATTGCCGTTTGCCCGCGTGCTACGCGCGATGCTGGCTTCGATGGCGAAAGAGACGGAGCCGCCGTAGCGTCGTTGAGGCGCGCAAGTTGTCCCCGTGTACCGTCGTCGCTGTTGCGCAAGGTGCTTGCGACGGCACCGGTGCGCGCAGTCGACGACATCGAGGCCTTCGAGATCATCCTGGCGACGTATTCGCCCCTCGGCTTGGGGCTTCCGAGTCGCCGATCGCGCTATGAACACCTCGCGGGTGACGAGTTGAACGGGTCTCTGCCGCCGCTTTGGTTCGGAAAAGCGCTTGGCGGCATCGCTAGTTTCGCCTACAAGCCCGATGACCCGCGACACTTCTTGAGCCAAGCCGCCAGCCGCACATCGCCCTTGACTGATTCGAAGACCTGGATCGCGCTGGCCGAGCCGGAGGCGAGCTCCGCTCGAAATTGCGCGACGATCGCTTGCTGTTCGCTCGGCGGCGGCAACTCGACCGCCTTCTTGGGCACACACAGAGGCTGATCGAGCCCGTTGCGGCGGCAGACCTCGGCGACGACCTCCGGACTTCTGGCCAGCGCCTCTGCGCTCCAGCCCAGTCCGAGCAGCTGCGTGCAGATGTCAGCCGACGAACTCGGCATTCTGCCCCATTCGCGCATCGCATTCTCCACCCTGTGGCTCCCACACCATCAAATTCACGCTCAGATTAGCAGAGTGTCGGGCCATTGTCACCGAACCCGCCGGCGATCGCAGGGCGGTCGCAAAGTCGTGCATTGGGGGTGACGACGCGAGGCGAGGAGACGGTGAACCCGAAATAGGTGGCTGGCACTTTCTGCGGGCCACCCGTGGGCAGGTGCGATCGCCACGAGTACTTCGGCGGCCAGATCAAAGCCCGAGGCATCCAATTGCTTCCAGTTGAGGGGCGCCTTGTCTTGGTCTTTCATATGTGTACCGTAGTGGCCCATGTCCAATATCGATCCGCCCAATCGACTGATCCACGAGACGAGTCCCTATCTCTTGCAGCACGCCCACAATCCGGTCGACTGGTACCCGTGGGGAGACGAAGCGTTCGCGCGGGCGCGTGCCGAGGACCGACCCGTCTTGCTCTCTGTCGGCTACGCCACGTGTCACTGGTGTCACGTCATGGAGCGCGAGTCCTTCGAGGACCCGGAGATCGCGGCGGTGCTCAATGCGCACTTTGTCGCCGTGAAGGTCGACCGCGAGGAACGACCCGACGTGGATGGCGTCTACATGCAGGCGGTGCAGCTCCTTGCGGGCCAGGGAGGTTGGCCCATGACGCTCGTCTTGACGCCGGAGCGTGTTCCCTTCTTTGCCGGCACGTATTTTCCGGCGCGCGATGGGGATCGCGGTGCGCGCTTCGGCTTTCTCTCGCTCCTGCATCGCCTCGCGCATCTCTATCGCCACGAGCGTCAGCGTGTGATTGAGGCCGCAGCGAGCATCAGCCGAGATCTCGGAGCGCGCGCTCGGCCGCAACGTGCGGCGGGAGTGCCACCTGCGGGCGTGGTCGTGGACGCCGTGCGTGCACTCTCGCAGCGGTTCGATGAGCGCTGGGGCGGCTTTGACGGCGCGCCGAAGTTCCCGCGTCCGGCGCTGCTCGACTTGCTGTTGCGCGATGGCCGTGGCGACGAGACCGCGCTCGGGATGGCGTCGCGGACCCTGGAGCGCATGGCCGAAGGCGGCGTGCACGATCAGGTTGGCCACGGGTTTCATCGCTATAGCACCGACGAACGCTGGCTCGTGCCGCACTTCGAGAAGATGCTCTACGACAACGCCCAGCTCGCCGCGACGTATCTCGATGCCGCCGTCGCAACCGGACGCGAGGACTTCGCGGCGGTGGCGCGCACCACCTTGGACTATCTCGCGCGTGAGATGACAGCACCCGGCGGCGGTTTCTTCTCAGCCACCGACGCCGATAGTGCGGCCCCCGAGGGTGAGATGATCGAGGGCTACTTCTACACCTGGACGCCGGACGAAGTAGCGCGGGTCGTCGGCGACCGGCATGCGGCGCTCGCGGCCGGGCGATGGGGCATCGACGCCGCGGGGCAGCTCGACGGACGCTCGGTGCCATATTTGGCGCGACCGCTCGCGAGCGTGGCGCGAGAGGTTGGAATGTCCGCGGCGGATGCTACGCAGGCGATGGAAAGCGCGCGTGTCGAGCTCTACGCCGCGAGGGCCAAGCGTCCGGCGCCATTGTGCGACGACAAGGTTGTGACCGGATGGAACGGCCTTGCCATCTCGGCGTTCGCTCGGGGGGCATTGCTCTTGGATGAGGAGGCGTATCGCCGACGCGCGATGGAGGCTGCGACTTTCGTGCTCGGCAATCTGTGTCGGGACGGTGCCCTGCTGCGCAGCTTTCGTCTCGGCCGAGCGCGGCACGCCGCGGTGCTCGACGACTACGCCTTTGTCATCCAGGGCCTACTCGACCTCTTCGAAGCGGACAGCGATCCACGCTGGTTGCGTGAGGCGCTGGCACTGCAAAGCCGCCAGGACGAGGAATTCTGGGCGGAAGTGGATGGGGGCTACTTTGCGACGTCCCGTCGCGCGGAGATCCTGCTGCTGCGCGAGATGCCCGATTACGACGGCGCTGAGCCGAGCGGCAACTCCGTTGCAGCGCTCAACCTCGTGCGCTTGGCGCTGCTGATCGATCACGACTCGTTTTGGACGCGGCTCGAAGCGTTGTTGGCTGCCTTCGATGCGCGCCTGCGTCACGCGGAGGTGCCGCTTCCCAAGATGCTCGTAGCGCTGTACGCCTATCACCATCGCCCGCGCCAGGTGCTGCTCGTGCGTCCCGACAATGGCAGCGATGCGTCGTTGCTCGCCGAGGTGCGCGCCATGCCTGCGAGCCGCCGCGTCCTCGTGCGGGCGAGAGAGAGCGAGCTGGCCACGCTCGGCGATCTCGTGCCCTGGCTGCAAGGCAAGCGAGTGCTGGCGGCGCGAGCGACGGCCTATGTGTGTGACGAGGGGCGCTGTCAGCAGCCGACCTCCGATGCGACCGAGCTGCGTCGGCAACTGCGCGCTTGAGCATTCACGGGGAGTCGAGCGCGTTGAGGAACGCGACGTCGCCGCGACTGCCCGACAACCAAACACGCGCATCGACGCGCTCGTCGACGCAGTAGATACTATCTCCGGGCCGCCGGTGATCGCTGAAGTCGGAAACAGATACTCACCGATAGCGAACGGAAGAGCCGCTGGTGCGCCTGGTCGGCCGAGAGGATGGCACAACTTCGCGCCCCGGAGCGCGCAGCGCCCGCAGGTGTGGGTCGCGAGCGACGCTAATCGATCGGCACTCGGGCTAAGCCTGGCCCGTGTGCATCCACACGCGGTCGATCTCTCAACCCGCCGAGCATCGCCGGGTTGGACAGCCAACCCACGAGCCACACCAGCGCCAGAACGAGCGCCGGTATGACGTAGGCCTCGCCGTGTTGCATGTGGGTTGCGATGGCGCCGCCCATGTACGCGCTGAGCAGCAGTACGCCCGCGGCGGTGGTGCGTGGGATCACCCAGAGCAGGACGGAGGCGAGCTCGCCCAGACCGATGAGCAGCACCTGATCGCCGAGGCCGTACTTGACCATCCCGGCGGTCGTCTGCTCCAGCGGCAACAGCTTGCCCACGGCGCTAAAGCCAAAGAGCAGCAAGAACAGTCCCTTGATCACCCAGATAGCGATGGTCTTACCTTTGCCCGTGGTCTGCACGTGGTGTCTCCCTCGTCAGTAGGTTTGGGCGCAAGGTGGCCATCGTCGGAGCGGCTGGCAAGCAGCGAAATCCTTGTGGCGCACGGGCACCTTGTCTAGCATCGGCAAAACTTCGCGGATCGAGATCCGCGTCAACGAAGGGGGCCCAACGTGATCAAGAAGTACGCAGGGGCGTTGATGTTCGGCGCTTTCGGCGGTGCCGCACCGTCGCTCCTCGAACTCGCCGGGATGGTGCGGGGTGGGAGCTTCCCGGGCGTGGGCTACTACGTCGCGCTCCTCATCTTCGCCGTCATGGGTGGCGTCGTGGCGCTCGCCTACAAGGAGGAGTTCAGCCACAAGGCGTTCTTTCTCGGCGTCGGGGCGCCGGCCTTGATCGTGGCGGCGGGCTCGGCCGCCGACGTGCAGGCCACCACTGTCGCCGCGGCGGAAGGACAGTCGCGATGGCGCGCAGCCATCGTCAGCGTCGCGCACGCGCAGCCAGCCCGTGACCCCGCGCCCGTAGATGCAACCACACTTCTGCCGGCTCCGGGCGACGCCACGCGCACGCTGTGGGTCCGTCTCGCGCGCGATGCGGGCAAGGTCGAGCTCGTCCTCATCAAGCAGGACGGCACCCGGGTGGTCCACCGCGTCAAGCGCAACCAGACGCAGTCCCAGATCGCGATCCCCATCAGTGCGGAGGTGATCGGCGTGGCCGTGCGCACCCGGGGGGACGTGGGCCCGGTGCAGCCGCTCCCTGCGGGACAAAGCAAGCTGGTGTTGGATGTCACCCATGAGGGCACGTTCTGGTCGGGCTTTTTGCGCGCGCTGCGCATGAACAACCGCGCCCAGAAGGCGATGGACGTGCAGGCGCAGCTCGTGCCGGAGCCACAGGCCGCGGCAACAGCAGCACACTGAGACGACAGAGCGAATGCCTAGCTGCGTGGTCAAGCAACGATTTGCCCGACCTCCCTGCGGTATGCGATACAGCACGAGCGTCGTCGAGCGACGGAAGGGGGCAGTGTGAGTACCCATCGGATCGTCTTGGACTATGGTCACGGCGGCTCGAAGCCTGGGGCCGTCTACGGGGGCGTCGAAGAGAAGACCGTCAATTTGCTCCTGGGCCAGGTCTGCGCGGAGCGACTGCGCAAAGCCGGCTTCAAGGTGCTGCTCACCCGCGATGGCGACTACGATGTCCCCCTCGGGGTGAGATGCCGGCTCGTCAACGCCCAGCACGAAGCGTCGCCCATCGCTCTCGTCCTGTCATTGCACCACAACGCCGCCGCGAGTCCCCAGGCGCAGGGCTTTGAGGCCTACTATCTCGAAGGGTCGCAAGAGGGCGCTCGCGCGGCGCAGGCCATCGTTGCGGCAGCGCAAGTCGCCCCCGTGCCGGTGCACGGCACGGGGCTCGTGACGACGGCACAGCTCGGTCGAGAGCTGGCCATCATTCACAAGACGACGCCGCCGGCGGTGCTCGTGGAGGTGGGCTATCTCACGAGTCCCGTCGATCGCGCGAACGCGGTGGCACCGGCGTTTCGCAGCCGCGTCGCCGAGGCGCTCACGCAAGGCGTGCAAGAATTTATCGCCACAATTTCTGCGTAGGTGGAGACTCTCGATGGCCGAAGACAAAGGCAGTCCCGCTCGCTTTCTCTTGCGTAACAGCCGCGGTCGCCCCGACTTCTTGATGACCATGCTGGTGGTCATGGTGCTCGCGTTGCTCGTCTCCGTGCTGTTCTTCATGATGATCAACTATCTGTCCCTGCGCGGCGCGGGTGCGGGCACCAACGAGCAGGTGGCCGAGAGCCTGCGCAACTTCAACGACAACGTGCGCCTCATCATCTTGGGCATTTGCTCGTCGGTCTTCAGCCTCGCGGGCGCCTACTACCTGCGACGCAAAGCCTACGACGAGCACTACGAGTCGTACACCCAAACCAAAGCGTCACTCGGTGCTCTCGTCGGTGGTGGCAGCCTGCCGAGCGTGAGCTTCGCCGAGCCCAGCGGCTCGACGCTCACGCACCCCAACTACGATGACGAAGAGGAGGACATCTAGATGGAGCTCCTCTCGATGTTCCAGTCGCTCACGGGCGCCGAGATCGGCGACTATCTCATCATCATCGCGTTCGTGCTCGTGGCGCTCTTTCTCGTCGGGCACTTCATGGATGCGGGGCCGAGCAAGTGGCTGGCCATTCTGGGCATCCTCGTCGGCGGCGGATTGGCCCTGAGCTGGACCAAGCGCCGGCACCGTTACACCGACAAGAAGCTGCGCGAGCACAACGAGGCGATCGCGCGGTTGCGTAAGACCGTGGAGGAGCGCAACGCGATCATCGAGGACAACAACCGCAAGCTTGGTGAGCTGCAACGCGAGCGCGAGGCGCTGCGCCGGGATGCCAACGCCGACAAGGAGAAGGTCAAGACGCTGGATGGGCAGATAGCAAGTCAGCTCGAAGTGCATCGCAAGCTGAGCGCCGAGATCGATGCCAAGGAGGCCGACCTGATGGCCGATCTGGCGAAAGCGCGCACCGGGCCCGAGCTGCCGGACGCGGGGGAGATCTTTCGGCGTGCGGGTGTCGTGGGCGCGCGGCCCACCACGGTCTTGCCGGTCGTCGATCCGCGACCGATCGCCGCGAGTGCGGGCAAGGTGAGCGTCGACGGGTTTACGCTCAAGGGAGATCTGTGATGCACGGCCGATGGGCTGTCTACTTCACCGCGATTGCACTCGTGTTGTTCGTACCAAGCCTGCTGCGCGCCCAGTCCCCGTGCGACAGCTCGCGCGCCCAGTGCGTCAGTGCAGTGTCCGCGCTGGTGAGCACGTACGACACCTGCCGAGCGACCGCGCAGAATCAGCGAGAGCTCTTGGGACGATGTGAAGCGCAGCTTCAGACTTATCAAAGCTTGCGTGAGAACGCCGACGCCATCGCGGCCCGCTGTAACGAGCTGCGCGAGACGACCGGGAGTCTCGTGGGCAAGTACGATCGCATGCTTTTTCAGTCGACGCAGATCGAGACACTCTTGCAGCAGAGCCTCACGTTGTCGCAGACCTCGGTGCGTGAGCTCGACGCGGCCATCGTAGATCTCAACGCCAAGTACAACACCTGCGTCAAAGATTGCATGGGCCCGTTCTATACGCGTTGGCCGTTTTGGGCCGGCGTCGTGAGCGGCGCGGTGCTGGGTGGCTTGGGCGCGACGACCTACTGGGCGGTCACGCACTAACCTGTCCTGACGCCCGCTGGTCGCGGAGCTGTGAGCTACATCCCGTAGCTCCCGGCCGGCAGCAGCAGATACTCACCGACGGTTCCGACCGCCGACATGATCATCGCAGCG
>CAYHNK010000255.1:0-7138 GCA_964357695.1 uncultured Bdellovibrionales bacterium | reverse complement strand
AACCGGCACGCCCCAGTGGACCCGCCGCCGCCCACGCGCCGCGCACGATGTGGGGCGGATAGGGGCGCGGGGCGCGGCCGGCATCGACGCCGCCGTAGTAGCGTTCGACCACCGTCGAGTAGTTGCCAAGACCAACCCCGAGCGGATGATCGACCATCACCTGGACCGCGCGTGACCAGATGAACGCGCGCGTGTCGGAGGCATCTCGATCGGTGGATGAGATCAAGCGCTCGCGGACCGGCGCGATGCTCAGCAACAACACGGCAGCGACGACCAACAGGCCCCCGGCGGCGATGCGCCAGCGACGCGGGGCGAAGGCGGTCGTCGCGGCAGCGGCAGCCGCCCCCGCGAGCAGCGCCGCGCGCGTGAACGTCAGGGCCAGCGTGACACCGAGCAACGCTACGAGCACCAGCTCCACTGCGCGCCGGCGTGGGGTAAGCGTCGCAAACAATTGTCGCGCGACGAGCGGCGCGAGGCCCACGAGCAGCACGTGCGCCATCTTGAGTCGATGGTAGTAGAACCCCCCGGCCACCGACCGGTCCGGGTTACTCGGCAGCCGACCTTGCGAGGGCAAGTCCGCGCGCGCGCGAGAGAGCATTTCCCCCGGTCGCACGTCCAGCGCGAACTGGGCGACGGCGAACAGACTTGCGGCCACGAGCGCGCCCACGAACGCCAGCGCCGCGCGGCGCGCCCATACCACTGGCAGCGATGCGACGCTCACCCCGACGACCGGCACCGCGACGAGCGGCAACCACCGACCGAGCTCCGTCGGCTTGAGCCAGCCCTCACCTCCGAGCCACAGCGCCGCGACACCCGCAAGAAACCACACCACGAGCCCGCGCACGACCTGCGCGCCGATGCCGCGCGAAAAGAGTGCCTTGTCGAGCTCGCGCCAGCGCCCGACGACGATCAAGGTCAACAGCGTGAGCGCACCAAAGGCCAGGCCCTCCCCCACGGGAATGAGGGCGCCAAAGAGCACCAGTGCAACGCCGTGTGCCTGCTCGGACCGCTTCACGGTTGTGCCCCCGCGCCCTCGGCCGCGAGCGACGCCAGCGCCGCGCGCGGGCTGAGCTGTAGGATGAGCGATTGCAGGCGTCCCGCGGACGCCGCGAGCTCGACCCGCGCGCTCGCCCACTGGTCCCCACAGGCACGGGGGTCAAGACCCTGCTCACCCGATGTCCGCGAGCGACCGCACACCCACGTCTGGACCCGCCCGTCGTCACCGGTGGCGCGTAGCACGACGACCCCCTCACCGCGCACTTTAAGGATGAGCGCCCGTGGCCACGCACCCGCGGGGGTCGGTGGCAGCTCGACCGTCCAGCCGCCGAGGCGCTTGCCCTGGGCCACGAGCGCCATGGCATCGCTCGCGGTGTCGAGCACCGTGCGCAGACGAAATGGCGTGCCCATTGGCAACAAGCCTGCGCGTCCGGGCGGCGCCCCGGCCGCGAAATTCAGACGTGCGTTCCAGACGCCCCACGAGCCGATGCCGCGCTCGACGGCGTCCAGGCAGCCCTTGTCCGCAAGTCGACCACGGTATTCGTCCGCGCGCCCACGAACGCGGAGCGCTTCGAGCGCGTCCTCGCAGGCATAGGCGTCACCCCGTCGCGACGCCTCCGCGTACGCCGCGATGGCGCCGTCGACATCCCCAGCCTCCATGCGCAGGTCACCAGCGAGCCTGGCGAAGGCAGCGTCTTCGAGCCCCAGTAGCGCCGAGGCCTGTGCGTCGGGCCAGCCGCGCACGGCCGCGCACGCAACGGCGGCGCGACGGGCGAGCTCGCGCCACGGACCGTCGATGTCGACGCCTGAGCCAAGGCTCGGACAGCGCGCCCGCAAGAGCTCGGGATCGGCATTGCCCCAGAGCAGCAACCCCGCCCATGCGTGGGACCACGCGACGTCGCCGGCAGCCCACAGTCGATACAGATGAGGCAGCGCCGCGGCGCTCGTCGGTACCATGTCGGCAAGCAAAGCGGCCTCCGCCCGCCCGTGTGGCAGCGCAGTCGTCGGCACCTCGCCCCATCGCGCGCGACCGGCCGCGACGAGTGCCGCGCCGGTCACGATCACAGCGATCAACCTGGCGCGCCGCGTCGCTTCCTGCCGATGGGCAGGCATAGCGAGGCGCGCCGCCGCAATCGCTGCACCCGCGGCCGCCAGAGCTGCCGCCGTGCGCAGGAGCGCCACGAGCTCGGCGCCGTAGCCCGCGCGAGCCAACACCAAGGCAATGAGCACGAGCGCCGCGCCGGCGCAGGCCATCGCCACGATGGCGACGGCGCCCGCGACTGCGTCACGAGCCAGGAGCAGCGCGCCGACGAGAACCGTCACCGCGACGATCATCGTCACCGCGTAGCCGTCCATGCCAGCGCCGCCGAGATACGCCAATGCCCCTGCGAGGTAGGGCGAAAGCCGCACACCCACGGGCGGCACGACTGCCGTCACCATCCCGACGACCGCGATGGTCAGTAGCCACGACACGGGCGCTGCGCCGGACACCGCCGCCAGCGTGCACGCCGCCACCGCCACAACGAGACCTGTCGCGGATACCATCGGCGCTGACCGCTCGGCGCTGCCCGTGAGACCGTGAGTCACAGCGGCGCCTTATGGCATGGTCAGCAGTCGGCGAGCAATGCTCGGTACACCTCGAGCACCCCGCGCGCCGTGCTTGCATGAGACCGCCGTGCGATGGACGTGCGCGCCGCCGCCGCCAGCTGACGCCGTTCGTCGGGCGTAGACAAAAGCTGCGTGACCGCAGCAGCAAGTGCCTCCGCATCGCCGATCGGCACGACACGTCCGGTCTCTCCGTCCCGCAGCAGCTCGCGCGCACCCGTGGTGGCCGAAGCAACGACCGGGATGCCACACGCCATAGCCTCGAGCACGGCCACAGGCTCCCCCTCCCACAGCGACGACAGCACGAATACATCGAACGCCGGCAGCAGCTCGGCAATGTCGGCACGCTCGCCGAGAAAGCGCGCATGCAGACCGCGACGCTGTGCCTCACGCTCGAGGTGTGAGCGCTCCGGGCCATCGCCGACGACCACGAGGGTGACGTCTTGCACCTGGGACATCGCCGCAAGGGTGATGCCGACGCCTTTCTCACGGGCCAATCGCGCCACGGTGCCAACGACGCGACCTGCGGCCGGCAGCCCCAGCCGCGCGCGGGCGTCACTCTGGGGTCGCGTCGTAAATCGCTGCAAATCGACACCGTTGGGCACGTGATAGGCCGCCGCACGTACAAGCCCACGCGCGCGCAAATCGACGAGGTCCGCCTGCGAAACACAAATCACGGCGTCCGCGGCGGCACACGCCAGACGCTCGACCGCCACAAACAATCGCTGCCTCAAGCCATCTTTGACGCGGCGAAACGACAGGCCGTGCGCACTGTAGACGGTGGGCACGTGCGCCCCACCCAGCCGCCGGGACCACGCTCCGAAGAAAGCAGCGCGCGTGCCGTGATAGTGCACGACGCGTGGCGTGGTGTGCCGCAAGAGTCGCCCCAGCTGCCACGGCGCCGTCGGGTCGAAGCGCGAGCGCATCAGTTCCACACGATGGACGGGAAAGCCTTCATCGCCGAGCTGCTCGGCGAGCGGCCCGTCATGGCTCACGGCCGCGGCGCACGTCAGCCCCGCAGCGCGCAGCTCAACGAGCAGCCGCAAGACGTGGTCGGCGCCACCAGCACGCGCCCCGGACGCCATCACGTGCAGCGCGTCGAGGGTACCGCCGGTCACGGGGCCACACCCCGCAGGCGCTGATACGCATCGATGATGACGCTCGTGCAACGCCCGCGGTGCTTTTGCCAGTAGCGACGCTGGCTAAGACGATACGCGCGTCGCGCTTGCGCACGATTGCCCGCGGCGCTCGCGCCACCGTGATGCACCAGCGTGACGGACGGCTGGTACACCACCCGCCCGCCCGCGGCTCGCAGTCGCAAGCACAAATCGGCATCCTCGAAGTAGAGAAAGAAACCCTCATCGAAGCCGCCCACGGAGACGAACGCCTGGCGACGCACGAGCAACGCCGAGCCACCAACCCAGCTAACGTCGCGTGCGCGGCCTAGCCATCGATCGATCAGACGGCCAAGCCAGCGATCACCCGCGTCCAAGCGCCGCTGCAACACCATGCGCCAGAGCTCGGCGACGAGCGACGGATCCGGTCCGATGGCCAGCTGAAAGGCCCCGTCGCGGTCGACCTGCCGAAAGCCCATAGCCCATACGTCTTCACCCGCCTCATCAAGCGCGTGCTCCATGTGCGCGAGAACGCCAGGCGCTAGCTCCGTGTCCGGATTGAGTACGAGCAGCTTGTCACATCGCGCACGCGCCGCCGCAGCATTGACGGCAACCGCAAACCCACGATTCTCCGTCCACGCCAGCACATCCACGTGCGGAAATCGCTCGCGAACCATGGCCGCGCTCGCGTCATCGGAGGCGTTGTCGACGACAATGATCTGCGCGGCGCCAACAAGCGACGCCACGCAACGCTCGAGCAAGTCGCGCACGCGGTAGCTGACAATGAGAACGGAAATACTCATCTCGAACGGCGCCTCAACGCGGCAGATACTCTCAGGGCTCACCCTGCGCAACCGCGCGATCGGTGCGCAGCAGCAGTTGCAGCGCCTCAGCATCGTCCGGGCGCATCGACAACACGCGCAGCGCCTCATCCCGCGCAGGCGTCACCTCGCCTCCATCGGCCAACGCATTGGCAAGCCCCACGCGCGCGCCCACATCGAGTGGGTTCTGCGCCACGAGATCCTCGAAGATCGCGCGGGCCTGGGCAACGAGCCGACGCACGAGCAGCAGCCGCGCCTGATACAACCGCACCACCGGTTGACGGGTATCGCTACGCAGTGCCACCGCAAGGTCCAGTGCGGCGCGCTGTAGCGGTCCTCGATCGGCCAGCGCAAGGCCACGGTACAGGCGCGCTCCCACCGCCTGCGGATCAGCCTTCAATGCCGTCGCCAACGCCCGCTTGGCTCGGGGCACGTCGCCAGAGAAATAGGTCGCCATGCCAGCAGCAGCGAGCATCAGAGCATTGCGGTCCTTTTGTGCCAGACGCCCCAATAGTCGCGCCAGCTCGAGGTGCGCCGCCGACGGATCGGCAAACGCACTCAGCTGATGGCGTGCCGCGTAGGCGCGCGGATCGATGCGCAGCCCTTCGTTGACTGCCTGTAACGCCACGACTTTCGCACCCACTTCGTACGCCATGAGCGCGCGCAACAGTCGCAAGGGTACATAGTCGGGACTCTCCGCGATGGACGTCAAGACGACCTTCTCAGCAACGGCTGGCGCCCGGGTGCGCAGCGCCAGGCCAAAGCGCAGCGCCACTTCCGGACGTTCAGGAGCGAGCCCTTGCGCCGCTTCGAGCGAATCGAGCGCGACGTCCACCCTCCCGGCGCGCTCATCGAAGATTGCCGCGCCGTAGAGTAGCTCGGCTAGGTCCGGGGCTCGCTGTAAGGCCTCGTCGAGCCATGCGGTCGCCTCCTGCTCGGCCCGCCACACCGGCATTGGCGCCGTCGCTAAAACAGCCGCTCTCTCGGCAGCGATTCGTCCACGATTCATCTCCGCCAGATCGGGAATGCGCATCGCCGCATCGAGATGCTCGAGCGCGCGCACGGCATTGCGCCGCAGTCTCCCCCAGATACGCGCAGCCAGGAGATGGTCCTCGACCGACGCTTCACCCTGGAGAGCGAGTCGCTCGAGCAGGTCCCCCGCTTCTGTCACGTGATCGAGCGCTAACTCGAGTCGCGACAGCTCACGCAAACACAGAGCGCTGCCCCGGGCGCCCTCGGCACACGCGCGCCACACATCGCGCGCGCCTGCGACGCGACCGGCCGTAAGGAGCGCCCGCCCTCGTGCCAGTGCGATTTGGGACGAGGGCACGTTGTTGGGTGCCATCGCGGCCAGGCGTTGCGCGGCCTCCTCCGGCCGACGTGACACGAGCGCCACGGCCCCAAGCAACTGCGCCCACCCGGAGGTCGGTGCGATACGCGTTGCGTGGTCAACCGATTGGCGTGCCGAGTCGATTTTCCCGAGGCGCAAGAGCAGCGCCGCCCGAGCTTCCTCGAGTCGCACGCGTGCTGGCCCCTCAGGGTTGTGCGCCACGAGGGCCGTTGCTCCCCCGAGCGCCACCTGAAGCCGATCGTCCTCGACGAGGTCACTCTGTAGAGCCAGCGCCATGGCGTAGGCAGCGACCGCCGACGCGTCATCGGGGGCTAGCATCACAGACGCTCGGCTCGCCACGAGCGCCTTGCGCAAACCGGTTTCGGTGCCTGTCGCGAGGCCATCGAGTGCCTGCCGCACACCCACGGCAACCGAAGGCACCGTGGCGTGCTGTCCCGCTGCACGCCATGCGCGCACCTGTGCGGACAGCGGATTGGGCATGGTCGGCGGCGTCCCAGAGCCGCCCACGCGCAGAATCAGGCCCAGTGCCACCAGAGTCGCGAGACCCGCTGCCCCCGCAAGCACCATGGCCTGCCGACGCGCACGCGGCCTCATAGACGAGGGCTCGATGGAGCGCACCTCACGTGGCGCCGATGCCGGCCGACCCGTCGATTCCGGTGCAGGCCGGGCCTCCCGGTGAGCGGGCGGCGGCTCGACGTTTCGTGGCTCCACGTCGAGCTCGAGATCAGGCCACCCCGCGGCTACCGCCTTACCGCATCGCGAACACGGCACACTTCCGCCATCGGGCGCCACGAGCGCGTCCTCGACCGTGAAGCTCGTACCGCACTGTTGACACAGGAGCTGCATGGCGCAGCCTACTCGCGCTCCCGGTGAGCGCCTCTACGATTGCCCAGCGTCACATGATTCCTGATTGTCTGGAGGTTGTCAGACGATCGCCCGTAGCGGGTCGACACTCAGATGTCGTCGCGCCGGGGATCCCATCCCACGAACGCGTCAAGCTCGTGCTCGCTGGCATTGCCCTTCATCTTCTCGAGTGCCGTCGCTTCAAGCTGACGAATGCGCTCACGCGTCAGGTTGAGAATGTCGCCGACTTCCTCGAGCGTCACGCCGCCACGCTCGGCGACGTCCAACGCACACGTTTGCTCGAGCTCCCAGACTTCCTTGTCGGGGAAATTCAGCTTGATCGAGCCGGTCTCCGGATTGACGTCCAAGTACAGGTGATGCCGACACGAGACGAACAGGCATGGACG
>CAYHNK010000254.1:0-7153 GCA_964357695.1 uncultured Bdellovibrionales bacterium | reverse complement strand
CAGCGGCTGCGGATCGCTCTCGAGGACGAGCTGGGTGAGCAAAAGGTCGACGTCGTGATCGACGATGGAGGCCGTTCACCGAAACGTCGATCTGGTCGACTTGCTGTCGGCGTCCACGGTCATGCGTGCGCAGGTCGTTAGTACTGGAATTCTTCTCGTCGACGCCGACCCGGGCGCGCGAGCGATCTTCGAGACGACTGTCTACGCGAGCTACGCCCGCCTCAACGAAGAGCGTCGTGCTCTGCTCGATGACATCAAGCAGCGAGGCCATGTGTATGGATGACAACGTCAGGACTCTCAATCAGGGACAGGCCCTAGCGCTTCGAGACTTCGAATTCACCACCGGCCCCCTTGCCCGCAGGACTGCCAACGAGTCCACGGCGCTGTAGCCCCCACCCCAAGACGCGCATCAGCACATTTGTCGGAAAGCGCTCAAGGTCGCTTTCTCGTTTTCTCGCCCCGTCATTGGCACGAAACCATCCGTGCGTGTAGATTGCGCGGCGTGATCGGCAAGATACTCATCGACGGACACCTCTTCGCTCCCGAGGAGGCGCGCATCAGCGTGCTCGATCGGGGCTTTCTCTACGGCGACTCGGTATACGAGGTGCTGCGCATCTACGACACCGTGCCGTTTGCGTTCGGTGAGCACCTCGTCCGACTGTATTCCTCGGGCGAGCGCATCGGCTTTGCGCTGCCGTGGTCGGCCGCCGAGTTGCGCACGGCGACCGAGCGGACCCTCGAAGCGGCGGGCCTGCGCGACGCCTACTTGCGCATCGTCGCGACGCGCGGCAGCGGCCCGGTGGGCCTCGATCCGACGCTTGCCACCGCGCCGCAGCTCATCATCATGGTCTTGGGTCTGCCGCCACTCCCCGAGCAGCTGTACATCGACGGGCGCTCGGCCGCACTCGTCTCGGTGCAGCGCAATCTCAAGCGCGCGCTCGACCCGCTCGCCAAGACCGGCAACTACATGAACAACGTGCTGGCCGTGCAGGAAGCCAAGGGGCGCGGCGCCGACGAGGCCATCATGCTCGATCATCACGGGCGGGTGGCCGAAGGCGGCTCGGCCAATGTCTTCGCACGCATCGGCGACTCCTGGTGTACGCCCCCGCTCGAGGTCGGCATCTTGAGCGGCATTACCCGCGCGACGCTGCTTGAGCTCTGCGAGCGTGACGGCATCCCCGCCGCCGAGCGCGTCTTGTGGCCTGATGATCTGCGGGGCGCATCCGAGGTATTCGTCTGTAGCTCCGTGCGCGGACTCATGCCGATCGTGCGACTCGACGACGAGCCGGTTGCCGACGGCCGACGAGGCCCCGCCACCAAACACCTGCAAGAGATTTACGCCACAGAAGTGTCGCGGCGCACGCGGGCGTGGGAGTTGCCGAGCTAGCTCAAGCCGGCGAACGCATTCGGCAGGCCGCCTGCGCGCCCACTGACGTCCCGCTCATCGAGCAACGCGGCGAGATCGAGCGGCTCGAACGCGGCAAAGAAATCGCCGAGCTCATCCACACCGAAGGTCACGCGTGTTTCGCCGAGCCGGTCGGCGACGTCGACTTGCTCAGCGCTGCGCATCGATGCCGTACGGGTCGGCATGCAGCTCCGAGCCGGCCATGCGCAACATGGCGTCGTCAATGATTTGCTCGACGAGGGCCCAGCGTCCATCGACGGCCTTGCCGTGACGGCCAAAGAGCTCGCGGCTCGCGGCGTCGAGGTGCTGGATACCGAGAAGAAAGGCCTTGCCACTAAATCCTGCCATGATGCCCCTCCATAGGGTTGGCGTCCCGGCGACTCGCGCAAGTCACCGTGGTCCACCTCTCCTACGTAGGCGCGCGGCAGCGGCCTGTCAAAAAAGCGGCGTACGTGCTGACGTCGACCTAGAGGTCGTACGGGCGCACCGTCGCGCGACCGTTCGCCTTGGCGCGCTCAATGGCCGCCTCGATCATCACATGCAGCTTGTCGGACAACGCTTCGATCAGGTCTCCGGAGCTCTGGCAGCCCTTCGCCTTGACCGCGTCCTTGACCTTCGAGCCAATCACCAAGATCTCACCCTTCTCGCTCATGTCCCGTGCTCCTCAGTAGGGGTTTGGAAACGGCGCGATTCTAAGCACCGCCGGCCAAAACACAAGCGAAAGGTGAAGCCCGCCGGCGAAGGCTTCGCCAGGCCTTGCGCGCGCCGATCGTGGCGCCGCACTTCGGACTGGCGCCGTTGACTCGTGTTGGTTACTATTGTGAGAATCAGTTTCGTTGGGGAGAGCACCACATGAAAACGGGATGGACCTCGGCGCTGCTCGTCGCAGTGCTCGTGGGGGCGTGCCAGCAAGCAAGCGATGACCACATCAATCTCGTGGCCGTGCTGCCACTGAGTGGCTCGTTCGCCTCGCGCGGTGAAATCCACAAAGCAGCAATTCAGATGGCGCTCGAGGACATCCGCCAAGAGCGGCCGGGCGGCATCCTCGGGCGCGGCTTTCGCGTCCATCTGGCCGACGCCTCCGATGGTGAGGATCTGGCGGCCGAGCGTGTACGCGCCATCGTCGACAACAAGGGCAGGGCCAACATCGCCGGCATCATCAGTAGCACGGGCGCGGCGCAGGCCGGCAGCCTGCCCATCGCCCTCGAGTACGGTATTCCGCACTTCGAGATCTCGGCGGGCGACGCCTGGGACGAGCTCATCGCCACCGACGATCCGCTCCACGCCAACATCGGCTTCGCGCTCTCCACACGTGCCACCTGCTACAACCTCGCGGTGATGGCCGCCGAATTCATCGCCCAGAACGAGACGGCCTGGCCGCGCGTCGCCCTCGTGCGCGGCAACAAAGCGCACGACAAGATGCACATTCGCACCATCCGAAGCACGCTCACCGCCATGCAGCAGACAGGTACGTACCACGGCACCATCGTCAACGACGAAGCGCACGAGGAGATCCCATACGGCGACTCGTATGAGGCGAGCATCGCCGGCTTGGCGACCACCTACGATCCGCCGCCCGACGTCATCTTTTGGCACCTGCGTGGCGACGACCACAATACGCGCTTTATGCAGGACGCCAAACGCGTCAGCCAGAATCAGAGCTACAGCCCCGAGCTCGTCACCTGCGGCATGAGCCGTACCAATTATCTCCTCGACGCCACCGCCACCGGACCCTCTGTCGTCGACTACCTCGGCGGTCGCTTCTGGTTTGCCATGCGCGGGCCGATGACCGACGGCGAGCGTCTGAGCAACTTCACGCAGGCGTTCACCGCGTTCCATGGCGAGGCGCCCGACACGTGGGCAGCGAGCGCCTACGACGCAGCCATGCTGCTGGCGCTGGGTATCGCGCAGGCTGACAGCACCGAGGGCGCTACGGTGCGCGACGCGATCGTCGCCATCTCGCATACCGGCACCCAGGTGAGCTACGGCGAGACGCGCCGCGCGCTCGCGCTTATCGGCCAAGGCGTGGACATCGACTACGATGGCGCCTCCGGCACGCTGGACATCGACACCGCCTCGGGTCGCGTTCCTGGGCGGTACTACGTCGAGGCCATGGACTTCACGCCGGGAAGCGCGAGCGGCGCCTATCGGGTGCTCGAGACGCCCGCACCGCAGGTGCTGTTCTGATGTCGATGATCCGCGCCGTGGCACAAGCCGTCGCGCTGTGCGGCGGCCTCGCGGGAGTCATCCGCGGCGCACATGCCAGCACCGAGCGTGACGCCAAGTTTGAGCCGCAGCCCGAGCTGCAGGACTACGTAGCGGTGACGACCAAATGGACCGAGCCCGTGCAGCAGACGCCGGCGTCAGTCGTGGTCATCGGCGCCGAGCAGATCCAGCGCGCCGGCTACCGCTCGGTGGGCGAAGCGCTCACGGCGGCGCCCGGTCTGTTTGTCTCCTACGACCTGCAAAACTACCACGTGGGCATTCGCGGGCTGTTTGGCGGTGCACGCTCGGGATCGCGCTACATCAAGGTGATGGTCGATGGCGTGCCGGTGAGCTTTGTGCAGTCGGGCACGTATTTCCTCGGTCCTGAGCTCATCCCCATCGCCACCGTCGAGCGCATCGAGGTCTTGCGCGGCCCGGCGTCATCGCTCTATGGCGCTGGCGCGCTTGCCGGCGCAATCAACATCGTCACCCGACGAGCACCGTACGAGGGCAAGACCACCACGTCCGGAGGCCTGAGCGCCCAGGCGGGGGCACTCGCCGAGACAGCGTTTGGCGGCGACGCACACGTCGCGATGGTCTCGGACACCACCTACGTTCTCGCGGCCATCGGTGGCTCCCGTGAAGATCGCTCGGGCCTGGCGCTGCCCTCGAGCTCGCCACTCGCCAGCTCGTACATCGACGCCAGCGGCGCACCGACGCGCAGCTCAGGCGATCTCTCGCGGCCTCGGGTGGCGTTTGCCAAGGTCGAGCGACGCCTGCTCGGCGGACGCTCGGGCGCGATGTTTCTCGGACGCCAATATGACTCGATGGCCGAGTTTCACGATCTCACAGTGCTTAGCCATGACACACGCGTGGCGCTGACCCACTGGACCGCAAGCGCCTACTACGAGCGTCCGTTCGCCTCCGGGCTCGGCATCCTCGTCAAGGGCGGCGCCGCCTCGGGTGGGCCCCGTCAGGACGACACCTTTGACTTGAGCTCCGCCAACTCGTTCACCGTGCAACGCGATTTTGGCTATCGTGAGTATACCGGCAGTGCCGAGCTGCGCTACGAGCTCGCCAACGGCGGCAATATTCTCGTCGGTGGTGACGTCAGCTACGACGACGAGAGATTTCAGCAGTACTTCGAGATCAATCGCGACACCGGCGTCGAGACACCTCGTCCTGCCCCCACGGCGCGCCAGCTGTCCAATCTCGGTGCCTACAGCCAACTACTCTACCCCTTCACCGCGTGGGGCACACTCGCCGCTGGGGTGCGCTACGACCAGCACAGTGTCTACGGCGGCGCCGTCGCCGGCCGACTCGCCACGGTTGTGCGCCCGAGCGAGCGGCTGTCCCTCAAGCTGCTCGCGGGAAGGTCCTACAAGGCCCCGTCGCCCGAGCAACTCTACGGCGTCCCCATCGGGCCCTTTGACATCCAGGGACGCGACAACATTGCACCGCAGTTTATGGACGGCCTCGAGGCGGTGGTCGACTACTTCCCGGCGACGTGGCTGAACGTGACGACGAGCGTATTCTACAACCGCTACAGCGGGGCGCTCGCCTACCTCGCACGCGGGACTCAGCTCCTACCGACCGAGTTCGACGCCTCATCGGTGGGCGGCGAGCTGCACTTGCATGGGGTCGCCTCGCCCACCGAACGCGTGCGTCTCGAATCGACCGCCTCGATCTCAACCCAGTACACGCGCACCTCACAAACGGAGATCGGCGGTTTTATCGAGAAGGACGTACCGGACAACGAGGCCTTCCCGACCGTCATGGGGCACGGCCAGGTTTCTGCGCGCATCGAGCCACTGTGGCTCCATGCGTTCGCCGAGTATCATTGGGTTGGCGAGCGGGTGCCAACGCAATCGAACTTGCGCCTCGATGGCACCGCCGACATGGGGGACCCAAGCTACGTGTTGCCCGCCTATCAGCGGGTCGACCTTGCAGTCTCGAGCCTGCCCATCGATCTCGGTGACGCCCGCTCGATCGTTGGCACCGTGCGGCTGTCCAATGTTCTCGACGCGCGCTACAGCGAAATCGGCTTCAACGGCGTCGACGTGCCGACGCTGGGGCGCACACTCTGGGTTCAGCTCGGGCTGCAAATGTAGCGCCGACGAGGTGACTGTGATCGAGACGACGACGAGCCGTGCGGAGCCGACGCCGAGATTTGGCAAGTACCGCTTGCTCAAACGCATCGGCACCGGCGGCATGGCGCAGATCTATCTGGCCGCCATCGACGGGCCCGATGGCTTCTCGAAGACCTGCGTCATCAAGCGCATCTTGCCCGAGTACGCGCGGCTCGATGATTTCAGTCGCATGCTCATTACCGAGGCCAAGGTGGCCGCGATGCTCAGCCACCCCAACATCGTGCAGGTCTTCGACTTCGGTAAGATCCGCGACGACTATTTTATCGCCATGGAGCTCGTCGATGGCGGCTCTCTCGAGGCGGCCATCAAGCAGTCGGCCAAGCTGCGTGTGCCTCTCGGCGTGCGCGTCGCCGTCAATGTCGGCATTCCGCTGTGCGACGCCCTCGCGTACGCCCATGCGATGGTGATGCCGAACGGTGCGCCGCTCAATCTCGTGCACCGCGACGTCACACCGGGCAACATCCTCATTTCGCACACCGGCGTCGTCAAGCTCACCGATTTCGGCGTCGTCAAAGCCGCGGTAGCGCACACCAACACCACCGCCGGCGTCGTCAAAGGCAAGTTCGCCTACATGGCACCCGAGCAGGTGCGCAACCAACCGATCGATCACCGCGCCGACATTTTCTCCCTCGGCATCGTGCTCTACGAGCTGTCGACGGGCCGCTGGCTGTTTCGACGCGCGGAGACGGCCGCGGTGCTCAACGCGGTGGCCAATGCGGAGGTGCCACCGCCCTCCACGGTGTTGCCCGGATTTCCGCCGGAATTCGAGCGTATTTTGATGAAGGCGCTCGCGCGCGAGCGCACCGCCCCCAACAACGATGCCCGCCAGCAGCACACCCATCACCCATCCATTCCCGCCGCGCACCAGTCGACCACGAGCCCCCCCCCGCTCGCAGTGCTAATGCAGAAGCTCTTTCCCGAGCGCACGGCCATGACGACATCGTCACCTGGCACGTGGCAAGACGGGGTCGACGACACACCCACGAGCTTTTTTGACGCCGCGGACGCGCCGACCTCCCAGGCGAGGCGCGGGCGTAGTTGGCTCCCCGAGGGGCTGGCAGTCGCGGCCTCCATCGTCGGCACCGCAGTCTTCTGGCTGCTGGTGATTTCATCGAGGTGAAGACGTGCAACTCCCCCAAAAAAACGAGCGTGGCGCCGTCGGTCTGCATCTTCCGTTGTGGTCCTTGCTGCTCGGGGCCGCGGTGCTCACCAATGGCGCCGGCTATTTCGTATATCGCGCATCGAACCGGCGAGGTGGCCTGACGCAGGTTGCACCCACGGGCGTCGTGCCGGTCAACGCCAATGCCGCACTCGCACGCACCCTGAGAGTCTCGGGGCTCGGAGCGCTCGAGCGCGGCGAATACGACACGGCGGTGCAGGACTTCGCGCGGGC
>CAYHNK010000253.1:0-7238 GCA_964357695.1 uncultured Bdellovibrionales bacterium | reverse complement strand
CAATGTTTGGTCTGCAACGCATCGGCGACCAGGCCTGGGCCTTTGCCGACGCGCGCGGTCGGGGCTTTCTGCTCGGCGCCACCGCGGGTCGCACAACGCTCCAAGGCGAGGGGCTCCAGCACCAAGACGGTCACAGCCAGCTCTTTGCCAACGCCATCCCCAGCCTGCGCGCCTATGATCCGACCTACGCCTACGAGCTGGCGGTGATCATCCGCGACGGCTTGCGGCGCATGCTCGACGAGAACGAGGACGCGTACTACTACATCACGCTCTACAACGAGAACTACGACATGCCGCCCATGCCCGACGGGGTCGACGACGGCATTCTCCAGGGCATGTATCTCTTTCGTCCGGCGCCCAAGGGCTCGTTCAAGCAGCGCGTGCAGCTCTTGGGCTCAGGTCCGATGATGAAATGCGCGCTCACCGCGCAGGGCGTGCTCGCCGAGCGCTACGGGGTTGCCGCCGACGTCTGGAGCGTGACGAGCTACCAGCAGCTCTATCGCGATGCGCGCGCCGTCGAGCGACACAATCGTCTGCACCCGACCGACACTGCGCGCGTGCCCTATGTCACCGCGGCGCTCTCTACCCACGAGGGTCCCGTGGTGGCGGTCAGCGACTGGGTGACAGAGGTCCCGAGCCTGCTCGGTCGCTTTGTCGGCCGGCCGTTCCTACCGCTCGGGCCCAACGGCTTCGGACGTTCGGACACGCGTCAGGCCTTGCGGCGCTTTTTCGAGCTGAATTCCCGCTGGGTGGTCTCGACGGCGTTCTATGGCTTGCATCAGGCTGGCGCGGTGGACGCCGCGCGCGTCAAGGAAGTGCTCGAAGACCAAGGGATCGATCCGGCGAAGCCAGATCCGTTTGCGCACTGAAGTGGGAGACGAGCCCAGTCGCACGGCGCTACGACTTCGCTTCGAAAGCCGGGCCATCGGCGGCCGCGATGGCGTAGGTACGCACCACGGTGTCGAGGAGCGCGTCGAGCGCGTCGCGTCGGCTGGCCGCGACGGTCGTCGTCAGTTGCGTGAGGATGCCCTCGTCCAGCCGAAAGACGAGGCCTTGCACGAGCGGCACCGCGTCGGGCGTCGAGAATTGCACCTTGGCGAGGGTGCCGAGGACGCCGTCCGCGAAAAGAAAATCACTCTCATCCAAGACGCGTAGCCCCGCGAAGCCGGTCTTCATGCTCCGCAATAGCTCGCGTCGCGCTTGCTCGACATGCGCGTGCTGGCTCGAGCGTCGCTGGATGATGACGTTGCTGCGCGGCACCGCTGCCGTCGCTCTGCTTGCGAGCGGCGCGTCGATGCGTGTGCGCGGCTCGATGAGGTCGACCCGGTAGATCACCTCCCAGGTCGCCGGGATGTTGAGGAGCAGCCGCGCGTTGAGGGACATCGGCAGCGCTTAGTGCGCTTCGGTGTTGCGTGCACCGTCGGCCGCGGCGCGGGCGCTGTCACAGGTGGAGGTGGTCGCGTGGGTGGCTCCACCGATGGCGCAAGTCGCCGCTTGGGCGACCTTGTACCCCCAGTAGCCGAGGTTGATGACCTCCAGCAGGCCCGCGATCGCGAGATTGACGGGATAGTAGAGCGCGGCGGCCAGCGGGCCGCCGGGTAGATCCGTCACGCGGGCCCTGCTGTCCGGAACGTAGGGGACGCCACCCATGGCGGCATCGGCAATCACCCTGCCCATGGCGTGCAGCGAGTCGTCGCGTTGCCACTTTGCGTCGCGGCAGGCTTCAGACGTACAGGGGGGCAACTGAGCACTCGACACGATGTTTCTCCGTTCGACGCGAGACACTGAGCGTCACGCGATATCCGAGCCTAGTTGTCGGGCGTTTGCGCGAAAGGTTGCGTGTCGATGGCCACGTTGCCTACGCCTTACCGATCGCGGCAATCATCGTCGACGCCGTCTCGTGCGTCATCTTGAGGATGGTGCTCAGCACCTCGGTCGACTGCTGTAGCTTGTGGGTGAGCTGCTCGATCTCAAACATCTCCATCGTCGTTGACGACGCGGCGGTGTCGCCCTGGAGCTTCATTTGGTCGGCAAGCGCCGTGGCCTCTTCTTTGGTGAGCGCGACGTTGTTGTGCTCGGTGTAGCTGACTTTGCCGTCGTCGCCCGTCGACATGGTGCGGTAGCTAAAGGGCTGCGTGCTACCGTCGTCGGGCCAGTCTTTGAGCATGTCCTGGAGCTCGAGCGCCGTCGCCTTCGCCTCGTTGGCGAACTGCTGACGCTCCGCGACAGTGAGCATGAGATCGCGCAACTTGCTCTCGGCGAGGCGAATCGTATCCCCCGTAATCATCTGGCTGGCGGGCACCGCGGTGAAGGCGGCGGCTTGCTGCACAAACTGCGCGCCACGACCGAGGGCGGCAGCGACAGGGGGGGCGAGCTTAGCGCCGTCGACGGGCTTGCCGCTCGCGTCGATGGCCGCGCCGAGTGCCTCGGCATGCGCGGTCATCGTCGCGCGTTGCTGTGGGGAGAGCTGGCCATGCAGCGTTTCGAGCTTGTCGCGCAAGCCGTCACTCAGGGTCGGGTAGGAGATCGTTTGACGGTTGGGCAAGGTAAAGCTCGCGGTGACGACGGCCTTCTCGGGCACGCCGCTCGCGTTGCCCTTGAGGGCCGAGAGATCGGCCTTGCCGATGCCCGCAAAGGTCGCCGGAGCGTTCTCGAACTGACTCTGTGCGTGCAGTTCGCGGCGCTGCTTGCGCGCCACGGTCTCGCTGGACGGGGTGGTAAAGCTCTTGTTCTGGATCTCATCGACGCGCAACTTCGCCATTGTCACTTCCTCCGCTCACAGTATCGCACACGGAACGCGCGGCGTTGCGCGAATTTGTCGCGCCGCCCGGTCCTTGCTCCGTGACGCGGGTTGTGACACGCCACGGTCTTGACCATGATTGATGCACGAAGTGCGCTTGTTGCGCCAGGGTTGCCACTCCTTGCACTCCTTGTCGCGGGACTGTCGACAGCGGACGCACGGGCTGTCGCCGAGGTGTCTGTGGCGGTCGCTGCTAACTTCGCGCCGACGCTGCGCGAGCTTTCGCGACGCGTCCTTCGGCCCGCTGGCATCGAGGTGCGTATCAGCACCGGGTCGAGCGGCCAGCTCTTTGCGCAGATCGTGCAAGGGGCGCCCTTCGAGGTGTTCTTCTCCGCCGATGCCGCGCGACCACGCGAGCTCGAAGAGCGCGGCGAGGGCGTCGCCGGGACGCGCTTCACCTACGCCCGTGGTGTGCTGGTGCTCTCGCGCGCGAGTCGCAGCGACGCGCGTCACCTCGCCATCGCCAATCCCAAGACAGCACCCTACGGTCAGGCCGCACGCGAAGCGCTCACCGCACTCGGGCTATGGTCGAGCCTCGAGTCGCACATCGTGCGGGCGGAGAGCGCCGCGCAGGTGCTGCAGCACGTCACAAGTGGTAGTGCGGCGCTAGGATTTGTCGCGTTGGCACAAGTGCGGGCGCTGCCCGAGGCACAACGCGGCTCGATGTGGCTCGTTCCGGCCGCACTCTATGCGCCAATCGATCAACAGGTCATTCTGCTCCAACGCGGCGCGGCCCATCCGGCGGCACGCGAGCTGCTCGAGCTCGTGCGCAGCTCCGCGGCGCGCGCGATTCTTGTCGCGCAAGGGTACGAGTTGATCGAGGAGGCGCGTGTTGGCGAGCACTAACCTCGGGCCCCTCGCGCTGTCGCTGCTCTTGGCGACGGTCACGACTGTACTGCTCATGCTCGGGGGCGCGCCGCTCGCCTGGCACTTGGCGCACAGTCGGCGCCTCACACGCCCACTCATCGAAGCGCTCGTCGGCCTGCCACTCGTCTTGCCGCCCACGGTGCTCGGCTTCTATCTGTTGCTGCTGCTCTCGCCCCGCGGGCCGGTCGGTGCGGTGTGGCAGGCACTCGGTGGCGAGCCGCTGGTCTTCACCTTCACGAGTCTCGTCATTGGCTCGGTCATCTACTCGCTACCCTTTGTGGTGCAGCCCCTCTTGCACGCTTTTGAAGCCATCGGTGCCGAGCCCGTGGAGGTTGCGGCGACTCTCGGCGCCGGCCCGCTCGATCGCTTCTTCTCCGTCGGGCTTGCCCGTGCGCGGCGGGCTCTCGTCACAGCGGCACTGCTCGGGTTTGCCCATACGCTCGGCGAATTTGGCGTCGTGCTGATGGTGGGCGGCAACATTCCCGGGCGCACGCAGGTACTGTCCATCGCCATCTTCGAGCACGTCGAGGCGCTCGAGTATCGAGACGCGCATGTGCTCTCGGCGCTGCTGCTCGGCTTCTCGCTCACCGTCATGCTGGTCGTCTATCTCGGTCCCTGGCGTGCCGCGCGGCGGGGCGCATGACGCAGCCGTCCCCGCTACAGCTGCGCGTTGCTTTGCAGACAGTGCGACCGGGGTTCACGCTCGCGGCGACCTTTGCCGCGCCGACCGACAGTGTCACGGCCATCTTCGGGCCTTCGGGCGCGGGCAAGAGCACGTTGCTGCGAGCCATCGCCGGCCTCGATACGGCCGCCGTCGGCACCGTCCCCTTCGGCGCCGAGCACTGGCTCGACACCGCTGCCCAGCTCTGCGTGCCGCCGCATCGACGCCCCATCGGCTACGTCGTGCAGGGGGGCGGCCTGTTTGAGCACCTGAGCGTACGGGGCAACTTGTTGTATGGCTTTTCGCGCACACCGGCACCCTCGCGGCGCCTGTCGTTCGATGAGGCAGTGACGTGGGCGGGCCTGCGGGCCTTGCTCGAGCGGCCCATTGCCAAGCTTTCGGGCGGGGAGAAGAACCGTGTGGCGCTGGCGCGCGCCCTACTCACGTCGCCGCGTCTCCTGCTTCTCGATGAGCCTCTGGCCGCCCTCGATGCCACGGCACGCGCGGAGCTCTTGTCGTATCTCGAGCGGGCCCCGCGTGAGCTCGGCGTGCCGCTGCTCTACGTCAGTCACGCCATCGATGAGGTCGCACGTCTTGCCGACCGCATGCTGCTGCTCGATGGCGGACGCCTCGTCGCCGATGGGGAGACGCGGGATCTCCTCACGCGTTTGGATTTGCCACTGTCGCACAGCGATCGCGCGGCGGCGATCATCGATGCTACCGTGGGCGAGGTGGAGCGGGAGCACGCGCTGGCGTGGGCCGAGTTTCCCGGCGGGCGTTTGTGTCTCGTCACGCCGACCATTGCCCTTGGCACACGGGTGCGTCTGCAAGTGCAGGCCCGCGACGTCAGCCTCAGTCTTGCACCGCTGCTCGGCAGCAGCATCCTCAATGCGGTCTGCGCGCGGATTGTCGAGCTGCGCGACGATGGTCCCGGCCAGGTGCTCGTCAAGCTCGACGCCGAGGGCACGGTGCTGCTCTCGCGGGTGACGCGCAAATCACGCGTGCAGCTCGGTCTCGAGGTGGGCATGTCGATCTACGCGCAAGTCAAGGGCGTCGCGCTCGTGCGCTGATAACCCACGCGCTCTGTTGTGCCGTTGGATGAGCGGGCGGAGGAGGAGGCGACGCGATGCGGTCCATCGTGACACGGGGGCTCGGTGCGGTGGCACTGATGCTCGCTTTGTCGTTCATCGGCGGCAAGGCCGGCGCCGCGGGACCCTACTCGTTCGGCGTCGTGCCGCAGTTCGAGCAGCGCAAACTGCATTCGATCTGGGATCCGGTCATCGCGCAGATCGCCCAGCGCGCCGGCATCACCATCGAGCTCGTCTCGACGCTGACCATCCAGGACTTCGAGACGGCCTACGTCACGGGCGCCTATGATTTTGCTTACATGAACCCGTATTACATTCTCGCGGCGAGCAAAGTCCAAGGGTACCTGCCGCTCGTGCGCGACAAGGCGCCGCTGGCCGGTGTGTTGGTTGTGCGCCAGGACAGCGCTGTGCAGAGCGCCGCAGAGCTCGACGGCAAGACGGTGGCGTTCCCCACGCCGAACGCCATCGGTGCATCCTTGCTCATGCGCGCCGATCTCGCGCGCACCTTCCGTGTCAACGTGGTACCGCTCTACGTCAAGACGCACAGCGCGGTTTATCTGAACGTCCTTGCCGGCGAGGCGGTGGCCGGGGGCGGCGTGGAAAAAACTCTTGCCGAGCAAGACACCGCGGTTCGTCAAGGGCTACGCGTGATCCACACCACGCGCGACTTTCCGTCGCATCCCGTGGCGGCCCATCCGCGGGTCCCCGTGGCTGTTCGCGAGGCGGTGCGGCGAGCGTTCTTGGCCATGTATCATGACGAGACGGGTCGCGCGCTGCTCGCCAAAGTGCCGATGCAGGAGGTCGTGAGCACCTCGCTGCAAGACTATACGAGGATGGCGGACTTGCACCTCGACGAGCTCTGGGACCCCCATTGAGAGGACCACCGCGTTGAATCTGCGCGTCAAATTCATCCTGCCGCTGCTCGGCGGGGCCGCACTGTTTGCTGCGTATCTGCATGGCTACTGGGTAAAGTCTTCGATTGCCCACTCAGAACGTGCCATTTTGCTCGTCACCGCAGGGCACCTCGACAGCATCGCCGAGGGTCTGATCCCCCCGCTTCTTGGCCATCAGCTCGACGTCGTGCACGAGAACCTCGCCGCGCTTTTGCGCAAGAACGCCACGTGGAAGGACATGCGCCTGGTTGACCACCACGGGCATCAGCTCTTCCCCCTCTACGGCAGTGCGGTGAGACCCCTGATTCCGGCGCCCAGCTGGCGCGTCATCGAGCGTGCCATTGCGTACGGCGGCAATGACCTCGGCAAGCTCAGGCTCACCGTGGATTTTGCACCCGTGCTCGCTGACGAGCGGCACGCGCACTACCAGCTCGAAGCGACGTTGTTCGCCGGCGGTTTGCTCTTTCTTTTGCTCGTCGTCGGCCTGCTCGAAATCGTCGTCAATCGACCCGTGCATAGCCTGTTGCTTGCCACCCAGCGGCTCGCGCGCGGGGACTTCGGCGTCGAGCTCGAGGTCGGCAGTCGCGATGAGGTCGGCGCTCTGCTCGCGAGCTTTCTCGGTATGCGCGACTCGATTCGTTCCTTTCAGGAGCGACTCTTGCGCCAGCACGACCAGCTCGCCACGCTGTCGACAGCGGTCGATCAGAGTCCCGTGTCGATTGTCATCACCGACGTCGCGGGCGACATCGAGTACGTCAACCCGCGTTTCAGTGAGGTGAGCGGCTACAGCGCGCAAGAGGTCCGCGGTAAGAACCCGCGCATTCTCAAGTCGGACGAGACCTCGGCGGAGCAGCATCGCCAACTGTGGGAGACCATTACGGCGGGCGAGGTTTGGTATGGCACGTTTCAGAACCGCAAGAAGAACGGCG
>CAYHNK010000252.1:0-7254 GCA_964357695.1 uncultured Bdellovibrionales bacterium | reverse complement strand
GACCCACCCCACATCCGCCGCGGCGCCTCGAGCGCTCGAGCTGCTGCGGCCCGGCGACGGTGATCAATGAAGAACACGCGGACCATGCGACCCGAGATGACGCTTCGTTTCGCGGCCGTGCTCGCTATCCTGTGCAGCAGTTGTAGCAGGACCGCCTTTCTGGTCGACGACGTCGTTGACGATGTTGTCGATGTAACGCCGCAGGCGAGTCGCCTGACGTTTAGTGTGCAGCCGCCCGGCGGCGCCACCGCGAACACGGTGTGGGCTGCGTTTTCGCTGACGGCACTCGATATGTCGGGCGCGACGGTCACGGCGTTTGCTGGGCCCGTTGCGCTTTCGGCCTTCCTGGACGCTGGGTGTGTCACGACGCCGGCGAGTGGTACCATCAGCGGTACTCCAGTTCTCGCCACACGCGGCGTCGCGCTTTTTGACGCCGTGCAGTACGACAATTCTGGGACGATCTATCTCAAGGCGAGTTCCGGGGCGCTGTCGAGCGCGTGCTCGAGCGCCATCGATGTATCGACGAGTCTCGTCGCGCTGGCATGGATCGGCCAGCAGTCGGTGGGTGGCAGTGCGGCGCAGTGGGCGACGAGCGGGACCGCCGTGGCTGGGTCCGACGTCGACTACGCGCTCAATGCGCCGATTGGCGTCACGACCGACGCGAGCTATCTCTACGTCGCCGACACCACCAATGGGAGGGTTTCTCGTTTTGAGTTGGCGACCGGCGTGGCCTTCGGCTGGATTGGACAGGTGGGCGTGAGCACGGGCCTGACCGGACCTGCGGGCGCAGGGACCTGCCCTTCCACGGTGGTTGGCACGTTCACGGGTGGTTGGTGCTCAGGCGGCGCAGCGCAGATCAACGCCAGTGGTCAAGGCGGCGGCGGCATGGCTTTTCCCTCCGGGCTCGCGAACGACGCAACCTACCTGTACGTGCTCGATGAGGCCGGGTCCCGACTGATCCGCTTCACCAAGGGGACCGGCGCCTTCGCAGGGTGGGTGGGAGCCGTGGGGAGCCTGTCAGGTATCACCTGTGAGAGCGGCACACCGTCGCTCAACGTGGTCACGCCGAGTTGGTGCATAGGCGGTGCCTCACAAATCGGCGACGGCAACGGCATGTTACACTCTGACTTTGAGGGCATCGCGACAGACGGAGTCTCCATTTACGTACCGGACGCCTACAACGGTGAGCTGTACAAGTTCGACGCCGCGACCGGCGCGTTTGTGGGGTGGATCGGCGGGGTGGGCAGCGTGGCTGGCATGGTGTGTCAGAGCGGCACGCCGGTGGTTGGCGACCCGACTCCCAGCTGGTGTGCAGGTGGCACGTGCGCAGGCGGCGATGGCGACGGCATGTTCTATGCCGGAGGCGCCGGCAACGGCTACATGTCGGTTGCCCTTGGGTCCGACAACCTCTACGCCACCGACGGTCGTTATGGTCCGAGCCACGTGCAGCGGTTCAGCGCGACTGGCGGCGTCTTTTCAGGTTGGATTGGCGAGGTCGCTAGCATCGTCGCGATCAATTGTGAGTCCGGCACTCCCACCGGCGGTGCGAGCGCGCCCTCGTGGTGCACTGGGGGAGATTGGAGCCGCTCCTCAACCGACCCCGGCGGGTTCTCTGGCCCGTCGGGTGTGCACGTCGACGCGAGCTATTTGTACGTCGCGGATGCGCCCAACAACACCGTGCAACGCTTCACGCTGTCTGGCGTGTTTGCCGGCTGGAAGGGCGTCGTCCAAACGCCACCCACCGGTGGCGAGCCCGGCTGCGACGCGGCAACCGCGGGGACTTACACCCCTGGCTGGTGTGTAGGCGGCGCCTACGACACCGCGGGCGGCAGTGCCACAATCGGCCAGCTGAGTCTGCCGGCGCATCTGAGCGGAGATGCGCGCTACCTGTACGTTGCAGACTCCCAGAATCACAGGATTCTCAGGATCGCAAAGTAGCCGCTTGGGGTAGGCAGCGCCGATCTGACGCGAGGTCTTCGGCAGCGATCTACTTGGGAAGGGTTTGCGCGCACGCGACATGGCTCAGGACCAACGCGGCCCTCGGCCGCACGGAGCGTGCATGACAAGGTTGCGCAGGGGTGTGGCGATCGCGGGTGGGTTGACGGCGTTGGCGATCACGGGCTGTGTGGTGGGAAGCGTCGATTCGCCACCTTTGGACGACTGCGAGCCGACCTCGTGTGCGGCGCAGGGTAAGAACTGCGGCACGGCGAACGATGGCTGCGGCGCCACACTAACCTGCGGTGACACTTGCCCCGGTAGCGAGACATGCGGTGGCGGCGGCGTCGCCAATGTCTGCGGTGGTGCACCGGGCGCGCCAGACACGGCACCCTACAGCTTCGAGGCCGGTGTACAGTCGTGGGCGACGAGTGGCGCGCTGATCGCAGGCATCGGCAGCTCCACAGCGCAAGCCTTTGAGGGCACCTATGCTCTGGCTGTCAACTTTGCTGGCGCCGCCGCTGGCATGCAGGAAGTGAGCGTGAGCTTGCCCGCCGTCCCCGCTGGCGCCACGGTGACCTTCCACGTGTGGATCCCGACCGACAGTGCGATCATCGGCGTCCAGCCGTTCGTGTTGCAGGGCGCTACCGGAGGGTGGACCTGGACGGGAACGTACGTCGCAACGGCGGCATTGACGCTCGGTGCTTGGAACACGCTCACCGTGACGACACCCGCCGGTGCGGTCACGCCGCTTGCCAGAATAGGCGTCGAGTTCACGACCAACGGTGCGTGGGCCGGCACGGCCTTCATCGACACCGTAAGCTGGACAGCGACGGGCTGCATGGCGACGACCTGCGTTGCCGAGGGCAAAAACTGCGGCACGATCAGCGATGGCTGCACGGGGACACTGACATGCGGCAGTACGTGTCCAGCGTCTGAGACTTGTGGCGGTGGTGGCGTCGCCAACGTTTGCGGGGCGGTCGCCTTCGTCACACCGGGAGACCCCGGCCCGTCCGACGTGCAGGTGGCGGTGACCTCACAAGACGTCGTGTCCGTCTCGCCCCTTATCTTCGGGCTCAACGCCGCGGCGCAAAGCGGCCTCGACGACTGGGGTGCGCAAGTGCCGACGCCAGAGCTCGCGCGCCTAGGTGGCAATCGCTTCACGGCCTGGAACTGGGAGACCGGATGGTCGAACGCCGGCACCGACTACAATCGCTCAAACGATCAGCACCTCACCACGAGTGCAACGCCGGGTGCCGCCGTATCCCAAACGGCCGGCGGATTCTTTGCGGCGGGCGCGGGACTCATCGTCACCGTGCCGATCATCGGCTGGGTGTCCAAATCCGTAGCCGGCAATGCTGCGGTTGCCAATACCACGATGACGGACACCGCGGTGGTCGGCACGCCCTCGCCTCTCGGGTGCACAACGGGCTGCACGTACTTTCAGCGGATGGCGCCCCAGAATCCCTCAGGCCCGGGCGTCGGAGTTCCGCATGGCGACGGGGGAACCGTCTACGGCGATGATTTCTTCCATTGGTTGGACATCACGTACCCCGACCAGGCGGTGAGCCCAACCGCGCCGCTGCTGCTCTCGCTCGACAATGAACCCGACCTGTGGTCCGACACGCACGATGAAATCCGGGGCCGAACGAGCTCCGGCGACTCGATCGCCCTTGGACGGGCGGAGCTCGTGGCGTTGAACGCGGCGTATGCTGCTCGCGCCAAGGCGGTGATCCCCGACATCGCCGTGTTGGGGTTTGTCGCCTACGGCTGGGGCGGGCTCTTTTCGGCGCAGTACAACCCGTGGCCTCCGTATGCGAACACCACCGGCGGCACGCAGTCGTATTCGTGGTACGTCGACGACTATCTCGACAACATCCGCTACGCGGGCGAGCAGGCTGGCGTGCGCCTAGTCGATGCCCTCGACATCCATTGGTATCCCGAGGCGAACGATGGCGCGACGCGCGTGGTGTTTAACGAAGCCGCCACGCAATCGGAAGCGTTGATCAATGCGCGTGAGCAGTCTCCGCGCTCACTGTGGGACCCGACCTACATCGAGCAAAGTTGGATCACCATGGTCGACGGCCAAGCGACGAGAGGCCCGGGTGGCTATTCGACGCGGGCCGTACAGCTGTTGAACCGCCTCGACGCATCCATCGACACGTTCTACCCCGGCACCCGCCTTTGCGTGACCGAGTGGAACTACGGGCGCATGGGCGACATCTCCGGCGCCATCGCCATGGCCGATGTGCTTGGGATCTTTGCCCGCCGCGGGGTCTATTGCGCGGCGCTCTGGGATCTGACGGGACAGGGCGGCGATCCCTACGGCGGCGATCGCGTGCGCCAACACGCTGGCGTTGCCGCGGTGTTCAAGGCCTTCCTCGACTACGACGGCGCCCGCCACGGCTTCGGGGATACGTACGCGCAGACAACGACTCTCGATCCCAATCCTCCCGCGGACCCCGCCAACGCCGGCCAGACGCTCGAACGGATCGCAGCGTATGGAAGCTACGACTCTGCGGCTCCTGGTGACCCGTTGGTGATCGTGGCGATCAACAAATCTCAGAGTGCGGCCCTCAACGTTGCCTTTCGCGTGACCCACACGGCGACGTTTGCTCGTGCGCACGGCTATCGGATCACGGGAACGAACGGCGTGAGCGCCGCCGTGGTCGGTCCAACGCCTGCTGCCGACATCGTGCTGCCGACGACAAACGCCTTTGTCACGAGTCTGCCGGCGCAAAGCATCACCACATTTGTGCTCGTCCCCTGACACTCGGGGGTCGTGCCGTCCGTCACCCCTGAAGATGACAAGGAGTCGCAGCGATGTGCTCGGGAGCTCGAATCGTGTGCACGGCTGTCGTGAGCATGCTTGCGACGGTCGCGTGCGTCGAGGGGGATGTGGATGCGTCGTCGCCAGAAGTCTGCGAGCCCACGACCTGCGCCGCCGAACGCAAGAATTGCGGCACGCTAAGCGACGGCTGCGCCGGAACGCTCGACTGCGGTGTCGCGTGCCCATCGGGTCAATTGTGCGGGGGCGGTGGCGTCGCCAACGTTTGTGGGTCGGTGGTTGCGGGCGGGTTTGTGATTGCGACGCCGGTGCAGCTTAGCCACGCTGCGATTGACCCCGGTCAGACGTTGACCGGCTCGGGGAGCTATCAAAACACGTCGGCCGATGCCATCGCGATCGCCGATATCGTCATTGCGCTGCGTCCGCCGGGCGGCACGCATGCCGGGGGTCCGTATTCCGATCTGTTGCCGAGCCACGGCCCGGCGACAGTACCGTCCGGTGCAACGGTCGTTGTCACGGCATCGCGATCGTTCTCCAGTGAAGACTTCACGGGTCAGTGGGAAAGCTACGCGACCTATCAGGACTCTACCGGGGTCTGGCACGACGGTCCCAGCATTTCGTTCATGGTCGGCAGCTGTGTGCCCACCTCGTGCGCCGCACAGGGCAAGAACTGCGGTGCCCTTGCCGACGGATGCACGGGAACGCTCGACTGCGGTGTCGCATGCCCACAGGGGCAATCGTGCGGGGGCGGGGGCGTTGCCAACGTTTGTGGATCGGCGGTCGCGCTCTTTGTGGCGCCGGAGTCTGCTCACCTCGCACCGGGCGCCACGGTGAGCTTTAGCGCTAACGCGTCGGTGACCTGGAGCGTGCAGGGCGGCTCGACGAACGGGTCTATCACGATGCAGGGCCTTTACAGCGCGCCCACGCGCGAGGGCGACTTCGTGGTCGTCGCCACACTGGCAGAAAATTCGACCACCTTGCGTACCGCAACGGTGACGGTGCGTGAGCCGGCAACTCAAGTCATCCGCATCATGCCGCTCGGCGACTCGATCACCGGCGAGCCCCGTGCTTATCGCAAGCCTCTGTGGCCACTGCTCACGAGCACGGGCATGGCGTTCGGCTTCGTCGGATCTCAAAATGATCCCTACGCCGAGATACCCGACCCCGACAGTGAAGGGCACCCGGGCTACACCATCGGCAATGTCGCAGGTGCGATCAACGGCTGGCTCGATACCTACACACCGGACTACGTGCTGCTGATGATCGGCACGAACGATCTGGCCTGGTGGTGCGCGGAGTCGGCGGCGAGTGTCGCCAACGCCCACGCCGCGCTCATCGATCAAATCACGACGCGGGCACCAGGTGCTTGGGTGTTGGTCGCGTCGATTGCGCCGATGTCATCACAGATCATCCAGCCCAACAACATCGACCGTGCTCAACTCGGACGCGACTTCAACGCGGAGCTGGCAAGTCGGGTGCAGACCCGGCAGGCCGCAGGCCAAAACGTGGTGTTCGTCGACATCTACTCCGCGCTCGCGTTGACGGACCTTCGCGATGGCGTCCACCCCACGGTGGCCGGCTATGCGAAGGTCGCACAGACGTGGTTCAACGCGTTGCAGCCCCTGTTACCCTGACACGCCGATCGGTTAGCCGTGCGCCATCGAGACGACCGGATACTCGCCAACGGAGAGGTCAGATCGCGGCGCGCGAGATGAGCTCCTGTACCGCCTCGGCGAACATGCGCGGCAGTACGCTGCGACCCCGATCGTTGATGCGATTGAAGCGAGCCGCTACCCGCGTGCCACGTACGTCGATGAGCTTGAGGGTCAGCACCATCGACCCCTCAACGCCGCTCGACTTTAGCGGCACCGCGGCACTGAACCTTGACTGTAGGCGCGAGCCGACACCTGATTCCGGCAACCCACGACACCCCGCACCCGCCGCGCTCGTAACTCATCGATATTGTTGGATCGGCCGCGCGGCACCGTTCCTGCTAAGCTTTCAGGAGAGCTGGACAACCTATCCGCGAGGATTTCAATGGCCCCCTCCCTTCGCTACTGGCTTGCGTCGCTGACCTTGCTGCTCCCGGTGGTCGCGTTCGCCAACATTTTCGACTACGACCTCGCGGGGACCACCCGCACGGGGACGCCGGGGGCGCTCGAGGTCGGCGGCGCCAGCGTGCCGGGTCAAAGCTGCGCCGAGCTCAGCGGCTCGTGCTGTACCAGCGGACAGACGTGCACGGGCGGCACCATGGGGAGCGGCTCCGATTGTGCGTCTCTCTGTTGTACGGGTGGGGGCACCTGTGAGGTACCTACCGCCACGGCCTGCGACGTGGTGTTGCCGGCGACCTACAGCAATGACGTCGACGAGACGGGCGGCAAGGGAAGCTGGACCGGGCACTCGGCCGGTCCCCAGAGCACCATCCTGCGCGTCGGCATGCGCTTTGACATCTCGGGGCTGCCGGCCGACCAAAGTATCGCCACGGCGGAGGTGTCGTTCAACGTCAACTACGTGTCGGCGGGCCTCGACAC
>CAYHNK010000251.1:7061-7288 GCA_964357695.1 uncultured Bdellovibrionales bacterium | reverse complement strand
CGCCCGTAGTCGAGAATGGCCCCCAGCGCTGCCCGTACGGTGCGGCCGGTAAAGAGCACGTCGTCAACGAGCGCCACCGTGTACGCTGCGAGGTCGAACGGCAGGTCGGTGACGCCCACTTCGGGCCAGGTGCGCTGGCCAAAGCCATCGTCGCGATACAAGGTGATATCCACCACGCCGACGGGCACGTCCTGACCACGCAGCGCGGCGAGCTTCTCCGCCAGACG
>CAYHNK010000251.1:0-7051 GCA_964357695.1 uncultured Bdellovibrionales bacterium | reverse complement strand
ACTGCGCTGACGCTGACACCCGCGACGCCTGACTCGCGCAGCCGGGCGGCGAGCGGCACACCGCCACGGCGAATGCCGACGACAGCGAACGGACCCTCCCCCGGGCGCGCGTGCAAGCCTTCAGCCATCTGCGCCAGCGCGCGCTCGATGGCGGCGGCATCCATGAGTCTGCGTGGCGTCACCTGCTCCTCCCGACGCGCGCGGATGGCTAGCGGATCCACGTGCCGAGACGGCCCCATTGGAGGCCATCGCGTCCCCACGACCACCACACAAAGAGCGAGCGTCCCAGAATGTTGGACAGCGGCACCGGTCCCCAGAAGCGGCTGTCGGACGAGTGATCGCGATTGTCGCCCATGACAAACACATGCCCCTGCGGCACCGTCACCGGTCCGAAGCTCGAGCCCGCGTGACGCGCGCGCCGATCCTGGATGACCGTGTACTCCTTGTCGCCAGTCTTCTCGTGGAAGGCATAGGCTTCGAAGGGGTACCAACGCGACGTTGCGGTGTCGCGATCGATGAACTCATCGGCGCCCAGCGGGGTGCGCCCGAGCGGCGTACCATTGACGTAGACGAGCCCCTCGCGCACTTCGATCTCGTCCCCCGCAAGGCCCACGACCCGCTTGATGTAGTCCTCGTTCGGCGGCTCGGGACAGATAAAGACGATGACATCCCCACGGTTGGGCACGGAAAAGTCCACGAGCCGAATCGAGGTGAACGGGATGCGCAGGCCGTAGACGTACTTGTTGACGAAGATCTGGTCGCCAATCGCCAGCGTCGGGATCATCGAGCCACTCGGGATCTTGAAGGCCTCGACAACAAAGGCCCGCAAGAGCAGCGCCACCAGCACGGCGACGCCAATCGACTCCATCGACTCGCGCCACGCCGGCTTGCGGTAGCCGTCGAGCAGCTTATCGACGACACTCGCGAGGCGCTCGCTTGTGCGACCAAGCTCTTGACGGTCACCGTCGCGCAGCGATTGACGGGTCGCCGCCATCGCGTCCCGCACCTCGGCACGTTGCGGCTCAGAGAGGCTCTCGCCAGCGCGACGCAACAGGCGACCGGCCTCTCGCACTTGATGCCGCGCGGACTTGCGCGCGTTGCGCAATCTGAAATCGAAAACGTGGGCGAGCGAAATCGACATGACGTGAGGCACACCTTCTAGTCAAAAATCGCCGCAGGCGCTAGCCCGGGCACGCGAGAATCTTCAGTCGACCTTGAGCACCGCCAGGAAGGCCTCCTGCGGGATCTCCACTGAGCCGACGCTCTTCATGCGCTTTTTGCCCTCTTTTTGCTTCTCGAGGAGCTTGCGCTTGCGCGTAATGTCACCGCCGTAGCACTTGGCTGTGACGTTCTTGCGAAAGGCCTTGACGGTGGTGCGCGCGATGACCCGCGTGCCAATCGCCGCCTGGATGGCGACCTCGAACTGCTGCCGCGGAATGATGTCCTTGAGCTTGATGCACAGCGCTTGACCGCGCTGGAAGGAACGATCGCGGTGCACGATGACCGAGAGGGCGTCAACCACCTCGCCGTTGACGAGCACGTCGAGCTTGATGAGATCAGCCGCCTGATAGCCCGAGAGCTCGTAGTCGAGTGAAGCGTAGCCGCGCGACACGCTCTTGAGCCTGTCGTAGAAGTCGAACACCACCTCGGCAAGCGGCAGGTCATACGTCACTTGCACGCGGTTGTGGCCGATGTAGTTGAGATTGCGCTGCTTGCCGCGCCGCTCCTCGCACAGACCCATGACTGCGCCGACATGCTCGTTGGGCACGTGGATGTGCGCCGTGATGACCGGCTCGTCGATGTGATCGATATCTTGAAGCTGCGGCAGCTTGGCCGGATTGTCGATGCGCACGACCGAGCCGTCACGCTTGTGAATGTCGTAGATGACGGTCGGCGCCGTGGTGATGAGGTTGAGATCGTACTCGCGCTCGAGCCGCTCCTGGATGATCTCCATGTGCAGCATGCCCAAAAAACCGCAGCGAAAGCCAAAGCCGAGCGCCTGGCTCGTCTCGGGCTCGAAGCGAAACGAGGCGTCGTTCAGGTGCAGCTTGTCGAGCGCGTCTTTGAGGTCGTTGTAGTCCTTGGCGTCGACCGGAAAAATGCCGGCGAAGACCATCGGCTTCGCCTCTTTGAAGCCAGGCAGCGGCGCCACGCACGGTCGGTCGGCGTCGGTGATGGTGTCACCGATCTGCGTCAAGTGGATGTCCTTGATGCTCGCGGCGACAAAGCCGACCTCGCCGGCGACGAGCTGGTCGAGGCGCTCAGCAAACGGACTAAAGGCACCCACCTCCTGAACTTCGAAGACGACGTCCGAGCGCCACAGCTTGAGCTTGGTACCCTTTTTGAGCGCGCCGTCGTAGATGCGACACAGCAAGATGACGCCGCGATAGCTGTCAAACCACGTGTCGAACAGCAGCGCCTTGAGCGGCGCGGACAGATCTCCCTGGGGAGGCGGAACGGTGCGCACCACCGCCTCGAGCACATCGCGGATGCCCGTGCCCACTTTCGCGCTCGCCGGCACCGCCAGCGCGCCATCGAGACCGATGATGTCGGTGATCTCGTCGCGCGCCATCTGCACATCCGCGCTCGGCAGGTCGATCTTGTTGATCACCGGCACGATCTCGAGGTTCGCGTCGAGCGCCAAATAGACGTTGGCGAGCGTCTGCGCCTCGACACCCTGCGTCGCATCAACGATGAGCACGGCGCCATCACAGGCGGCGAGCGAGCGCGAGACCTCGTAGGTGAAGTCCACGTGTCCGGGGGTGTCGATGAGATTGAGCTGGTAGCGCTCGCCGTCCTGGGCGTCGTACCACAGGCGCACGGCCTGGGCCTTGATGGTGATGCCGCGCTCACGCTCGAGCTCCATCTTGTCGAGCAGTTGATCTTGCTTGTCGCGCTCGGAGACCGCCCCGCACACCTCCAACACGCGATCCGCCAAGGTACTCTTGCCGTGATCGATGTGGGCGATGATGGAGAAGTTGCGTATCTTCGAGCTGGCGCTTGTCACTACTGTTCGACCAGCGGCAGCTGGCCCGGGAGCTTGTCGGCGTGTCGGCGGAGCACGAGATCAATGCCCTCGCGGATGTATTCGGCAATCGGCACCTTGGTGCGGGCGTGTAGCTCCTTGAGCCTTTGCGCCTGCTCGCGGGTGATGTACACCGTCGTCGATACTTTCTTTTCCGCCAAGGGGTGCTCCTCAAAATTAGGTGCGCTACATAGAGTGCAACCTAGGGCATGTCAAGCGCAGTGGCGGCGCACTTGACTTGCGCTGGGTGCTCGTCGAAAACAGGGGCCTCATGATCCTACGCAACGCCTTGTCTTGGTCGCTCGCGGCACTCGCCGCACTCACGTCGTGCAGCTTCGGCGGCTCCGGCGCGGCGCCGCAGGCGGCGCCCACCGTGGAAGATGGGCCACAAGAAGACCGGGAGGCCTACGCGGCTCAACATGCTCTCGAGCTGCGTCAGTACGATCTGAACCGCGATGGCCGCCCCGACGTCTTCAAGTTTGTGCGCGCCGCAGCCGCGGGCGCTGCCGAGCGCCTAGAGCGCAAGGAAGTCGACATCAACCACGACGGCAAGATCGACGTCGTGCGCACGTATGGTGAGGACGGCAAGCTCGTGCAAGAGAGTACCGACCTCGACTTTGACGGCCGCTTCGACCAGCAGGCCTACTTCGAGGGCAGCGCGCTCGTGCGCAAAGAGATCGACCTCAACTACGACGGCCGTCCCGACGTGACCAAGTACTACCAGCAGGAGACGCTTGCGCGGGTGGAGTCCGATCGCAATGGCGACGGTCGTACCGACGCCTGGGAGTACTACGAGAACGGCGAGCTCGACCGTCTGGGCGTCGATACGGATGGCGACGGCAATGTCGACAGTTGGGAGCGCAAAGCGGCTGCCGCCCCTGCTGCCGTTCCGACTGAAGCAGCGAGCGAGCCCAGCCCGGAGGCGGCGCCGTAGCGACGAAAGCGCCCCGCGCCCTACACTACTCGGCTCTGATCACCCACGCAGGGATGTCCACACGGGCGAGCAGCTGCTTGCCCTGGGCGGCTGCGGCCTCGGTGGCAAAGCGGCCCAAGCGCACGCGATACCACGTGCCCTTGCCGGTCAATGCTGCCTCGACGATGAACGCGTGAAAGCCCTTGCGGTCGAGCGAGGACACGTAGGCCTGCGCCTCGGCACGGGTTTGGTACGCGCCCACTTGGATGGTGTACTCACCCGTGGACGGCTGTCCCGCATTCAGCGCGCTCTGTGCGTCGTCGCCCGCTGGTGTCGGCATCGCGGGTGCGGCCGGCGGTGCGGTCTGCGGCTGCTTAGGCGCCGTGAGGGTCTCGTAAAAAGTCAGATCCTGCGGCACCCGGTCACTGTCATCCGCGTGTGCCACCGGATCGTTGACTGCTGGCGGGTCGAGATGCGCGCTGCGCCGGCCCGCCATCATTCCCAGCGTGAACATCAAGGCCATGGCGAGCACGGTGCCGAGCGTCAGCCACATGAGCTGCGTGCGCTCCATGCGGACTTCGCGCTTCGCTACGATCTGTCTTGAGTCTCGCATGGGTATGGAGGTCGGCTGGTGGGCGCTACAGGATTTGAACCTGTGACTTCCACCGTGTGAAGATGGCACTCTACCACTGAGTTAAGCGCCCAGCCGTGGCGCAATTTACTGAATCTCTCGGGAGAGTCAAGCCGAAAATCGGCGCGCGCTTGCCTCGGTCATTGGCTCCACTGTATCTATGGCACCGCCATGACAGATCTCAAGCAGGTCATTTCCCAGCGATTTTCGGACGCCCTTACGCGAGCCTTCGGTAGCGAGGGTGCGCAGGTCGACCCGCTCGTGCGCCAGGCGCAGGACGCGCGCTTTGGCGATTTTCAGGCCAACGCGGCGATGTCGCTCGGCAAAAAGCTCGGGCGCAAGCCACGCGACGTCGCGCAAGCCATCGTCGCCGAGCTCCACCTCGACGATATTTGTAGCAAGGTCGAGGTGGCGGGACCGGGCTTTGTCAACCTCACCCTGAACGACCGCTTCGTATCCAGTGCCGTCGAGGCGCTGGCGCGCGACGAGCGCCTGGGCATCACACCTGCCGTTTCCCCACAGACGGTGGTCATCGACTACTCGAGCCCGAACGTGGCCAAGGAGATGCACGTTGGGCATCTGCGCAGCTCGGTGATTGGCGACAGCCTGGCGCGGGTGCTCGAGCAACTCGGCCATCGCGTGCTGCGACACAACCATCTTGGCGATTGGGGTACGCAGTTCGGCATGCTCATCGAGCACCTCGTGGCACCGCCGGACGGGGGCGGCATCGACGATGTCGGGCTCGAGCACGAGCTGCGCGATCTCAACCGCTTCTACCGCGAGGCCAAGGCGCGCTTCGATGCCGATCCCGACTTTGCCGAGCGCGCCCGCCAGCGCGTCGTGGCGCTGCAAGCGGGTGATGCGACGACCCTTGCGTGGTGGCAACGCCTGGTCGTCGTCTCAAAACGGCACTTCAACGCAGTCTACGACAAGCTCGGCGTGAGCCTGCGTGACGAGCACATCGTCGGCGAAAGCCACTACAACGCCATGCTCGGGCAGGTCGTCCTTGAGCTCGCGCCGGTGACGCGCGTTGACGATGGCGCGATGTGCGCTTTCGTCCCCGGGTTCGAGGGACCTGACGGTACGCCCACCCCCCTCATCATCCGCAAGTCAGACGGTGGTTACGGCTATGGCGCGACCGATCTGGCCGCCGTGCGCGAGCGCGCCACGGTGCTGGGCGCTTCCCGCCTCATCTACGTCGTCGACGCGCGACAGTCGGCTCACTTCGCGCAGGTCTTTTGGGTGGCGACGCAGGCCGGTTGGCTCGGCCCGCTGGCTCGTGCCGAGCACGTAAAATTCGGTACCATCCTGGGTCCGGACAACAAGCCCTTCAAGACCCGCTCGGGCGACACCGTGCGGCTCATGGATCTCCTCGTCGAGGCCGAAGATCGTGCCGCGCGCATCGTCGAGGAGAAGAACGCCGGCTTCCCGCCCGCCGAGAAGGCAGCCATCGCACATGTCGTTGGCATTGGCGCGGTAAAATACGCCGATCTCTGCAACGACCGCATCAAGGACTACGTCTTTGATTGGGACCGCATGATGGCGATGGACGGCAATACGGCGCCGTATCTACAGTACGCGTACGCCCGCATTCAGTCGATCTTCCGCAAGGCGGGCATCGAGGATCGGCGCGCGTACCTCATCGACGCGACGCTGCGCCTCGAGACGCCGGAGGAGCGCGTGCTGGCGTTGCGTCTACTCGGTCTCGAGCCCGTGATCCGCGCGGTGGGCGATGATCTCGAGCCGCACCAGCTGTGCCGCTACCTCTTCGAGCTGGCGGCGGCATTCAGTGCGTTCTTCAACGCCTGTCCGGTACTCAGCGCCCAGAGCACCGAGCTGCGCATAAGCCGGCTGCTCTTGTGCGAGGTGACGGCGCGGACGCTGAAGCTGGGTCTCGGTCTGCTCGGTATCGAGGTGCTCGAGCGCATGTGAGCGCCCGCGGGCCTGGCCTACTTGTCCAGGCCCGCCAGCCCGTCACGCTCGTTGTTCCACGCCTCCCAGTCATCGGCCGCGGGATCTGCGAGCGCGAAGCGCTCTGGTCGCGACATGTCACCGTTCGCCGCGATGCTCACCGCCTGCATGCCCTCGGCCACGAGATCCTCCCACTGCTTTTTGGAGATCTCCTGCGGTCCGGCGACCTGCACGCGCTTCTGCTTCGTGTGCCCCTCGACGGCGTATGCGGGCTTGTTCGAGACGAGCACTTTGCCGGAGTAAACCTTGACCTGCGTGGCGCCCGTGGTGAGGTGCTCGGCGCCAAAGCGCGTGCCGCGGACCCCGGCGACGGCGTTCGTAGTGGCCACCTCGAAGTGCGAGTCTTGGCCGATGACCTTGGTCACCGCGGCCCACACGCGGCCAAGAAACAGGCGCGTGCGGACTTTCTTGGCACCCCCTGTGCGACCCACCTTGACCTGCTCGAGACCGACCTCGGAGCGGGCCCCGAGGCGCAGCATCGACCCGTCTTGCAGGCGGATCTCCAGGCGCG
>CAYHNK010000250.1:0-7307 GCA_964357695.1 uncultured Bdellovibrionales bacterium | reverse complement strand
GGGGGCGCGAGGCCGAGAAAGCTCGCCTGCGGCACAGAGAAGAAGCGGTTGATATGCGCCGCGTTGCCCGAGCCCATCTTCAGCGTGCGATAGATGTTCGAGATGCCGTACGGGTCGCAGTCGGTAAACGCGTAGACCGGCAAGCGGTTCTCGTCGGCGAGGCGACGGATAAAGCGCCGGCTCGCGCGCGTCGGCACGCCGCCCATCGAGACGAGCACGCAATTGGCCTTGCGCCAGTAGGCGTGGGACTGCAAGCGCTGAAACATACCGTGGGTCTCGATGGCGAGAATGAACTTGGCCTTGGTCTTGAACTCCAGGTGCTCCACCCAGCTCGGCACCGAGTAGGCGCCGGAGCCGAACTGCGTGCAATCGATCTCGATCTTGCGGCCGGTCTCGCGGTCCCTGTCGATGACGATGAGCTCGCCGGCCACCGCCCCGCCGTGCTCTTGCGGCACAAAGCGCAGCTCTTCCCGTGAGACGTTGTGGATGGCGAACATCGCCTCGATATCGTCCATCACCGTGTCGGATTCGGGCTGCTCGTCGAACTTGGCTTCGCGCCAATTCTTCGACTGGTAGTAGGCGTCTCGTTTGGTGGCAAAGTCGTTGGTCTCGACCAGCTCTTTGGAGAGCGCCATCATCTTGAGGGTCTGCGCAAACGTCTTGACCGTGTTCACCGTCAGCGTGCGGATTTTCTTGCCGCGACCGATCTCGAAGTAGCCGCGCTTCTGGTCGTAGGTGACGTTCGCCAGCGAGCGCACGGGCATCTCGAGGTCGGGTTTTTTGCCCTTGATGATGGCACCGTAGACGTCGGCAGCGACACCTTCGATGGCCTTGAGCGTCACCTTGTCTTTTTTGGCCTGCTCGTCGGTACGTTTGGCCGCAGAGCTCGTCTTCTTCTTGGTCGTCGCTTTCGCCATGATACGTGCTGATCCTTGCTAGAGCTTGCGCGTGCGCTCGAGAATGCCGGTGAGCTGCTCGACCGCCTCGTCGCGGCGCTGGTCGGTAAGACCGAGGATCTCCTGCAACGCCTGTCCGATGTGCGGGATGTACTTCTCAATGTAGCGCTGCTTTTTGCCCTCGTCGGCGAGGCGCCGCTTGCGACGAATATGGCGCGACAGACGTCGGCCACACTCTTGCAGCGCGAACTTCAGCTCGGCGATGATCTCGTCATAGTGCGCCAACGCCTCCTTGGCCTCAGACGTAAACGGCACCCACACGCTGGCGATGTGCACCAGGACCACGAGTGGCCCCGTGGGCAAGGCGCCCCGGGCCTGCTGCACGTCGTAGGACTTCCAGTTGGTGCGCACCACCGACTGGGTCATGGCGCAAGCGCCCTGCTGAAAGAGCAGCGGCACGCGGTTCGCGAAGCGATAGACCGTCGCCAGATCCTCGGCGTCGAGCTCGCCACCGTAAGCAACCGCTGCTTCCACCTGGAAGGGATTGCCGCGATAGACGCGGGGGCTGCGGGTCACCGCCGTGACGAACGTTGGATGGCCGAAGACGTCAATGATGCCGGTGTTGCCGGCGATGCCGGTTGCGGCCTCGTGGTCCGCGTTCGGAACGCTCGCCGCCTCGTCGTCTTCGTCGCCGTCATCATCCTCATCGGTCACCGTCGACGTGGCGACACTGGCAAGTGCCGCCGCGAGCGCGCTCTCACGCTGGGCTGCGACTTCGACATCGGTGGGTCCACGAGCGTCCTCTTGCTGCTTGCGCGCCTTGTCGTCCTCGGCGGCGAGGTGCTTTTGCACGAGCAGCGCCTTGAGGCCTTCGAGCAACGCCCCCTCGCCGATCGGGGCAAGGCAGTTGGTCGGCGGCGCCATGATCTTGGTCTTGGCGATGGCGGCAAAGACGGCTTCCACGTGCGCTTGGCTCACCCGGCCAAGCGTCGTCGTGGCTGCGACTTGTGCCGTCTTGCAGATCTCGTCGGCCACCTGAGAAGAGACGCGGGAGAACTCTTGTTGCAGAAAGCTCCCGAGATTGCGCGCCTTCGACTCGCGCAGCATGCGCATGAGCATGCCCAGCTCCACGCCATAGGGATGGGGCTTGATCTCTTTGGCCTCCGGCGGCAGCTCGGGACTGACGCGCGGAAAGACCTGCGGCGGTTTGCCGGGGGGGAAATAGACGAGCCTGACGTGGGGATTGGCGAGCGCCACCTGCTGGATGTACTCGTCGACCGACTTTCGCCCACCCTTGTAGGTGGCCTCCATCTCGATCTCGACGCTCGTGCCGTGGTCTTTTTCCTCCCACTCGAAGGTGTCCTCGCGCACGATGTTCGGCCGGTTGGCCTTGGTATCGATGGCGATGTGGTAGTGGTGCGCGGGGCGTCCCTTGCCGGTCTTGGAGGTAACGACCACGGGCTTACCGGTGGTCAGCTGGCCGTACATGCCCGCGGCGCTGATGCCAATGCCCTGCTGACCGCGCGACTGGCGCAACCGATGAAACTTTGAGCCGTAGAGCAGCTTGCCAAAGACCTTGGGGATCTGCGCCTTGACGATGCCCGGCCCGTTGTCTTCCACCAGCATGCGGAAACGGCTCTCGGAAATCTGCGTGATGCGCACCGTGATTTCAGGCGCGATCCCCGCCTCTTCGCAGGCGTCGAGCGAGTTGTCGACGGCCTCCTTGATCGACGTCAAGAGCGCACGCGAGGCGTTGTCAAAACCGAGGAGGTGGCGGTTCTTGGTGAAGAACTCGCTGATCGAGATCTCGCGCTGCTGCTCGCCCATCTGCTCGGCCGAGACACGGCGCCGGCCGGCCTCCGCGGGCGCTCTGTGCGCCTTTTCGGCTGGGGTGGAGGCTACCACCTCCAGGCTGAGCTGCTCGCTCGAGCTCTTGTCCTTGCGGCGCGATGCGCTCTGTCGGGCCACGGAGTCACCTCACTCACTGAACTAGTGGTCAGGTGGCTCGAACTAGACCGGCGATCGACAAAAGTCAACGGCGTTGAGCGTCCTACGCGTTCTTCCCCATGGTGAACGCCTGCACGCGCGTATCCCAGTCGTGCAGGGTGTAGCCGAGCTTGCGCACCGACTCGCGCTGCACCGTGGTGAGATTGACAAAGCCCGTGGCCATCGACATGGGCCACTTGGCGCCGGGGTTGTCTTTGGTGTCCCAGTCCTGCTGGCTCCACCCGAGGTTCTTGAGCAGCGCCTTCTCCGAGCGCGTCAGCTCCTTCCAGTGGGCGCCAAACAGCTCATCGGGCCGGCGCACCGTGCCGGGGTCTTTGACCAGCATGCGCCCAGTGTAGCGCTCAGCCGCGACGTCGGTGCTGGTGACCGTTCCGGTCGCGGGGGCGCTCGCCGGCTTGACCACCGAGGGTCGCGCGCCGCCAAGATCGCGCTCGAAGGTGCGTGGAATGCCCCAGCCATCGACCTTGCCCTCTTGGCGTGGCGTTGTTGGCGCCGTGCTCGTGCTCTGCGCCGACGTCGCCTGGACCTGCACGGCCTGCGACAGCTGCTCGGTCACTTGCATGACGACTTGGCTGGCGATGGCCTGCGCCACCTGGTTCACCGCCGCGGCGGTGATGGGGCCCTGTCCGAGCTGCGCGACCGCTTGGGCCACCTGCTGGTCGATGCCGCCAGCGCCGAGGCCGGCTGCCTGCCGCTGCTGCAGCTGATTGCGCGCCGGTGTACCGGCGAGACTTGGGGGACGACCGCCAACCGCCGCCTGCTGCGTAAACGCCGCGCTCGGATTCGCGCGTGTGCGACTCACGGTAGGGGAAAAATACTTCGGCTGACGACCGACTGAGCGCTGCTCAGCGCGCTGGGCCCGTCGCTTGGACATCGGCATGCGTTTGGTGCGTAGCTCACGCATGCGCTCGCGCTGCCGCGTGCGCAGGGACTCGAGACGCGTGCCGAGCATCGCCTGGCGGTCGGCGACGAGCGCCTGATCCTCGGCGGAGAGCACCGTGACGTCGATGTTCTCGGCCTCGCGCAAGTTGGTCATGCGATTGACGTCTTCGAAGTACTTCGCCGAGGCGAGCTGCTTGTCCGCGCCGTCGTAGGCGCGCTGCATTTGGGTGAAGAACTGGATCACCTTGGCGCGATTTTGCGCCCGCGCACGGCTCGCCTCTTCCTCGTCGAGGCCCTCGGTGGAGGTCAACTTGGGGGCTGAGGGCACGGGTGACTTCTTGGCGCTCTTGATGAGCGCTTCACCGTCGACGCTCGCGGCCCCTTGGCGCTGCACCTGCGCGGCCACCTTGCCAAGGAAGCTGTTGACCTGTGCCCCGCGCGTCGGGAACGACTTGCTCTCGAGTGATGCGAGCACCTTGTCCGTGATGGCGCGATACTCGCTGGGTCTGCCCGAGCCGATGGTGGCGTAGAAACGGCCCTTGTTGTCCGCCGTCTGGGATTTGTACTTCTTGTCTGCCGCAAGAGACTCGAAGCCTTCTTTGACCTCGTCTTTGCCCTCGGCTTTGGCGAGCAGCTCGGTGGCCTTGGTGCGTGCAAATGACGGCAGCTTGCTGACGTTGGGATCCTGCACGAAGGCGTCGACATTGCCCATGGCCTTGGCGTTGCCGTCGGTACGCTGCGCCATGTTCATGGCGGCGCGCTGCGCGGGACGACCGACGTTCGCCTTGGCCAGCGTGCCGAGCATGTCGCCAGTCTTGCGCACGACATCGAGGCGACCCTGCGCGGCGCGGTCCATGCCATAGCGCAGATACTGGTTCTTGGTTTGCGCATCCGACTTGCCCGCCTGCATGAAGCGGCCTTGCAGCATCTCGAGTGCGGGCTTCTCCACCGCTGGATTCTTGAGCACACCCGCCTGCAAGGTGCCGGCGAGCTGGGAGTTGCTCACCGCCTTCTGGAAGCCCGGCTGTTGCGTCAGGCGATTGAGCGCTTGGCTCGCCTTGGAGGCCTGCCCCGGGTCTTTGGCCATCGCCTCACGGAAGGCGTCTTTTTGTGCCTCCGTGAGCTTCTGCTGTAGCTCGCCGTTATTCTCCCAGCCGCGCAGCGAGTCCGCCGCTTCGCGGCCCTCGGCTCCCCCGAGGATCTGCCTCATGCGTTGGTCGAGGTGCGTCTGCTTGACGTAGACCTCTTTGCGGACGTTAGACTCTTTGAGCGCGTCCTTTTTCTCGGCGATCTTCTTTTCGGCCTGCTTGCGGGCTACCTCCGCCTCGTCGACCTGATTGACCTGCTTGTCGGTCTCGAAGCGAGCGTTCGAAATGTAGCTCTGCAGCTGGACGTCAATGGCATCAACGGGCATGGCGTGCCTCCGCGGCGGCTATCATCCGATCTTGCGGATGGTAGCCATCGCCGTATCGTTGAGCATCTTGGAGATGTTCGACATCATCTGCAACGTCTGCTGCTGCGTCTGCAGCGTGTTTTGCAGATCGACGTTGGCCAGCTGGGCGTCATCGCCCACCGAGCTCATCTTCTCCTCGAGGCTCTTGATGTAGTTGTCGAGCTCGTCGCGCGAGTAAATCGTATCGCCTTCGTGCGCCTGCGTCAGCGGGCTTCCCGTCGCGTCGAACTGCGGCTCACCGTCGAAGGCCTTGGTGACGTAGCCGGCAGCTCCACCGGCCACCCCCCCCGCGAGCACCGCGGCTGCCGCCGCGCTGATCGTTCCCTTCGCGCCACCGTTGATGTCCGCAACGAAGTCGCCGCCACCGTCGTAGAGATCGCCGAGGGTCGCGCCGTCTTTCCACTGATGATCATCGCCGAGAACAAACACCTGTCCGTCATCGTGTGCGTCGTCCCACGATACGCCGCCCCAGCTCTTCTCGGCGTTGCCGGCTTGCGTGACATCCATCGTCACCATCGAGTCGCCATAGACGATGACGACTTGGTCGCTCACCGTGATGTCGCCAGCACCGAGCGTGCCGGTCTTCTCGGTGTCGCAGAAGATCTTGGTGCCATCCGGAAGCACAAAGCTGCCATCGCCATCGAAGTGCCAATCGCTCGACCCATCGCTGTTCTCGTCGACGTGCGGATCGCCCCAAATGCGGTGCTCTTTGCCATTCGGCTCACGGATGATCCACTCGCGGCCACCGTTGTTGACTACTTGGTAGCCGCCCGGCGTCGTCACCACACCGTCCTTGACGTTGATGCCCTGCATGTTGGTGAGCGCGCTGCGCGCCGCTTTGAGCTCGTCACGAATCGCTTGCTTGAGCTGATTAAAAAACTTGACCTTCTGGGCGTAGAAGGCGAGGTCGTCGGTGCTCTGCATGTACGATTGCTGTAGGGCCCATTGGACCAGACCGTCGACGTCGAGGCCCGTCGCCCCACCACGGTCGCTCGCACTGCTACGAACCAGCGCCTGTACGTGGCGCGACCAGGTGGACCGCATGGTGGCCTGCTCATCCTTGCTCGCAAAGCCGTAGCGTACGAGCTCTCGCGCGAAGGGCTTGAGCGGCTCGAGCTCGCCGCCGTAGCGCTTGACGACGGCCGCCACCGCCCCCTCGTCGGCCGTGAGCCCCGAGGCACGGGCGACGAAAGACCCCGCCTGCGCGCGTGTATCCCGCGTGACGGCGTCCCTCTCGGCGCTCGGCTCGGCTCGCGTGCGCGCCGGTTGTATCGCGGGCGTCGGGGTGGCCCGCTGGGGCGCTTGGCTAAGCAGCCCGCCAGAGCGCTGCCCGCCGTCGCTTGGCTCGGCGTTCAGACGCGAGAGACCGGCAGTTGACATCGTACTCTCCCAAGAGCCGCAACCCAACGCAGAGCGCTCCGACGCGGCATGTTGTCGCGACACTCGTGCGTTTCAATCACCCAATCTTGCGGATGATCGCCATCGCCGTGTCGTTGAGCATCTTGGAGATGTTCGACATCATCTGCAGGGTCTGCTGCTGCTTTTGCAGCGTGTTCTGCAAATCGACATTGGCGAGCTGGGCATCGTCACCGACCGAGCTCATCTTCTCCTCGAGGCCCTTGATGTAGTTTTCGAGGCCCTCGCGCGTCGCCGGACTGAGCGCGCCCTTCGCCTTGGCCACCACCGGATTGCCGTTGTCGTCGAAATTCACGCCAGCGACGTCGAACTCGGTGGTTTCGTAGGTCATCGGGTACTCGCCCGGCTCCTTGTCATTGTCCTTGGCCCACTGGTTAGCGGCCGCGCTGACGTCGCTCAACGCCGTGCGTGCGGCGGTCAGCTCGTCACGGATCTGCTTTTTGAGCTCGTTGTAGAACTTCACCTTCTCGGCGTAGAACTGCAAGTCTTCGGTGCTCTGCATGTACGATTCACGCAGCACCCACTGCACGAGCCCGCCGACGTCCATGCCGGCGCCGCCCGCTTTCACCTGCGAGACGTAGTCGGCCCACTGCCCCTGCAGCGACGCCGAGCTCGGGTTGGTGAGGATCTCTTGTGCGAACGCTTGCCCCTGG
>CAYHNK010000249.1:3054-7364 GCA_964357695.1 uncultured Bdellovibrionales bacterium | reverse complement strand
ATGGCCTTGAAGCGGTCGAGGTCGATCATGATGCAGCTCAGGGGATGGCCCAAGCGCAGGGCACGGCGCAGCTCGACCTCCAGGGCGATGTAGAGCTGGCGGCGATTGTCGAGGCCGGTCAGGTCATCACGGGTGGCCAGCCCGTGGATCTGCTCGTGCGCCGCCCGCAGACGGCGATACAGCCCGGCGACAAAGAGGCCGATGATGGCAAGGAGTAAAGTGAGCACGAGAAGATAGGAGCCGATGGCGATGTAGCGATTGAGGCGCACGTGCCGCTCGGTGTCGGTGATGTCAAAGGTGACGCTGATGCCGCCGCGCACGTGCCCGACTTGGTAGCCCTGGTCCGCATGGCACGTGAGGCAGTCTTTCTCGACGTAGAGCGGCGCCATGTAGCGAAAGGTGCTGAGCTTGGCGTCGCCTGCTTTGTCATAGGCCTCCGCGACGCCGCGCTCGAACTGCCGCAAGGCGTGCTGTTCCCAAGCGTCGGGGAGATTGTGTGGGTTTCTGAGCTTGAGACTCGTGATATGGAAACGGAACGAGCCCTCGCTTACGGCGATTTCCGAAATCTCGCGCGTCATGGTGGCGGGATTCTTGACGGTCAGGACGCGGCCATCCACCGCGATGATGTCGGGCGACGCGAGGTAGGGGTTGGAGACGTCGCCGGGCTTTTTGTTCACGTACACGCCGCCATAGCCGGCGTTCCAGCGGCGCATGAGCACGATGTCACGAAAATGCGCCTGCGCACGTCGCAAGAGCGCGTCGTCGACCATGGCCCGATCCGAGAGCGACTTGGCGATGCCCGCCAGTGCTGTGGCAACAGCCACCAGCGCGGCCACCTTGACGACAAAGCGCAGCCAGGCACTGCGGGGCATGGCGAGCGCGACGCTCGCGGCCACGGTAGAGTCGGTATCCTCGGTTCGCGCGGCGTGCATGGGCACCGATAAACTACGACACACGGGGCTTGCGACGCTAGGGCGCTGCCACCCGCAGCAGCAGGCGCACGTTGCTGAGCCCGGCGGGGGGCGCACGCCGAGACCCGCTCGCGCGCACCGAGAGCCAACCGGCGAGCTGCGCCGCCTGCGTCTCGCTTGGTGCCCAAACGATGAGCAGCTCGCGCACACCAAGACTCTCGAGCCGCAGCTCGCGCCGCATCGTGGGGCGCTCCTGCGCGCTCACCCAGTGACGCTCGAAGAGGCCGCCCTCGAGCTCGCTGACGACAGCGCTCGCGTACGACGCCGGAATTTCCACCATCAGTGGGGTCCCTTGCGCGACGCTTGCCCCCGAGACGAGCACCCCCCCGTCGGCGCGACGCACGAGCGCCGTCGGCTCTCGCGTGGCGGCACGCGCGACAGGCTCCAACGAGACCTCATCGTCAGCGCGGCGATTCTCGGCCGCGGCTGTTGGCGCACTGATGGATCCAATCGCCGACGGAGCGCTCGGCGCTGCGGCCCCGACCCCGACGCCGAGCCCACGACCGCCGGCCAGCGCATCGTCGAAGCCTTTGTCGGACGGTGGCACTTTCATGGGCCGCTTACGCGCCCGTGTGGGTGGCGCAGCCCTCCGATCGTACTCGCCCTCGTCCTGGGTGGCGACGCGTGGCGCCGGCTTGGCACTTGGCGTCGCCATCGCTGGGATCTGCGCGGGCGGCGCGATCGCCGGTGGCGGCTCCGGGTGGCGCAGGTAGACGATGCTGAGCACCAATCCCGTGGCCGCGGCGACCGATGGTCCGACGAGCCAGCGCCACAGCCGAGGTGCGCGCCGTACGTCTTTCTCAATCGCGAGACGCGTGACGAGATGGTGGGCGAGCGCGTCCACGTCTTGGGTCGCAAGATACGCGGCGCTCGCGGTGCGCAGGCCTTCAACCCGCGTTCGCAGCTCGGTGGAGGTGGCGAGCTGTGCCTCGATCTCGCGCACCCTGCGCGCGGGTAGATCGGCTGCCAGATAGCGCTCGAGCAGCACGTCTGGGATTGCATCACGCGGCTTGGCCATCGTCTCCCTCGTCGAGCTTGAGCGCCGGTGTGGCAAGGCCGTGCTGCGCCGCTTGCGCGCGCGTGTGCAGAAGGAAGCGCTTGAGCTTTTTGCCTACGGTGCGCCGCGACAGATCGAGCGCGTCCGCGATCTCGTCTTGCGTCAGTCCGTCAACGTGCGCCATCACCGCCACGGTCAAGACCTCCTCGTCGAGGCCGACGGTCAGCACCGCCAGCTCTTCGAGCGCCGCGGCGTGCACGTGCGGGTTGCCCTGCGTCGCGTGGCGCCGTCCTTCGTCGAGCTCGAGCTGCTCGCCAGCCGTTCGCCGTCGTCGCAGCTTGTCGATCGATAGGTTAGTCGCAATGCGGTACAAAAATGTGAACACCGAGCTGCGGCCCTCGAAGCGGTGCCGATCGCGAAAGAACTGATAGAAGACCTCCTGCACCAACTCCTGGGCGTCGGCGGGGTTGCCGACGAGGGCCAGGCAGCGCCGCGCGAGCGCCGGTGCGTAACGCCGAAAGAGCGTGGCAACCTCAGCCTCGGTTAGGGGGGGCGGCATCGGGCCCGATGCTAGCAGAAATCGTGCGCCATAGAAGGCGCAATGTGGCACGACGTGCGCGTGCCGCACGCGTGTGGGGCTCAGGTCTGGGGCATCGATGCGACGGGCTCGCCCGCCTTCTGCCAACCCATGATGCCGGGCGCGAGCACGTACACTCGCGCGAAACCCGCTTGCTTGGCGCGCTCGGCGGCGGCGTGCGAAGCCGTGCAGTGCTCGTTGGCGCAGTAGAAGACCAGCATTGCATCCTTGCTGGCTGGCAGCTCCTCTAGTCCGTAGCTCGAAGACGCGGCGAGGAGGCGGGCGCCGGGAATGACGCCGTACTTGCTGCGCGTCTCCTTGCTGTTGACGTCGTAGACGGCGAGCTGGTCAGCGTGCTCCTGCCGCAGGGCCTTGAGCTGCTCGATGTTGAGACTCTTCCAGGTCATCTCTCCTTTGGCTGCGCTGTCGGGACAAGCCCAAGCAGCAGTCGAAAATCCGAGGACGGCAACGAAAAGAGTCGCGGTGGTCGCAAGGCGCATGAGGTCCCTCCCGGGATGAATGATTGTGAGAGTGCGAACGCGTATCAAGATACGTCGCACGCTCCGGGAGGTCAATGGGCCCTGCGGCGCAGCTACGGTGCGACGACTTCGAGCGATTCGATCGTGCCGTCGACAGCAAAGCGCCAGATTTCGATCGGGCCGCTGACATCACCGTTGGCGTCGAAGTCGACGAGCCCGGACGGCCCGTCGTAGTTGATATCATCACCCGCTTTGGCCGCGGCGAGTGCCGCTGCGATATCGCCGTAGCCGTACGTCGTGCCGGGGGGCGTCGCGACCGGTGTCATAGCGTCGCGGATGGCCGTGCCGTCGTAGGCACCGGCACGCGCGATGGCGAGCGACACGAGCATCGCCGCATCGTAGTAGTTCTCGGCGTAGACCCCCGGCGCCTCGCCGTACTTGGTCTGATAGTCGGCGCGGAAGGCGTCGATGGCAGCGCCCGTCGTGGAAGCGGCAGCCGTGCCGACAATGCCCGCGACCGTCGAGACGCCCACGTTCACGGCAATGTTGGTCGAACGCATGCCGTCGGTGAGGTACCAGGCGCCGCTGTAGTCGGCTGCGTCCCAGGTGGCGAGGAACGAGGTGCCCTGTGTCTCGTAGGCAATCAGGGCGATGGCATCGGGGCCAGAGCCGTACAAAGCAGCGAGATCTGTTTGATAGTTGTAGGTGTTGTCGACGCCCTCGGCGAAGCTACGCGACATCGTGAGGGTGCCGCCCAAGGCCTCGAAGGAGCTCGCGAGCTTTGTGCCCAAGTTCACGCCGTAGGAGTTGTCGATGTAGAGGATGGCGAGGTTGCGCCAGCCGTCGTCATAGATCTTTTGCGCCAGCACCAACGCCTGCGGCTCGTCGGTGACTACGGTGCGAAAGAGAAAGTCGTCGTCGGCCACCGTGGTCAGCGCCGGGCTCGTCGAGGCGCCGCTGATTTGCACCACGTGTGCCGGTACCGTGACCTCCGCTGCGGCGAGCGTGTTGCCGCTGCCCGCGGCACCGATGATCACCTGCACGCCTTCGTCAACCAAAGCCGTTGCGGCGGCGCGCGAAACAGTCGGATCGGAAGCGCTGTCGCGCACCACGAGCTCGACATCCTTGCCGAGCAGCCCACCGGCCGCGTTGATCTGGCTCACCGCGAGGCGCGCGCCGTTCTCCATGGCGGGGCCGTAGCCAGCGAGCCCGCCGTTCTGGGGATTGATCATGCCGATCTTCAGTGTGGCTTTCTTGGCGTCGTCGTCGCCGCACGCACCGAGCGT
>CAYHNK010000249.1:0-3044 GCA_964357695.1 uncultured Bdellovibrionales bacterium | reverse complement strand
ATTCCAGTGGGTTGACGAGGGCGAGCGATTCGTTGCCGACCAGGCCCAGCACGACCATCATCCGTGTCTTGCGCATGCTCTTGCTCTCCTTGTGTGTCGAGCGGGCCACGACGGCTCGCATCGCATGAATCAAAAGGACTGCGTCAGGCGCGCGAAGACCGTGCGCCCGAGTGCCGGCATGTCGACGCCGAGCGCGCCCGCTTCGGCGTAGCGTCGATCGAAGACGTTCGTGACGTGCAGCGACACGTCGGTGGGCTGGCCGCCAAGGAGTACGAGATCGAAGCTGCGCACGTTGAGATCGACGGTGGCATAGGGCGCGAGCACGTAGGACTCGGCAGCGACGCGGATGTTGGCCTGCGAGGCCTTGCGCTCACCCACCAGATGCACGGTGGCCGAGCCTTGGAGGTGCTGCGGAGGCAGCGTCATGCCCGCGGTGACGTGTCCCATCCAGGTCGGCACCGCTGGCGGGCTGAGGCCGCCGGCGCCCGCGCCGTCATAGACGAGGCTCCACCACGAGGGTGCGTCCACGGGGACCTCGACGCGGGTGTGTTGGTAGGAGAGGTTGGCGCGCACGAAGGCGGGCGCCCAGTTGACCTCGACCACCGCCTCGCTTCCGAGCGAGTGGCTGTCGGTCAGATTGCGCGCGGTGAGGTTGCTGCCCGAGGCGACAAAATCGATGCGGTCCTGGATCTCGGTCCAAGATCCAGTGACTTCGACGCTCGCGACGTCTCCCACGTGGTAGTTGGCCGAGGCTTCCACGGTGCGCGCACGCTGTGAATCGAGGTCGGGGTTGCCGCGCACGCCGCCGCCGCGCAGCGGCTCCGCATACAGCTGCGTCGGCGAGGGTGGCACAAACGAGGTGCCGTAGAGCAGCTTGAGACGGAGATCGTCGCGCGCCGCGTACGTTGCGCCGATCCGCGTGCTCCAGCTGTCTTCCCAGCGGCTGTTGATGTCGTAGCGCACGCCCGCGACGAGTCCGAGTCCATCCAACGGGCGCGCCACAGCCTGCGCGTAGTAACCGATGGTGGTGTAGGTGAAGCGCTCGCCGAGCGAGCGTCGCGTCCAGGCGCCGTCGGTGCGACTGACGCGATAGGTCGTGTCCCCGTGATCCCGGTCGACGAGGTAGTCGACGCCACAGCGCAACTCGTGTCTGCCAAACCCATACGAGAGCTCCGCGCCACTCTGGTAGGCGCGGTTAAAGCGTCGCCGGCGCAAGGTGAAGGCGGCGTCGCCGGCGTCGAGCACTTGCGTTGGCAGCTCCTGAGCGACGCTCACCGAGCTCGAGAGCGTGAGCGCGAGACGACGTTCGAGAAAGGCGTTGCGATAGCCGACGCGGGCGACCGTGTTGTCCGCCGCGACGCGGTTCTCGGGCGTGAGCACGCCGATGTCAGAGAAAGCCGCATGGGCGTCGAGGCGCTGGTAGACGAGCTGGAGGTCGATGCCGCCGAGCGCACCACGGTCTATGCTGCCGCGCGCAAGGAGCGAGAGCGGCTGCGATAGGTCGCCTTCACTCGTCTCGCCGCGGTAGCGGTCGATGTCCGGCGACGAGCTTGGCACGGCGAGCCCAGAGCGGTCGAGGCGCGCGCTGCTCATCGCGAGCAGCAGGTGGGCGCGGGTCTCCCCCTCGGTGGCGAGACTCGCGAGCAGATGAGCTTCACTGCCGAAACGATCGCGCACCGCACCAGCCTCCCCGCCGAGTCGCACGGTTGCGCCCGCGGTCGGCACGCGGGTGACGATGTTGACGACGCCAAGAAAAGCATTGGCCCCATAGAGAGCCGAGGCCGGGCCGCGCAGGACCTCAATCGCCTCGACCGCGTCGATGGGAATGAGCTCAGGGCCCAGCAGCGTGCCGCCGGTCGAGTAGCTCGTCACCGGTTGGCCATCGATGAGGACCTTCACCGTACGGCTCCACGAGTCCGGACCGGCGTAGATGCCGCGTACGGCGACGTTCGCCGTGATGAGATCGTCGATGACGAACAGACCGGGTACCGAGGCGAGTGCCTCACCGACGGAGCGAAAGCCACGCGCCTCGATGGCGGCACGGGCGATGACGGTCACAATCGCGGGGGCATCCGCTGAGGTCTGTGCCTCCTTGGTCACGGCCGTGACCTGCTGCTTGGATTCGAAAACCATGACATCGAGCAGCTCTTCGAGGGACATTTCGGTGAGCGCGTTCGCGGGCGCGGCTGCGCGGGGATCCGCTTGTTGTGCTACGGCGGCGGTGGGGACAAGCAGCCCCAGCACGATGCTTGCGAGTCGCATGCCGCGTGCGGCGGTTCCTCGAAAAGCGCGTGCCGTCATGCTCTTGCTCCGCCCACATTGGCATCGACACCATCGGGTGTCGGCGACACGCCGATGCTAGTGCACGAGCCGTGCGAGATGCAACAACCGCGCCTCGAAGTCGCGACCTTCTCGCGCCGCGCGCGCCGTGTTGATGACGATTTCCGGTTTGCTATCCGCCTTTAACGCCAGGGCAAGCGTCACTCGGCCGCGCTCGACGAGGTCGACGCGTGCCGTGGCCGTAAGCACGCGTGCCCGCGCGCAGGCATCGGCCAGCGCCGCACCGATGCCATCGCCGACGATATAGACCACCGCCGGTGTGCCAGGCAGCGCCGCCGCGAGATCTGCTGATACTACGGTTACAGGAAAACCGGCCCTGCGCAGAGCGGCGGCGACCCCTTCGGCTTCCCGCTCGGCGCCGTCGGCCTGGGCGACCAGGACGCGCAGGCGCGACAGGGGTGCTTGGGCGAAGGCGCGATCGTAGGCGACGACCTTGGCGAGCAATGCCGTCTGCATCTCCGGGGGCAAGATGGGCGGCGTTGTCCCCGGGAGCATGAGCGTCGCGAGTAGGAGGAGCGTCGCACCCATCCTCTGGCCTCGTAGCACCTGTCGTCAGCCTTTGTCTATGCGGTACACGCCACGGGCGCAGATCCGATTGAGTGCCGACTACTTTTCTCCGCGTCCCTGAGGAGCCTTGCGCAGCAAGGCATCTCGAAGGGCGCGGCCGTTGCGACTTCGACTCGCGATCTGAGAAATGACGTCAA
>CAYHNK010000248.1:0-7432 GCA_964357695.1 uncultured Bdellovibrionales bacterium | reverse complement strand
TGTCGCTGGCGGCACTCGCAACCGCCGCGGACCGCCTGCCCTACGCGACGGGGGTGGACACCTACGCTGAGGCCGTGTTCACCGCCGCTGGCCGCGCGCTCGTGGACGATGCGTCCGCGGTTGCCCAGGAAAGCCCCGAGGCGCGCAAGATCCTCGTCGCACGCCTGGCGAGTGTTGCGCGCGAGCAGCCGCGCCTTCTCGGCCTCGAGCAGCAGTTCGCCCACGCGGCCTTGACCGCCGGACGTACGCCGCTGCCCGCGGCCACGCGCGACGCTCTGCTTTCCAGCTTCGGATCCCGGCGTGAGCTGCGATAATTTATCGCCGCCGAGCTGCGCGGTTTGTGTGGCGATAGGTCCTTCGACAAGCACATTCCGGACGCCATTGTTACGCGCCTTGCCGAGAGCTTCTTCGCCGAGCGGGCCGAATCGGCCGTCAGCACTCGTGTGCAGCAAGCGCTGCGCGGCGGCGCGAGCCATTTGCGGCTCGTTGCCGACGATCGCGAAATTGCCACCCTGCTGCTCGCGAGGCTGCGCGAAGCGCCCTGCGATGCGAAAACGTTGGGGGCGCGCCTCGCCGCGCTCGGGTTGCAGGCGAGTCTCGCACCCGAGCTCATGTCGTCGATTCACCCCGTCGAGCTTGTGCAACGCGGGGCGGCGGCAAGCTACGGCCACGTCGAAAAGCTGCTCGCGAAGCTGCCGACCAAGGAAGGCTGGCTCTACGAGCTCTCTCCGGCGTTGACGACGCAGGCGATCGATCCAGCGTCGCTCGGGTTTAGCACCGCGCAGTGGCGCGAGGAATTGCCGAGGACGGCGGCACAGGAAGTACTGCTCGAGGGGCTACGCGCCAGCCATTCGAGTGTCGATGAGATCGCGAAATGGGCGACCACCGCCATCACCGCGTTCGCCACGGCCCCCATTCTCGGTGGCGGCGTGCTGGCATCGCTGGCGATTGGGGCCTATCTCGACCTGCCGTCGCTCCTGACCGGCTACGCGGCGGCGTTGCGTACGGCCGCTCTCGAGGCGGCGGGCATCGCGCGATCGGGCGCCTACGATGACGAGCTTCGTGTGCTGTTCGGCAAGTACGCCTTCAACCTCGGTCTGAGCACCGCCCTCGGTGGCGCGGTGACAGCGGTCGAGAAACGGGTGGCTGCGGAGGGCGGCTCGGTGCTGCGAGAGGTCGCCAAGGAGGTCTTTATTGGCGGCGTGTCCGAGGGTGCGACGGACCTGCTCGCCGATTGGGTCAGTGCAGGCCTCGCAGACAAGGCTGCCGCGCGCGTGGTGGTCGTACTCGCCTCGCGCTTTGGCCGCGTCGCGCTCGCCGACAGTCGTATCGATCTCGGACCCGTGTGGCACGAGGTTATGGGACGCGCGGCGACCGGGGAGCAGAACGAAGTCCGCGTGCGCGCCATCGACCTCTACGTGGCGCAGTATGGTGGCCACTTTGCATCGCTTATCGCCCGCGGCGAGCTGGAAGCGCATTTTCGTCGGTTTGCGAGCGACCTGCGACGCACATCATTGGCGCCAGCGCCCGTAACGAAGATCCGGCCTCACGGTCCAACGAGCGAGTCCCGCTGAGCTTGGCTCAACCTACGGTAGCGGTGCGCACGTGCCCGAGCTCGTTTCACCAAGGTCGTTACTCCAATCATAGTGGACGACGCCGTCGAGGCACGTATAGCTCGTACCCTCCGAGCAGTCGTTTACCAGGGTCGTCGCGAACGTGACCCCCGACACCACCGTCGCCGGGTAGGATGAGGGCACGGCCATGTTGATCCAGCCGACGAAATCGGGCGCGGAGCCAACACAATTGATGTTCGTCGGATATGCGTCCCAAGCCGAAATCGCGGCGCCACAGTAAGTCTTCGCCGCGTCGACGGTGCACGGCGTGCTGCCGACGCAGACACCCGTGACACTGCAAATCTCACCCGCGACGGTGCAGTCGGCGTCAGTAGTCGATATTTGGCAGCCGCCGGTCCCGTCGCAACGGTGGCAGATGCCGCCACCGCATGCCGCGTCCGTGGTGGCGTACTCGCAATGGCGCGCCCCGTCGCATTCCCCGGAGGCACACTCGCTGGCCGTGCACTCGAGCTTGAGGTCTTCGCTGCTCGACTGCGGTACACAGAGGCCACCCGAGCACTTCTCGCAGAACGTGCAGTCTTCATGCGTGGCAGCATTGACGCAGGTCCCTGCCGCATCGCAGCGCTGACACGTGCCCGAGCCACACGCAGGCGCTGAGCCGCTGCCATTCCAGAGGGGCGCATAGACGCAGCAGGCCTGACCGGCGCACCCAGCGCTGGTTTCGCACACACCCGTGGTGGCACGACACTCGCCGCCGCCCGTTTCGCAGACGTAGGGTGTCCACGTGGTCGTGCTGGTCGCAGTGTCGCAGCGCTCACAACCCGTGACCGGATTGAATGTCCCGTTGGCGTAGACCGTGCCGCCGATGACGCAGGCGTCGTTGCCGCAGACGCCCTGCACGCAGACGACGCCGGTGCCGCAGGAGGTGTCGTCAGCGAGCGGCGCGTGATCACAGACGTGATCGCAGCCAGCCGTAGTGCAGCCGACACAGGTGCCGGTCGCCTCCGCACACGATGCCCGGCACGTGCCCGTGGCGGCGAGGCACGCGTTCGCCGACGAGCCCAGTGCGCATGCCACGGGAGTCCACGTCGCACGACTGACGCTCGGGTCGCAACGCAAGCACGGATCTCCGGGATTTAGCGTGCCCTCCTCGATCGCATCGACAATCTGGTCGCCATCGATGTCGAGGACGCAGCCGCTGATGCAGCTCGGGCAAGCCGGGCAGCTGACAAACGAGGAGCCGTAACTGCAATCTGAGGCGCCGCATGTGCCAGTGACGTCATACAGGCGGATGAGAGCGTCACTTTCGCAAACCGGCTCGGGCGGTCTGTCGCAGGTGAGGGATGGGTATTGACAGAAGCCCTCGAAACAGCGCGTCCCGCTCGAAAGCTCGCAATATCCCGGCGTGCTGCACGCGCTGTCACGATCGCACTCCGCATTAGGTACCGGCGTGCAAGCGCCGTCCGCGCAGCGCGTGTCCCGTTCGTCACAGTCATCCGACCCCAGGCACGCCTGTCGACAGTAGCCATGCAAGCACACCAAGCCGCCCTTGCATGCCCAGGCGCTCTCGCAAGCATCGCCGACCGATGCGCGCGAGCTCGAGCTGGAGTTGCACGCGGCCAGCGCGAGCGCCGTGCCCACCGTAAACAACAGATTAGCCGCATGATTGTGGCTGTTTCCCGCCGCCATGGCCACAAACCTCCCCTCGTCCTGGGGAAACACTAGCATGAGGCAGCGCCGGTGACTACCTGGCGGCCAGGGAGGGAGTGGTAGCAGCGCGGGCGCGCGCCGCTTGCCAGTAGCGACTGAGCTGCGTGAGTGCCAGTCGACCTTCGCGCGCAAGAAACACGGCGATGGCGACCGCCCACGCGGCCCAGATGAGACGCAGCAAGAGCAGTGGCACGGTCCAGGCCCAGGGCGAGGGCAACGCGCGCGCGGCGTCCGGGTCGCCGGCGACGTAGGTGCCCCATTGCACGGCAGCGGAGCTGTCCCAACCTTCGCCGCTCGGCAGGTAGGGGGCACTGACAAACGATGTGACGTCGACGGGACTTGCGGAGAACAGCGCACTTTGCAGTGTCACGAGCAGCGTGCCGAGCACAACGGCGATGAGCGCCGTCCACACACTGAGCTCGACGACGAGGCGCAGTCGGCGGCGCGGCGTCTCGATGTTACCCAACCATCGCCCGAGACCGAGGGCAAGCACGAGCGGCACGGCAGCAAGCGGATCGACGAGTGCGAAGCCGAGCATGGAGACAATCCACAGCGGCGTGGAGACGATCGGACTCTTCGCCCAGCGAGCCAGCAGCCACACGAGCGCCGCGAGGACGCAACACGCCACGGCATTGGGCCACAGGGCGACGCGCGGTGAGCCCGCAAGCCCCCCGGTGACGAGCACGTTGCGCCCCTCAGCGGCGTAGAGACTGTGCCACAACGTGCCGACGGGCTCAGAGAACGTCGGCACGGGTGGGTGCAATAGCAAGCCGCCCGTGCCCGCGATCTCCCAGTCGACCTCGAGCTGGCTCTGTCCCGAGGGCAAGCTCAGCTGCACGGCGCCCTCGCCATCGCGCAAGATGGGCGCGGGCGTGTCATCGACGACGAAGCGACTGACGAGCGCGGCCTGCGGCAGCCCGAGCGACACGAGGCTCCCCGACGACGAGCGCCACTCGACGTGCAAGCGTTGCTGTAAATTGCGACCGACGACGCGACTCGCAAGGGCCACCTGCTCGGCGATGGTATGCACACCGACGACGGGCGCTAGCTCGCGCCACGTGACTTCGAGACGCTGGCCGGCGAGCGGCGCCCACTGGTGACCGTGTGCGCCGGTTTCGGGCTCGGCATCGCCACCGAACGTGCAGAGATAGGGGTCGTCGCAGCGCACCTCCCAGCGTTCCTTGGTGGCTCCGGCAGGGGCCAGAAGCTCGATACGCTCGGTGCCCCACTTGCCGCCGTACGACAGGCTCGGGCTCGCGCTCGTTGCCACCCACTCGATGGCGCGCTCACTGCCTGCCTCACGTACGTGCGCTTCGCTGGGATTGAGCTGCTCGACTTTCTCGCCTGTGAGAAGCGGCACGCGGATGACCTGTCCGGTCTTGGCGCCGCGCGCATTGATGGTTACGGAGAAGGTCTTGTCGCGTGCGAGGACAAAGTGTCGCTCGACTTGTAGACGCAACCGTTCACGTGTCGGCGTCGCGTCCTTGTCGGGGGCCGCGTGAGGCGTGAGCTGGTAGGTAGCGTTGCTGACGCCACGGCGATCGCCGCTACCGACGACATCGGCGTCAAGGACCGACAAGACGACGCGCCCTGCCGGGCCGGGGATGTGCACGGTGACGCCACTGCCGGGTGCAAAGCGCAGTGTGCCGCGCAGCTCGAAGGTTCCCGGGTCGAGCACCGCACGATAGGCGCCCCCCGTCCAGTAGAGCGGTATGCGCGTGCCGCGGGTGTTGACGGCCTCGTCGAGCCCGGGTGCCGGCTGCGCATCAAAGAGCGCCACGAGACTCTTGGTCTCACCCGTGACGACGCCACTGACGAAAAAGCCAAGCTCGCCACGCGCGAGCGCGCCGTCAAAGCGCACGTCGTAGAAGGTGGCGCAACCCGCGGTGCACCACGCATCTTGCCGCGCGTCCGCTGCGAGTTTTTTGAGAATGCCATCGAGCTCGATGTCAGAGCCGGGTGAGATGTCGACGCCAGCGGCAAGTGTCGCGAGGGGCGCGAGCGAGACGAAGGTACAGGCGGCAAGTGAGGCCGCCCGATGGGTGCGGGTCGAATTCATGGTTGCACCTCCGTGGCGCTCCAATAGCGTCGGCCGCGTACGACGAGCAGGCCGAGGAGCACGGCCAGGCCGGCGCTCTCGACGAAGATCCATAGTGCGCGCACGAGCGGACCGGCGAGCAGGAGGGTGGCGCTCGCCGACTCGTCGGGGAGCAGAGCGCCGAAGCGATAGCGCAGGATGTTGCTCGGCAGTCGTGAGCTGCCAAAAGCCACCGGGCGAATGGTCTTCTCGGTGGCGCGCGTGCTCTCGCCCATGAGGGCGCCGCCGCTCTGTTGCGCGAGCCCGCTGAGGTACGCCTTATTGGGCAGCGACGCGATGCCACGCCCGTCTTTCATTTTGCGTGCGGGCTCATGCTCGTCGTAATCCCCATCGGGTGCCTCGGGCGCGGCAGCCGGGGCCGACTCCTGACGCATCGCGTCTGCCAGTCGCAGCGACGCGTCGTCAAAGCTCGCGGTGCTTTCGGCTTGCGACCAGGGATTGATGGCTGAATGAAGTCGATCTTGGATGTACAGCAATCCCGGGACACCGCCTGCAAGGAGCACCGTCAGCCACACGAGGCCAACGAGCGCATGCAGGCGTCGATGCTGTCGTAGCGAGGCGAGAGTGCCGCTTGGCAACTGCGTGATGATCGCACAGCCGCCAAGCAGTAAGAGCAGCGCGATACGCGGAAACTCATCGACGCTGTAGAGACCAGCAAGCAGCACCATGGTGATCGCGATCGCCCAGGTGGGAAAGCGAGCCGCGCGTGCCAGAGCCACTCCGAGCAGCGCCAACAATATCGCGTAGATGTGCAGGCCATCGAGCAGATCACCTTCGGCGTGAGCCACGCCAAGCACGGCTAAAGGCACGTAGCCGGGAAGCAGGTAGACCGTTGCCGAGGCGGCGTCGAGGTGCAGGCCCTGCCCCGGCAGGGTCAGGCGCGGGGCCGCGAACGCAACGTTGGCGCCGAGGGCTTCGCGCCATTGCACGCTGATCGGCGCGAGCTCGCCGCCATCACGGGCAACCCGCAAGGAGAGAGTACCGTCGTCGCCGAACATCCGTACGGCCTCGCCCCCGGACGCAGCGTAGTGCGGCGGGGCGGGCGTGGGGATGCGAATGCGATCGGTTTCAGGCGCGGTGGTCGAGCGCAGCTGTAGCGTCGCGAGCCAATGGGCATCGCGACCCTGGAGATAGGTGAGCTGTGCCTCGCCCGCACCTTGGCGACCCTTGTCGAGCGTCACCGCGAGCGGCGTGAGCACGAGCTTTTGCGTGCCCGTGAGAAAGAAGGCGCGGCTTTGCGACTCCGGGCTCGCGTCAGGCACTTCGGTGGGATCAATCTCGACGCCGTCCGAGCTGAGCGTGACGGGGTGGCGCGGGTCGGGCTCGATGAGCCAGTGCTCGAGCGGTAGAATCGCGGGTTTGGCCAACTCGGCGGGCGTCGCACCGAAGTGGCCGATGACCGAGACGGCGGTGGTTGCTGGCGTCAGCGTGACGATGATCGTCCCATCGTCGGTGCTGTACGGTATCTCGGGCTCGGTCGCTTCCACAGTCTCGCCGCCGACAAGCGGCAGAGCGATGCGCGTCTGCTCGCGCAAGCCGCTGACGCGGTAGTGATAGCTGAAGGTCACGACGCTGCCATAGAGGATGACGCGACTGACGCGCACCGAGGGCGCTGCAGCATCCTTCTCGGGCCGCTTGCTTCCGGTCACGAAAAGTACGCCGCCGTGCCGCGTGCTTGATTCATCGAAGGCGAGCGAGCCCTGGCTGAGCGCATCGACCACGTGGGCAACGTTGTCGCCGAGCTCGAGCGGCGTGCTCGCCGCGGGATCGAAGAGCACGTCGAGCACCACGAAGAACTCACCCGGCGATACACGCGCACTCCAGGCGTCTCCGTCGAGCGCGACAACGCCCGTGCCACTCACGAAACGGCTGCCGATCACCGTGAAGGTAGTGACCGGCCGCAAGAGCGAGAAGCTGGCCGGCAGACGCCCGAGGTTCGCGCCGCGGTAGGTGATCGTCAGTCGACCCACATCGACGCGACCCGCAATCTCGACCAGACTGAGCTGCACGCAGCTTTGCTCTGGCGGGCAGTGGGGATCCTTGTCGACGA
>CAYHNK010000247.1:0-7464 GCA_964357695.1 uncultured Bdellovibrionales bacterium | reverse complement strand
GGCGTCGTGGTGGTGCACGACATCGAGGGCTACACTCTAAAAGAGATCGCCACCGCCCTGGGCCGTCCCTTGCAAACCGTCGCCTCGCAGTTGCATAGCGGCCGCGCGCTGCTGGGCGTCGCGTTTGCGGGTGAGCACGATGAGGCGTCCACCACAGTGCCCTCATCGAGGAAGCGAGATGAGTCATGAGCGCCACCTGCCGCGACTACCAGGCGTCACTCGTCGACTACGTGCGCCACGACTTGCCGTCGCTCGAGCACGGCCGCTTGCAGGCACACTTGCAGCACTGCGCGCAGTGTGGTGCGCTCGAGCAAGAGCTGGCGTTGACGCTGCGCCTCGCACGGGCGCAGAGCGCAGGGCCCAACCCCGACGAGCTCGAGCTGCTCGTCACCCATCTCGCACCCTACTGCGGCGCATCCGTGCGCGCGCCACGTTGGACAGCGTTGGCAACCTTCGCGGTGGTGCTGATGGCGATTGCCACCACGGCGGCGCTGGCGCTCGTGTGGCAACGCACGCGTCCGGCAGCCGCGAGTCTCGTCGCGCAGACCGAGCCCGCGAGCCCGCGCACTGCCACGGTGCCGCGGCAGCTCGTACGTCAGGAAGCGTCGCGCTATCTGCGGCTCGTGGCGCTCGGCGCCTGGGAGGGGAACGTCGAGACCGAGGGTCGCCGGCACCTCGTACAGCTTCGCCAGGGTACAGTGGCCTTCGCCTTTGCCGGGGGCGAAGGGCGACGACTCAGCGTGCAGACGCGACAGGGGCGCATCGAGGTCGTGGGCACACGCTTTCTCGTGCAGGCGAGCGCCTCCGGCACCGCGGTTGTCGTCGCACAAGGGCGTGTACGGGTCATTGATTCGCAGGGCGAAGCGCAAGTGCTCGATGCTGGGCAAGAGGCGCGGCTCGGTGTGTTGGACGAGGGCGCGCTCTCGCCCACCGCGCGCGAGCGCCTGCTCGACGATGCCTTCTTGCTGCGTCTTCCACGCGTGCCCATCGCGGCGCAACCGGCGACGCCCGTGCTCAGTCAGAGTGGCGCCCCCGAGGTGCCAGCGACTGCACCCGACGTGGCTGTCGCCATGGCGCCGTCGGCCACCGAGGCTCGTGTCGAGCTGCGCGAGGCCGAGCGTCTCGTGGGCCGCGGAGAGTTTCAGCGGGCCGCGGTCATTTATGAGCGCTGTGTGACGGCGGCCGATCCAGCATACGGTCCCTACCGCGACGTCGCCGCCCTCGAATGGGCCCGCCTGCTCGGCCTGCGCTTGGGGCGTCTGCCGCAGGCTCGCGCACTGCTTGCTCGTCTTTCGCGCGATGGCGGCGGTGAGGTGCGCAGTCAGGCGCTGCTCAGCTCGTGCGAGCTCGAAGGTGCGCAGTCGCCGTGCGCGGGGCGGCGCTGTCTCATGACGCTCGTTGGCGATGCGCATTTGGCGCCCGAGGTGCGGGCCGAGGCACGGCAGCTCGTTGCGGCCCTCGCGCTCGACAGCGCCGCGTGTGACGACCGAGGGAGCGAGCGACGGTGAGCCGCCGACGCCACAGCGGTTGGGCCGTTCTTGCCAGCTTGGCGCTCGGCACGTTGGCCGACTGCCTCGTCGAGCGGGTGGATCTGACGGGCGATGTCACGCACACAGATCCCTCGGAGTGCGCCCCGGGCACGCGTCTGAGCCCGGCCACCGGGCGTTGCCGGACCTGCATCACACGCACCCCGGCGCCCGAGGACACCTGCCTGTGCGCTTGGGAGTACCATGCGTCGCCCTACCCGTACTGTAACGGGGCCGAGGACGACTACGACTGCCTACCGTGCGCGGGCGATATCACCTCGTGCAACGCCTACGATGCGACGACGCACGTCGTCTCGAGCTGCGATCGTCTCAAGGCCTGCTGCGACGAGCTCGCCGCCGTGGGCTCGCGCTGCTGCGCGGCGGGCACCGATCTCTACTGCCCTCTCGACGCGTGGACGAGCACGCTCTCATACGCCTGCTGCGCCTGCGTGGGTGCGGTTTGCGACAACGACCTAGACTGTGACCTCGGTCAGAGCTGTGATACAAACCAGGTGCCTGGACGCTGCACACCGCCTTGCAAGCCCACAGAGCCGAACGCGGAAATTTGCTGCGTCGACTGTGGCTGTCAATGTGTGCCGCGGGCCCAGTAAGTGCCGCAAGGAGTGCTTCGATGCGACAGCGATTGCCTTTCTCGTTCCCCATGCTCGCGACGCTGGCGACCCTCGTCGTCGGTATCGGCGTGAGCGGCTGCAACGACCGCATCCCCGCGCCGTCGATCAACTGCTACGGCGACGGCAGCTGCGGCGCTACCGGTACGTGCTACGACGTTGATGGCAACCGCGTGCAGCCGGACGGTACGCCCTACTGCGAGTGTGACGACACGTGCGTGGACGACTGCGTGGCCACCGACACCTGCCCGCCGCCAACCGACTTCATCTGCCTACCGGGCCAGGCCTGCTGCTACGACGTCGTCGCCGACCGCCTCGTGCATCAAGACCTCACAACGTATCCCTGCTGCGAGCCCACCGGCGATTGCGAGGCCGAAGTGGGCTGCCTGTGCGACATCAGCGCCACCGACGCGGATGGCGACTGCGTGCAAGACAGCCTGGAGACCGCGGGCGGTATCATGAGCCCGAGCGCTCCGGATACCGACGGCGATGGCATCGGCGACGGCTGCGAGGACCGCAACCACAACGGCACGCACGAGCCGGGCGAGCTCGATCCAGCGAGCACCGACTCGGATGGCGATGGCATCACCGATCAGCTCGAAGACACGAACCTCAATGGCCGCTACGACATCTGTGAGACGAACGGCACCGTGGCCGACACGGACGGCGACGGCGTCGACGACGGCGACGAAGACACGAACCACAACGGCGTCGTCGATCACGACTGGGACACCAATGGCAACGGCTGCTATGACGTCGGCGTCGACGCCACCGACGGCGAGACCGATCCGCGCCAGCTCGATTCTGACGGCGACCTCATCTTCGACGACGTCGAGGACGCCAATCACAACGGCGTCTGTGACACCGATGAGACCTGTGTCTTTGCCACCGACAGCGACTGCGACGGCCTGTCCGACGGGCGTGAAGATCTGAACCGCAACGGTGTCCTCAACAGCGGCGAGACCGATCCGCTCAACCCCGACACCGATGGCGACGGTCTCGATGACGGCGTCGAGGACACCAACCACAACGGCGCCTGGGAGTCGGACACTGAGACGAGCCCCTTGCGCTACGACAGCGACGGCGACCGCCTCGCCGACGGCCTCGAAGACGCCAATCGCAATGGTGTCTGGGACGGCTTTGGCGATGCCAATGGCAATGGTTGTTTTGATGCCGGCGAGAGCGCGGGCGAGACTGATCCGCGCAAGCTCGACACCGATGGCGATGGCCTCCCGGACGGCATCGAGGATCGCAACCGCGATGGCGTCTGCGACGTGCAAGATCTCCCCGATCCCGTCTACCCGACGCAAACCGTGCGCACCTACGTCGAGACCTGCGCCTTTGCCGCCGACAGTGACTGCGACGGGCTCAACGAAGGACAAGAGGACCTCAACCGCAACGGCGACTGGGACACCGGCGAGCTCGACCCACGGCTCGTCGATACCGACCACGACGGCCTCACCGACGGCTGCCCGCCGGCATCGTTCAATTCCACCAGCCGCTCCTGCTCCTCGCCGACGGCCGAGGACAAGGACAACGACGGCGTGCTCGATGCGGGCGAGACCGATCCGCGCGTTGGTGACACCGACGGCGACCGCCTCTTTGACGGCTGTGAGCTCAATTTCGCGGCGAACGCCAGCGTCACCGGCCCCACCGACCCCCGCGACGAAGATACGGACGGCGATGGTCTCGCCGACGGCGATGAGGACGACAATCACAACTGCCTCGTCGACGCGAGCGAGACCGATCCGCGAGTCCTCGATGCGCCGCCGACCCCGGGGCCCATCGACTACGTCAACTGGAGCGTCTGCGGCACGCAGAACCTGAAACAGCTCTCATTTGCCGAGAGTAATCGCCTGACGCACGACTACCGCCTCGGCCTCGAGGTGGAAAAGAACGCTGCCGGCAACGACGCGCCTTACATCGTGCGCGACTTTGGCCGCGACACCAACGCCGATGGCTTTCTCGCCAGCGACATCGATGACGAGCTGTGGGGGCAGACGTTCCAGTCGCAGGCGCTCAACCTCACCCTCACCGCTGGCAGTGTCACCTACAACCGCGACATCTACGGCTTTGTCGTCGTTGGCGAGAGCGCAGCGGTCCTTGACGACTTGCTCGATGAGCGGCGCAACGCCATCGACGCCGCCGCGATTGGCACGATCACCCTCACCGCGGAGGAAGTGGGTGCGCTCACCGCACGACCGGCGCACGATGACTTGCCCAACTTCCACATCGACAAGGCGCAGCGGCAATTGCGCATCACCACCAGCAACGCCACCACCACGCTGCGTCTGCGCAACACTCTCTTGCGCGACGTCTTTCTCGGAGGCGCGACGCCTGACCCAGCGACAGTGATGGTGGACAACGATCTCGTCTACGGCGCCTCCGCAACGACCTACACGCGCTTCTCGCTCTACATCGGCGCCGTCACGCGCTACCAGCAGCAAGGGGTCGGCGGCGACCCGGTCGTCGTCACCGTCATCGCCATCACGCCCGACGACTCCAATGCCAACCAGCCCTCGGCGATCGCCAACGGGCTCTATGCCGATAGGCTCACCCGTCTCGAGGATCTCACTGGCGGCTCGGCTCTGGCGCGCTTTGCGGCCGAACGGGCAAGCACCTGCGAGCAGAAGGGCCCGCAAAAGGCCGAGGCCGATCTCTTGTGGGTGGTCGACGACTCGCGCTCGATGCAGCAAATGATCGGCCGCTTGCAGCAGGCGGCGGCCGACGCACGCGCGGTCTTGACCGCCAATTCCAACATCGTCGACTTCCGCGTCGCTATGACGACGACCAACGCCTCCGAAGCGGCGCGTACCCAGTGCCCGCTCGAGTGTGGCAACACGTGCGCGGTCGCGGGAAGCTGTAGCGCCGCCACCTGCGCCGACCAACACCTCGGTTGTCTGAAGGTGTGCCCGACCAACTGTAGCACCACCTGCTCGGGCGCCTCATGTCCGCCAGTCGGTGCCGTGTGCAGCGGGTCGTGCATCGATCCGTCCGACACCACCCTCGCCGCGGCGATTCATGCCGATGCTGATGCCAGCGACCCGACGATGTTCCCGCTGCCCGGTGGCGGTGGCACCTTCTACTTTGAAGACAGTGAGTATCTCGACTGCATCGGCGTCGAGACGCAGACCGACCAGCGCTGGTACATCAACTCGTGCTACGGCGTCAGCTCGTTTGACAACACCAGCATCAACTTTGCGCCGTTTTTCGATGAGGCCGGGCCGCTCGATCATCGCCAGCAGCTGCTCGCGCACGCGGGCTTTTTGGGCAGCGCGCCAACCCTCGGTAGCTGCGACAGCAACCTCAAGCCCATGGATCTGCTCTACAATCCGACGGCCACCAACGCCCCGACGGCCTGCATTTCCGACGCGCAGCGCTTCTGCCAGCGTTTACAGGCCGACTGCGACGACGGGCCCACCGTGCTCGCCTCACAGATGTGCGATCTCATCCGCGCCATGGGCGGCCTGCCCTGCACGACGGCGCTCGACAAGGTGACGACCGGCGCACGACCGCACTCCTCGCCCGAGAACGGCTCGCGCAGCGCGCGGCGCCTGCTGGCCTCGCTCTATCCCGCGCTGCCCGGAGGCTATCAGCAGGGGACCGATGGGCCGCTCGACCCGAAGACGCACCTGCGACTCTTGTGTAACGTCGGCGATGCGGGCTGCACCGAGTGTCCGTATCCGAGCGTTACGACGTGTCCTAGCGGCAACGAGTGCGCGGCGGGACAGAGCTGCGTCGACGGCGTCTGCACCTGCGCCGTCGTGCCCACCGTCACCATCTTTCTTTCCGACGAAGAGGACTTCTGGCTCAAAGACGAGTGCCGTGTCGAGGGCTTTGCCGGCGAGCCGGATGTGGGCCAGACAGATTTCTCGCCGCTGCCGTCGCTGTGCCGCTGGGCGGACGGTGATCCGGACACCTACGAGCCGTGCGACGTGACGTATTGTGAAGGCGCCGCGGGCTTTGCCACGCAGCGACCGGTCGGCTACGACCCCGACCAGACCGCCTGGAGCGACAGCGTCGGCAACACCCTCAAGTGGCGCACCGATTGCCGCGACTACAACGGCAACAGCGCCGGCTGTACGGCCGCCGGTTGCGCCTACGACAACGCACGTGCCCACTGCTACGACGCCGCCTGCTCGCCGTGGAGCGAGCAAGAAGCGACCTCGTGCGTTGGCGACCCGTGTGCGGCGCTGCTCCACGTTGCTGATCCTCTATGCACTGTGCACAACGGCAACGCGAGTGCATGCGCAGCAGCGGGCTGTGCCTATTTGGCAGGGACAGGGGCTTGCACGGGGGGACAGGCGAAGTGCGAGGACGAGTTCCCCGGGCTGTGCGTCTGGACCGGCTCGTCGTGCGTCAATCGCTGCGCCGCATTCACCTCGGCCACCACCTGTGACGCCGACGCCGAGTGCGCCTGGCACCAGGGCAAGGTCGGCACCCAAGACGCGCGCGGGGCCTGTCAGCTACGCCACCCGCTCAACGACTGTCAGCCGTGCAAGCGCCTATTGCGCACCCGCGAGGCCATCTACGGCGGCGACGGCATGCCGGGTCTCGGCGAGGTCGGGCCGGTCTACGCCATCGCCCGCGAGCGCGGTCTCGAGGGCTTTTACGACAACAATGGCACGACCACCATCCCGAGCGACGACGTCCAAGACGGCTGCGCCGGCGGGCGCGTCACTTGGGGGCGCGGTGAGGGCGAGGCCTACCGCGATCTGGCCATCGGCACCTACGGCCGCACGCAGAATGTCTGTAGCCAGAGCTATCGCGATTTCATGCAGCTCGTCGTCACCGACATCGTGGCGCTCTCGGCGCCGTATCCGCTCGCAGCCTCGCCCATCGCGTCGACGCTCAAGGTCGGTATTGCGCGACCGACGGGCGGCGGCAACTACGATTACATCGACGTGCCCCGTGCGCGCGCCCAGGGCTTTGTCTACGATGCGACGAGCAACTCCATCGGCTTCAAGAGCGACCCGGCCGACGGCGTCTGCAACGACCCCGAGAATCCGGACGACGATAGCTGCGGCACTTGCTCGGCGAACGCAGTTATCGAGTCGTCTGAGATCTGCGCAGCACGAAGTGCGAGGCACATCCCCCGCACGGGCGATATCATCTTTATCTCGTATCGTTACTGGCGCCCGGTGCCGTGCGCCGAGGAGTGCACCGTCGGCGAGGCCTGTGTGCGCGTCACCTGCCCCACGGTCGAGAGCACCAATAGCTGCGCCGACGATTTTGACTGCATCGTCGGCCACACCTGCAACCTCGGCCCCCACACCTGCGAGCGCACCTGCAACGTCGGCGAGGCGGTC
>CAYHNK010000246.1:0-7471 GCA_964357695.1 uncultured Bdellovibrionales bacterium | reverse complement strand
GCCAGCGCCCAATCCACCCCACCCGCCGTATCCGTTGCCCGCGGAATCGCCTCCATCGCCGGTCACGTTCGCGACGAAGGTCGTCCCTGAAACCCAGAGCCCCCGTCCCGCGTTTGCGATCCCCCCGCCCAAGCCTCCAGATCCTGCGGTACCAGCCGATTGCGTATTGACGGCACCGGTTCCAGTCCGGTTGGACTCGAAAACGCACGCGGATATCACCACGCCGGCGCCGGCGTTGTAGAGCCCCCCACCTGAACCACTGTCGCTGCGGTGGCATCCGCGATCCGTGGCATTGTCGACAAAGCGGCAGTTCGCAACTACGACGCTTGACGCGAGGTTCAGCATCCCACCTCCGTCGCACTGAAGTGCTCCAGCCCCGGAAGCATGTCCACCGGTAACGATGAAGCCATCGAGCATACTGAAGGGGGCGGCAGTCACGACGTGATACACGTTGTCGCCATGAACGCCCGCCGTTCCAATATCGCCGCTTAGAACAGTTGGATTCGCGGAAGGGCTCCGTTGGCTTGACGTGGACTCAGCACCAACAAAGCCTCCAAGTAGATGCACTCGCGGCACGAGTAGAAAGGTCGACGCGCGCGATGAGCCCTGCGTGGGCTTGTATGTTCCCGCAGCAACCCACACTTCGCAATCCGATGTGACAGCACCGGCCGACAGCAGGGCGGCCGCGCGTCCCAAGCCACCACCCACAGTCGCCTTCGCGGTCGCCCAGGACGCACCGTCGTCTAGGTCGTCGCCATCCGGAGTGACGAACACGGGGCATTGGCCTGACGGCTCCACACCAGCCGACTCAAACGCGCCCATGTCGACAGCCTGCCCCATAGTGCGCGGGGAACCAGCAGCATCGAGCGGCAGTACTTCTGCCACCACACCATCGCTATCCGCATCCACGATGTCATCCGACAGCAGCGAGTCGCTGCCGGCATCGATGCATGGCGATCCGGGACGGAGCGTGAGATCTCCAGCGGCGATGTCCGAGAAGTTGGGATTCGTGTTCGAATTACCTTCCGGGGGCGTGAGCTCATCGATGGCGCTGGCCTGGAGGACGATCGACGACGAGGAAGGGCCGATCGCGCCCGGCGTATTCGCCCACAAGATCGAATTGCGCACGGATGCGACCATCGCCGCGTCCCATACCGCGCCGCCGCTTGCACCGGCGCTATTTCCAACGAGCGTGGAGTGATCGACCCGGAGTTGCGGGAGGGCAAAGTTTTCGGAGCTGGAACTGTCGTATGTGCCGATGCCGCCACCCCAAGACGAAGCAACGTTGTTACGCAGCACACATCCGACAATACGCGTATCACTGCTCATCGCAGTGAGCGCACCGCCATACTGCCCCGCACGATTGTCGACAAAGGTGGTGTCCGCGATACGGAGCACGCACGCTTCCGCTCGCACTGCCCCGCCGCTACCGCGGCTCCCGCGCGCCTCGTTTCCAGAGAAGAAACTGCGCCGCACGACAACACTTGAGCGAAGCGTCGCCAACGCTCCCCCGAGCGCGGCGGTGCCACTACTGGGACCCGCGACGTTGCCCAAGAACGAGGTGTTCGATACCTCCAGCGTGCCTGCGCTCACGTAGACGGCACCACCCTTGGCGAACGCTCCTTCCACCGTGTTGCCTTCAAAGGTCGACGAATCTATGCGAACTTGATTTGCGGTACCGTAGCTGCAAACCGCAGCACCATAACACGACCCAGACGTGTCGCTGACACGATTCCCGACGAACAGACTGTTGGCAATCGTTAGGTCACGGCCAGAGTTCACGAGGCCAGCTCCCCTGCAGCCGGATGTGGAAGTGCCGTATCCGTCACGAATCACGAAGCCGTCAAGGTAGCCGCCAGCCGGGCTCGTAACCACATGATAGACATTGTCAGCCGCCCAGCTTGGCGTCCCGATGTCTCCCGAAAGCACAGTTGGATGCGCTGCGACGTCGCGCTCGTCAAGCGAAAGCTCCGTTCCGTCGAAGCCGCCGTATAGCCTCACCGCGGCAGGCAACGTGAACGTCGACCACCGTGACGTTCCCGGGACATATACGCCCGACGCGACCCACACATCGCACGTCGAGTATTCACTGTTGTCTAGGAGTAGATTCGCCGCAGCGCTCAGTCCGGCACTGACCGTGCGTTTGGCAAGCGGCCACCATAGCCCGGACGCCGCGTCCGAACCAGAGAGAGACACGTACACGCGACACATAGTTGGCGTGCACGTCGCACCGTCTCCGACGAAGTCCGTAGGGCACGCCCCACAGGCAAATCCGGTGCCGGGTGCAGAAACATCGATGCAGGCGATACCTGGAAAGCACGACTGCCCGACACAGCCATCGATGTCAGTGCACGTGTGGCCGTCGCCGCCAAAGCCGATGCTGCATGCACACGTGAAGGCTCCGGACGTGTTAGTGCACAGCGCATTGGGGCTGCACGTATGCGTGCCTTCGGTGCACTCGTCGACATCAACGCACGTAACGCCATCGCCGGAGAATCCGCTGTGGCACGCACACGAGAAACTCCCCGCGCTGTTCGTGCATGTCGCATTTGCGTCGCAGTTGTCGATGCCCAGCGCACACTCGTCGATATCAACACACGTAACGCCATCGCCGGAGAATCCGCTGTGGCACGCACACGAGAAACTCCCCGCGCTGTTCGTACACGTCGCGTTCGCATCGCAGTTGTCGACTTCGGTCGCGCACTCATTGATGTCGACGCACGTCACACCATCACCGGTAAAGCCCGCCACACACGTGCACGCGAAGCCGCCCTCACCGTTCGCACACGTTGCGTTCGCGTCACAGTTGTCCGCGTCAGTCGCACATTCGTCGATGTCGGCGCACGCGACCCCGGTGCCCTCATACCCCACATTGCAAGCACACGAGAAGCTGCCCTGGGCATTGCTGCACAAGGCGTTCACATCGCAGTTGTTGGTGCCGTCGGCGCATTCGTCAACGTCGGCGCAGAACACACCGTCACCATCGAAGCCAGGGTCGCAAATGCACTCGACGCTTCCCGCCGTGTTCCAACATGTTGCATCGAGGGCGCAGTTATCAACGCCGGCCGCGCACTCATCGATATCAACGCAGGAGACGCCGTCGCCCGTGAAACCGGGCTTGCATGCGCAGGAAAAGCTGCCGGCCAGGTTTGAGCACGTGGCGTCGGCACTGCAGTTGCTCGCTCCCGTCGCGCATTCGTCGATGTCCGTACACGTAACGCCGTCACCCGAAAAGCCCGCGTTGCAGGCACACGAGAAGGCCCCCGCCGTGTTCGCACAGCTCGCGTCGGCTGCGCAGTCGTCCGCGCCCGTCGCGCACTCGTCGACGTCGACGCAGCTCACGCCATCTCCGCCGTAGCCGACGTTGCAGGTGCAGAGAAAGCTACCAGCGCTATTGGTGCAGGTGGCGTTGGCGTCGCAGTTGTCGACACTCGTGACGCACTCGTCGATATCCACGCAGCTCACGCCATTGCCCGTGAAGCCGTCATTGCAGGTGCAGGTGAAGCTGCCGACGGTGTTGGAACACAGCGCGTTGGTGTCGCAGTTGTCGGCGTCGCTCACGCACTCGTCGACATCCGTGCACGTAGTGCCGTCGCCGGCGTACCCCGCGTTGCACCCACAGACGAAGCTTCCGGGCGTGTTCGCACAGGTCGCGTCGGTTCCGCAGCCCGCCGCACCACTCGCACACTCGTCGATGTCCGTGCACGTCGCGCCATCGCCCGCAAACCCCGCTTTGCATTCGCAAGCGAAGCTGCCGACGGAGTTCGCACACATGGCGTCGGCGCTGCAGTTGTCCGCTCCCGTCGCACATTCATCGATGTCGGCACACACGGCCCCATCGCCCGCGAAGCCGCCATCGCACGCGCAGATGAAGCTACCCGCTGTGTTCCAGCACGTCGCATCGAGGGCACAGTTGTCGACGCCCGCGAGACACTCATCGACGTCGGTGCAGCTCACTCCGTCGCCGGCAAAACCTGAGCTGCAGGCGCACGAGAAGGTACCGTCCAAGTTCGTACACGTGGCATCGGCGCTGCAGTCGCTGGCGCCGGTTGCGCATTCGTCGATGTCCGCACAGCCTGCCGACCCAGTGCCGCTGTAGCCTCGGGGACACGCGCCGCAGACGGCTTCCCCCTCAACGACAGCGCAGGAGGTGAGCCAGTCGCATCCACCGTTGTCGTGCAGGCAGGGCGCTGTCCAGCGGCAATCTAGGCCGCAAGGGCCCGCATCGCCGTTGGCCGCGCCGTCGTCGCAGAGCTCGCCGTCGTCGAGAAGACCATCGCCGCAGACGGGGTCGCCGCTTTCCGAGGCCGTAGCCCCGTCATCGCAGGCCGCGAGCGCAAAGGCCGCGGAGGCAAAAAAGATCCAGCGAACGGGGGAGAAGCGTCTCATCTTCGACCTCACTGCCATCGCGGGCAACGCGCTTTCGTTGGTTTTCGGCACCTTTGCAGTTCAGGTTTCCTCCGTGCCGCGCAGATCGAGCGTGAAGCTCACCCGCGCGGCGTCGCCGTGCTCGACGGCTCCGGCAGCGCCACGCGGCTGAGGCTAGCGCATGGTCCCTCCGCGGGCGCGATTGAGCTTGCCCCGATTTGGTGGACACCCAGCATGCGCGTATGCGCAAGGGAGTTCACATGTACGCACTATGCAATCGCTGTCGCGCTACCACGTTCGCGTTGAGTACCAGGTGCCATAGACGTCGGCGTATCCATCTCCGTCGAGATCGACAAGCGCCAGCTTCTCCATTTGCACCGCAGAAGCCCTCAGCGTCGTCCACGTACCCGTGCCAGAGTACGATACGTTCCAGTTGCTACCGTCCGCGCGAAACACGTCCGTCTTTCGGTCGTTGTTGAAGTCGGCAAAACCAAGGTCGGACACGGTGGTAGTCGACGTGCCGATCTGCTTCCAGGCTCCGGTGGCACTCTTGGACACCTTCCAAACACTTCCGTCGCCGCGGAAGACATCGGTGATGCCGTCGCCGTCAAAGTCGGCCAAATAGATTCCGGGGAAGGTCGTGGAAGACGTGTTCAGCGTCTGCCAAGCGGCGGTACCACCGTAGGACACATACCAGTGGGACCCGTCCGCACGAAAGATGTCCGCCACCTTGTCCGCGTTGAAATACCCCACCCCCAGTTGACTCAGAGGTGCGGCAGAGCTGCCTACCAGCTTCCACTCGCCAAATACGCCCCCGATGTCCGTGATCGCCACATACCACTTGCCAGCGGCCGTCATGAACGCGTCGCTCCTGCCGTCGCCGTTGAAGTCACCAAACAGGACGCTGACGAGGTCGGGCACGACGAGCGTGAAGGCGGCAACCTGCTTCCAGACGCCCACACCTCCGAATTGAGCAAGCCACCTTGCCGTGCCGGCCAAAATACTACCGGACTTCCTAATGACGTCCATCTGGCCATCGCCATCAATGTCGGCAAAGCGCAGAAGCTCGCGTGCGTCCTCGGTCGGCTGGTCGTCAAGGAGCTGCCAGGAGCCCGTGCCCCCGGGTGACCACCGCTGAAGCCGCGCCCAACCATAGCTGGCGAGAAAGTCGCGCACGTTCTGCACGGTCGGTCGATACAGGTCATTGCGGCCGGTGTAGTCTTGGTAGTTGTTGGAGTAGCAGATGCGCTCGAAGCTCAGAACGCCAGCCTCAACGCGAGCGAGGACAGTCGCAACTTCGTGGAAGGTGTCCTGATTGCAGGTGTGCCCCGTGCCGGACAACCCGTAGTCGACACCCGCAGCATCACACGATGCAGCCACCACCAAATATTGACTCCAGCCGGACTCGGCTGAGTCGTAGTACGTCATCGAGCTGTCCGACCATGACGCGCCGTGGTTGTTCAGCCCTGTGCCCCCACACAGCACCACAGGGCTGGTGCCGGTGAAGCAGTACACGCGCTCGCGGATCGCCGTGTGGTCGTACTGATTTGGCCAGATGTCGAGGACGGCGGTCTTCCAATACAGGTCAACCAGGATGTCGTAGCCTGGCGCTGTCGGAGCACTGATGCGCTCATCGCTGCCCTTGCCGAGCACGGGCGGCGCCGGTGGCAATTTTTCGCGCGCGGTGGCGACGTCTCCCGCGAGTGCAAGAAGCGCCTGGACGTGCAGCGGCAGATGCCCATCCAAAGAGGAAAGAGCCGCGAGCGCCTGGGCCGTCTGCGCGACCACGTCCGGCAAACGCTCCGTATCGCGAACGCCGGTGGGGTCGAGTTCCCAGTCGCTCGGAATGGCGTGACCGTCGGAGCTGGCGAAGTAGGTCCGCCCCTCGTCGTCCGCGTAGCGCGCGGAGATTTCGTAGTCTCTGCGCGAGCCGTCCTCGTTGACCACGACGCCCGCCTCCTGTGACGTCTCGAAGTACAGTGTCGTGTCGCCGTCGTCGAAAGATCCGAGCAAACCGGACGCATCCGGCTTCTCTTCGATGAAGAGTCTGCCATCGTCCGTGACGACGGCGCCGGGCTGGCCGCAGGCGCTCACGAGGGCAAATGAAGCAAAGCATAGTCTCGCCAATGGTCTACACATGATTCCTACTCCTCTTGTGCATTGTGAAGCTACAATTGCCAACTCGGGCCGGCGACACAACGCCGCCCGATGTGGGCCGGCGTTCTAGGCGAATGATGAAAAATGGGCAAGAAGTATTTTGTCAGGCTTCAATAATATTGATTCCATTAATCTGTATTCTCATTACCTGTACAATAACAACAAACATTAATTACATAAAATACAACACAAAGAAGTAGCGGTTGGCCGGCGCGAACAGCGGCACGGAGTCTTCCTATCGTCGTGCCCTGCACGTGCTGAGGGTGATTCACCGCGTGCGCTACAAACCTTCGAGTAGGCGCGCGCAGTCACCCAAGCACGTAGGGGCGAGGCGCCACCGATTCGTTGCAGTCGACCGTGCTGCGAGCTTTAGGACACACGCGCCAGCAGCTGTGTCCACGGCACGGGCGTGCGCACCGCCACGGGCTCGGCGTGCGCCGCAACAAAGCCACGAAAGCCGCGCGTCGACCAGTGCTGCACGTGACCCGGCGTGTTGCCGAGATCACCGAGGTACTTGAGGCGCGCCATGTTGAGCGTCCGCCACAGCGGCTCGCGGGGAACCGACAAGATGAGCCATCGACCGGCTACTCGCACGAGCTCACGCAGGCCACGCTCCGGGTCGTCCAGATGCTCAAGCACCTCGAGGCACACCACGACGTCGAACGCGCGCGCAGGCCAGCGCAGATCATAGATCGATCGCTCGTGCACCGGCACCCCCGGGTTGCGAGCGCGCGACTGCTCGACGAGCCGGGTCTCCACGTCGCAGGCTTCGATTCGCGTCCCCTCCGGCAATGCTCGCACCAAGCGCTCGGTGCTAAACCCCGGCCCGCAGCCAACCTCGAGCACCGATGCCGCGTCGGTCATGCCGAGCAGCGAGGTGACGCCACCGTAGAACCCGTCGAGCAAGCGCCGCGTGACGGCATTGGTCTTTGTGTACTTGCCGCTG
>CAYHNK010000245.1:0-7494 GCA_964357695.1 uncultured Bdellovibrionales bacterium | reverse complement strand
CCTCCCAACACCTCGATGCCGGAGTTGATGACCTCATGGGCCGCGATGGCGGTGCGCGTCTTGTTAAGATTGAGGGCCACACGCACAAACGCCTGGTGGGCGGCGTCGAGCCGACTGCCTTCGGCCTCGTCGAGGTGATGCACCAGCTGGAGTGTGCCCGACACCATCGCCGCGGTCTCGGCACGCATGTCGGCGAGCGTCTCTTGCACCATCGGATAGCTCGCAATCGCCGCACCAAACCCTCGGCGATGCTGCGCGTAGCCGTGGGCGACGAGACAAGCACGCCGCGCCGCGCCCATGCACGCCACCGCATTGAAAGCGCGCGACGTATTGATGACGTAGGTCATGACGTTGCGAAAACCGTCCGCGAGCGGGCCGACCTGCCACGCCCACGCACCCTCGAGGTCCACCTCGCCGGTCGCCATGGTGCGCGTGCCGAGCTTGTCCTTGAGACGGCGGATTTGCAGCGCGTTCAGCGAGCCGTCCGGCAGGCGCCGCGGCATAAGAAAAAGACCCAGCCCGCGCGTGCCCTCGCCCGCCCCCTCCGGTCGCGCAGTCACCAGAATGAGATCCGCCGTGACGTTGGAGCAGAACCACTTCTCACCGAACAGGCGCCACTCGCCCGGCTGCCCTTCGACGGGTCGCGCGACGAGCTCGTTCGCGCCGACATCGGAGCCGCCCTGCACCTCGGTGAGAAACTGCGCACCGTGGGCCAAAAGATCGTAGTCGGTGCGCAAGAGGCGGTCCAGGTAGCGCTCGCGCTGCCCCGGTGAAGCGACAAAACGCAGCGTCTTGATGACCCCAGCCGTGCACGCAAGCGGGCAGTTGTGCCCCGCTTCGCCGTTTTGTGAGGAGATGTAGAACAGCGTGAGCGCCCGCAGATTGCTATCCGCTTGGCCCAGCGCCGCCATGACGCCCGAGCCGTAGATGGCGCGTCCTGCCTCGTGGTAGCTCGGATGATGCGCGACCTCCTCGATGCGCTCACCGTAGGCGTCAAAGCGTTCGACGACCGGCAAGTTTTCGCCGCGATTGTTGGCGCGCACGGCGACATCGATGGGTCCGGCCGCTTCGGCGCCAAAGCTCTCAAAGTCCTCCTCCCAGGCGGCCAGGCGCTCGTCCCCCGCCAGGTGCCGCACGACACGCCGCGCGTGGGGATCGGCACTCCAATAGTTGGTGGTCTGCGTGCCGCAAAACTCCTCGAGATCGACACGGCCTTGCTGGTGGTCGTAGCGCATGGGCGCCTCCTGCGGGTGAAAGGTGGGCTAGAATCTCGCGCCGAGGCTGAGACCCCAGCCACCCGGCAGTCGCACCACGCCCAGCGGCGCGCCGGTGATGTCGTCGCGTCGCAGGTTATCATAGCGATCGGGAGCGTCACCCAGAACGAGCATCAAGGCACCAGCGCCGAGTGCGGCGACGCCCATCCCCCCGGAGACCAGCGTGCCGACGTCCAGGGCTGCCAGCCTCTTCTGGCGATCGCCCAGGCGCTCGTATTGCGCCGTGCTGCGATCGGGGCCGTCGTTGTACGCCGCGATGCGCTGGTCGAGATCTGCCGCCGCCCTGCCAGCAAGCGCATACAGCACCACGGCGCCAATGCTCGCCAAGGCGCCGCCTCCCATCGCTCCCCACGCAATGGTGCGCGTGCGCAGCGCTGCTGCACGATACTCACGCACGAACTCGGCGGACGGCACGAGCGTCACGTTGATGCCCACGGCCTTGGCAGGATCGGTCTCGAAGTCCTGGGTCGCGACGACAAAACCCTGCTTTTCGACAATCAGCGTGTGCACGCCCCCTGGCACCTGCGTCGCGCCGAGCGGGCTCGATCCAACGATGCTGCCATCGATCTTGATGGTGGCGCCTTCCTCACTGACGACGACGTGCAGCTCGCCAGAGCGCTGATCGAGCAGCTCGCGCACGAGCATCTTCGAGGCGGTGCGCACTTCATCAAAGAGGCCCTGCTTGTTACCGCGGAAATCGCGCGAGACGCGCGACTCGACGCGTGTATCAGCGATGCGCGTCAGTTGCAGCTGCGTCACGTAGAGGTCCCCGACGAGCGTGATACCACCGGTCACGAGATAGTCCGCGCCGAGCGCGCCACCTATTTCGGCGATGCAGCTCACGTCATCGCAGCCGAGCATCTGCTTGGTCGCCTGGTAGCTTAGCAGCTGTTGGATCTCCTGCGTCGAGATGGCCTTGAACGCGCCGAGACCATCGAGCGTCTCCGCGACCGTGGCGGTCAGCGACGAGATGACCTCGTTTGGAAGATCACTCGTGCCACGCAGATCCATCACCGCGACTTTCGTCTTGGTGGTGTCGCCGAACGCCACCGGCGCAGTCGCGCTCGCCACGGGGGCGTCCTTGACCGCCTCAGCCGACGTCGGCGTCGCAACCACCGTTGACGCGGGTGCGGACGAGGCCTGCTGCGCGACGACCTTGCAGTAGGATGCGTAGCCCGAGGTACTGATGTAGCCGCGCGCCTCCCCTGCCGTCACGACCAGCATACCGCCCTCGACCGCCGCCACCTCGAGCGTCGCCCCCGCCGCGACGGGCGTCTTCTTGCCGGTGCCCGTGCGCTTGCTCGTGAGCACCGCGGCCCGCGTCAGCGCGCAGCGCTCGCCAACGTCGGGAATGCGGGCCTTGGCATACGCCGCGGGCACAACCGGCAACAGCACCACCATCAGCATCGTCGAGAAAAAAACGTTCATGGCACGCTCACCGAAACGAGATCGCAAGTACGCACGGCGAGCGTGGAGGTGCGCGAGCACGCTCCACCCGTGCCGGTGGCACACACTCCATCAGGGATGCAGCTCCCACTGCTGTAGCCCAGAACGACACCGTTACCGAGTTGTCCGGAGTCGTTCTGGCCCCAACATCGCGCGCCGCCGTCGTCGTGCAGCACGCAGGTGTGACGTCCGTAGGCGGCAATCGCCACCGCACCGGCGAGACTCGCGGTGCACGTCGGTGTCGTACCACACACATGCGCCGAGTCGGCCGCGCATGCGCTGCTCGGCAACGGCGTCGGGGTGTCGTAACCGTACCAACCGCCGTCTCCCAAGGCGCCGACGACGTTGTCGCCCCAGCAGGCGACGCCCCCGGTCGCCAGCAGCGCGCACGTGTGCTCAAACCCCGCGGCAATCGCCACAGCGTTGTTCAAGGCCGGACACGCCGCACCGGCACCGCTTGCGCACACTCGGGTGGCGCTCAGCACCGTGTCGTCGACGGCGTAGCCATCGCCAAGCTGCCCCTGCAAGCGGCGACCCCAGCAACGCACCTCCCCTCCGCGTACGAGCGCGCACCCGTGCTGCCAACCCGGTGCGAGCATTTCCACCTGCTCGAGCGGCGCGCAGGTTGCAGGATCGGTGCCGAGCGCACATACCGGCGTCGGGTTGTAGGCTGCGCCTGCCGTGCTGTTACCGAGCTGTCCGTAGGAGTTGTCGCCCCAACACACGACACGACCGGTGTCGAGCAGCGCGCAGGCGTAGAGATCATGCACAGCGACACTCACGGCGCCGGCAAGAGGCACGCACGAGCCGCCAAAACCACTCGTACACACGGGCGTCGGGGTTAGCGCGAGATCGCTCCAGCTCGGTGCCGTGCCATCGCCGAGAACGCCGTACTCGTTGCGACCCCAGCACGACACGCCGCCCGTCGCGAGGAGGGCGCAGGTCGCCTCCCAGCCGGTGGCTATCGCCAGCACGCCGGTCAAGCGCGATGGGCTCGCGCCGTCCAGGCACGCGCTACCGTCCCAGCTACCCGTGGCACATACATCCACCGGATTGGCGACGGTGTCCGTCGTGCCGTTGCCGAGCACGCCATCGGGATTGAGGCCCCAGCACTTGACGCCGCTGTCTTCGATGACCGCGCACGTGTGACTGTCACCGGCGGCGACCGCACGCACGCCCGCAAGCGGCACGCAATCGACACCCGAACCGCTGCCGCACACGGCGACAGGGTGGGCCTCGTAGGCACCCCCGATGCCAACCTGACCCGACCCATTGTCGCCCCAACACCGGACGTTGCCTGCGACAATGGCGCAGGCGCTGGTCCCCTGCATCGCCACGGATGACGCGCCGGATACGGGTACGCACGAGCCGCCGCTGCCCGTGAGGCAGACAGCGCCGGGATTTGCCGCGTGATCGAGGGCGTACAAATCAACGCCACGCCCGAGCACGCTGGAGCCATTGCGCCCCCAACACACGAGTGAGCCGTCCGCAGTCTTCTGGGCACACGCGCCGCTGTCACCAAGATCCAATGCCGCGACGCCCGCGAGCCCGACGCAATCTGCCGTGTCGGTCGAGCCGCTCGCGCATACCGGCGTGGGATTGTCCCGGTCCGTGGTGGTCCCGTCACCGAGGCGACCCGCGTAGTTGGCGCCCCAACAGACCACGTCGTCACTCGCGCCCACGATGGCGCAGGCGTGGTACGCGCCACTCACGACGACGGAGGCACCGGTCAGTGCCGCACAGTTGCCACCCGTTCCGGATCCCGTCAGGCACACCGGCACGGGATTGTCGCGCCAGTCCCACGCCGCGCTACTGGCATCGCCGAGCTGACCCGAGCGATCATCACCCCAGCAGCGCAGCTCGCCACCGGTGAGGACCACGCACGTGTGCAACGCCCCAGATGACACGCTCGCGACCGCGGCCAACGGCAGCACCGCGCCGCCGTTGTCGCAGGAGCCAAGGACGTCGCTCCACGACGACCCCGCCGTGCATACGCTCACCGGATTGGGATGGTCGTCAGAGTCACCGTCGAGATGCCCAAGGCCCAGTTGGCTCCAGTAGTTCGAGCCCCAACACTTGATGTCGTGTCCCGCGGTGACCGCGCAGCTGTGCTCGTCACCGACGCTGATTTGGACGACGCCCGGGAACCCACTCGCAAGGCCCACGCACGACGCGTCCGTCGACCCCGTCGCGCAGACCATCGTCGGGTTGACACGGTCGACAATCGTCCCGTCGCCAAGCTTGCCGGAGGAGTTGTCGCCCCAGCAGTGGACGTCACCACTACCCACGAGCGCGCACGTGTGCCTCGCCCCGAGGCTCACACTCGCCACGCCGTTGAGCTGCACGCAATCGCCTGTGTCGGTCGAGCCAGAGACGCACACGGGCACCGGGGTGCTACGCTCAGTCGTCGTCCCATCGCCGACCTGGCCATCGCTGTTGCTCCCCCAGCAGTAGAGCGCCCCCGCGGCGCCGATGGCGCACACATGGTCCGCGCCTGTGACCACCGCGCTTGCGGATAGCGCAACGCTACACAGCGCCACCGCCGGTCCACCGCACGCGGCGGTAGGATTGGCGAGCGCGTCACTGTAGCCATTGCCAAGGGCACCGTACGTACCATCGCCCCAGCACAAAACGCCGCCAGTATCGGTGACGACGCAGCTGTGGCTCACACCCGCCGCAATACTCCCCCGCCGTCCGACGCAGCTCTTGCAGCCCGCGAGATCCGCCTGCCGCCCAATCATCGCGTCTTCGTCCGCCGCGAGCGCCGGTAAGCGCGATGCCGTGCGCTGCACGGTCTGCACGTCGAGCGCCAGGTCGCGCGTGATGGTGCCACTGCCATCGAGCACATCGGTCACGGTCCAGCTGGTCGCAAACGTCCCTGGCGTCAAATCGGTCAGCGCCGCGGAGATCCCCGTCTCGTCCGCCGTAACCGCGCCACTTGCTTTGGCGACGGTGCCGCTCGCGCTCTGCACAGACACACCGTCCGCGAAGTCGGCGACCCCGGGGACGTTGAGCCAGCAGGCATCATCGACACCGGGTGCAGCGCCCCAGCTCAGCATCGGCGGTCCCGGCATACGTACGGACAGCTCGGCGGGCAGCGAGTCCCCCGAGACGTTGAAAGCGTAGACGCGATACACGTAGGTGGCCGACTCCACGAGCCCGTCGTCGAGGTAGTCCGCAGCACCCGCTACCAAGGTGGCAATGACCGCGTAGGCGCCACCATCACTGCGCTCGACGCGATAGCCGTCCTCGTGCGTGCTCGCGTCGGCCCACGTGAGCAAGACACTGTCGGTGGTCGGGAACGTGCGAAAGAGCCCCGTCGGCGCCGCAGGACGGGACAAAACGTCCAGCACTTCCGAGTCTGCGCCTTCGCATGGCGTCGCGCCTTGCAGGCGGTACGTGCGCACGCGATAGGAATATGCGGTGTCGGCAAGCACGGTGAGATCGTTGTACGAGAGCACGCCGGCAGCCGTCCGTCCGACTTCGCCCCATGAGAGCCCCGCGCCATCGGCACGCTGAACGATAAAGCCATCGACGTCCGCTTGCGTCACCACCCAGACGAGTAGCACAGCCCCGTCTGACACCGTCGCTTCGAGTGACGCGGCAACCCCAGCCGGCCCGCAGCCGACATCCGTCGGGGAGGCGCGCCCTCGCACGTCATGCAGCAAGGGTCGGTCGCAGGCGACCATCGCCACCGCGACGCCCAGCCCGACGAGCACGCGCGCGCCGCACCGTAACCATGGAGCCAGCACCCATCTGCTCACCAAGTACGTCATGCCACACTCCACATCAGCTCCACGAGCCCGCGCAAGATGATCCCCGTCACACCCCACACGTCCTCGCCGTCATAGGGAAAATGCCACACGCGAAACAGGTTGCCACGGTATTCGTGCTCGCGCTGCTCCCACCCTTGCGGATCGAGCAGTCGCACGACTGGGATGCCAAAAACGCGCGCCACTTCCTCGGGGTCAGGGCGCAACGCCACATCGCACTGCACGATCCCCACAACGGGCGTCACATGGAAGTTGGTGATGGTCACCATCTCATCGAGGCGCCCAACGATGCGCACCTGCTCGGACGACAAGCCGAGCTCTTCGCGCGCTTCGCGCAGTGCCGCGGCCTCAGGACTCGCGTCGTTGGCCTCGATCCTTCCCCCAGGAAACGCCACCTGCCCCGCATGCACGTCGAGCGCATCGGCGCGCCGTGTGAGCACCAGCTCTTCCACTTCGTTACCGCAGGCGCGAAACGGCAAGAGCACAGCGGCACGTCGTGCCATCCCTACAGGTTGCACGAGCGGTCGATACGACCCAACGCACGAGACGAGCGCTTCGACACTCACCGGCGCAGGCACGAGACTCAGGCGAGCGCCTCCTTGCGACGTCCGGCACCCTTGATCGGGCTCTTGTGCGCCTTGTGTCCCGCGAGCTCGGCCAAGCGCTCCGCCGCGTCGGCACGCTCCCACGTGAAGGCTGGCTCAATGCGGCCAAAGTGCCCGTAGCTCGCCGTCTGCCGGTAGATGGGACGCAGGAGATCTAGCCGTTCGATGATCGCTGCGGGCTTGGCGGAGAATTCCTTGCGCACCGCACGCACGATCTCATCCTCGGCCACCGTGCCCGTGCCGAAGGTTTCGACCATGATCGAGACCGGCTCCGCGACACCGATGGCATACGCCAGCTGCACTTCGCAGCGGCTCGCGAGTCCGGCCACGACGATGTTCTTCGCAATGTAACGCGCGAAGTAGGCCGCCGAGCGGTCGACCTTGGTCGGGTCCTTG
>CAYHNK010000244.1:0-7505 GCA_964357695.1 uncultured Bdellovibrionales bacterium | reverse complement strand
AGGGTGAACGCGGTGTCGCCCGTAACATCGGGCGTGGTGAGCGTCACCCCTGTCACCGTGTTGACCCCGGGAACGTCGCCCGTCGCCGTGTCCACGAGCGTGCCCGTGCCGGCATTCCCTCGCCAAAGCGTCCACGTGTACGTCAGCACGTCGCCGAGGTCCCAGTCACCCGTCGTCATCGAGGGCAGGTCGAGAAGGGTAAGATCATCCACCGAGGTCGGCAGTGCACCGCCTTGGTGGTAGGCAATCGGGGCAAGGTTGGTGAGCCCCACCGCCGCACACGCAATACTCGAAACGTACGGGTCGCTAACTTGCAGCTGGAAGACGAGCTGGCCCACCGCGTACGGTGGAGCAAATTGCGCGGTGCTAGCCGCGCGCTCGTTCCAGGTAACGACGTCGGCGATGGGCGCGCACGCGCTGAGAGGTGGGCACATGATGGCGCACTCGCCAGGCAGCACCTGCGTCCACAGGAAGGTGACCGGATCGCTGTCGGGATCGAGACTGCCCGTCGCGCGCAGCGACCCTGCGCTCACGTGCGACAGCTCGCAAGGTGGAGAATCACAAGCGCGCGCCGCCGCCACGGGCGGGCGATTCGAGCCCGCCGGATCTTCAGCCGTCACGACCACTTCGTCGGGAGTCGACAGGCGCTTGCCGTTCGTTACTTCGAGCGTCACGAGATAGACGCCGGCCATGTCGGCGACAAAGCTTGGCGTCGGCGAATCACTCGGCACGAGCACCGCATCACTCTGTGCCGGCTTGTACGCCATGTGCCAGCGATATTCGACCGCGCCGCCGCGAGGGTCGCTGCTCGCGCGCCCATCGAGCGTCACCTCGTCCCCGATGTCGACGTGCTGATCAAAGCCGGCGTCCGCTGTTGGTGCGACTGCCACGCTCTCGCTGCCACAGGCGGCGAGAACTGACAACAAGATGGTCGAAAAAGTCGGGAGCGCGGGGACCGGAGCCGTTGGGGAGGACCCGCGAAGCGGGGGGGACCCGGGCGGCGAGGACCGGAACAGCGACCGACGGCGAGGCCACGGCTTCGTAGTCGTTAGATCCATCAGCGCGGTCGATCCAAACATGGAGCATGGAAAGCACGGCGCCCCGTCGTGGTCAAGGCATTGACCTTGCCGCCTCGGGGGGCTAGGAGCGCTCTGTGAAGCGAGGCGATGGGAGGCAGCGCAACGATGGCCGTTTTCGCGGGACTGACGCAGCAGGTCTTTGACGCCTACGCCCAGGAAAAATGGGCGAGCAACGTCTACAACCTGCCGCGCATGCGCGGCAAGGACCTGATGCTGGCGCTGTGTGACGCCGTGCAGTCTCACCTGCGCGAAGAGCTCGAGGGGCTCGACCGCGCCGCTTCCGACGAAGTGCCCAACATCTCCAATCACAAGCGCGTCGACGCCCAATGGGTGTACTGGTTTCGCGACAAGGCGGCACGTGACGCGCTCGCCTCCTTTCTCGAAAAGACACCGCTCGATCAGGCCATCATTTTCAACATTGCACCTCAGGACAAGCACGCCACGTTGGCGGTCGTCTTGCGACAGCACGAGGTGTGGATTGGCCTGCGCGTTGCCGCTGGCGCCGCGGTCGATCGACGCAACCTCGCGGTCGCCATGGGCAAGCAGTGGCAGCGCGAGAACTTCGTCGCGCTCCTGGGTGACATTCCGGAGGGCGCGACGAGCGGCATGGAAGGCGCGCTCGTACCTGCGCACGAGGAGAGTGTCGCCTCGCTCGAGCGCCTCGTACACGATCTTGGCGACAAGGAGCGCGCCTGGCAGCTCGGGCACGCCATCACCGCGGAAGATGCGATCGGGCTCGGGGTCGAGCTCGCCGATCACATCGCCCGCTGGCTCGGCGCGCTCGCGCCTGTCTATCGCTACGTCGCCTGGACACGCGACAACGACCACATCGACGTCACCCGCCAGCTGCACGAAGAGAAGATCCAAAAGCGCAAGCAGGCGAGCGGCTACAACGTCGGTGACAAGGTGCGCATCGTCTCGGGTCTGTTCTCCGGCAAGACCGGCATCGTCCAGGATATCGACTCGCGGGCGCAGGTGCGCGTGCGTGTCGGCAAGATGTCGGTCGTCGTCCCCGGAACTGATCTGACGCCCGCAGCGTAGACGAAGTCGATGACGGAAATGTCGTGCCCACCTGGGGGCAGGGCTGCACTCAACGCTTCTCTCGTTTGAGCAGCGGGTTTGTCACCCGGAGGTCAACGAAGCGACTAAAATCGCGATCTGCGCTCCAGAGCTCTCGCACGCCGTGGTGACGACATAGGGCCGCGATGCGAGCATCGTGGATCATTGCGCCAGCGACCTTGGTTTCGCGGACCGTGTCGCACAGCACGGGCCAATAGTCGACTCGCTCGGCAAGCATGACCACGGTCGGTGACTCGAGCCAGGCGTCGACCTGCTCGAGCGCGATCGGGAGAGGCGAGGGTGGATTGTAGATACGCGGGTGCGTGACAACGCCGATGAACTCGTGCACGCAGGGCCACGCAATCGCCCAAGTCGCCGTGCCTTCCGCTAGCTCGCGCAGGCGCGCTGCCGCGGCGTCGTGCCATTTCGAGTCCGCACGATGCGCGTACACCAGGATGTTGGTGTCGACCGCGATCACGCGCCATGCTCCGCATAGATCAGCGATCGGATTTGCTCCCAGTCGCCTTCGGCGATCCCGGGCTGTGTGCCTTGACCGTGAAACGAGGCATCGCGCAGCCGGAACGTGCCCGGTTTGGCGCCGGCATGCACGACCAGGCGCAAGCCGGCTTCGACCAGCGCGCGGACGGTCGTGTGATCGCGTGCGGCTCGTCGTTTGGCCTCGGCCAAGAGAGAGTCAGCAATATCTATGGTTGTCTTCATATGGGTATATGTACTGCCGAGCACTGGGCTCGTCAAGCTGCTGCGACTACCGCCCTTGCGCCCACTGCTCGACGGCGCGACGCACGCGCTGCCACTCCCCGCGCACGAGCTCACCCACAGCAGTCAGCACCAAGCTCTCCGGTCGAAACAGCGAACGCGCTGCCGCACGAATGGCATCGCCACCAATGCGCTCGATGGCTCGACCGAGGGCGTCGGTCTGAGTCTCCACGCCAAACAGGGCGGCGCGTCCGTACCAGCTCGCGAGATCAGCCGGCGAGTCGCTCATAAACTCCATGCCATAGCGATAGCGCCGTCGCGTGCGCGCGAGCTCGTCACGGCTGTAGCGAAAGCGCTCGGCGGTGCTCGCAAACTCGAGGATCGCTTCGGTGAGCTCGGCGGCGCGATCCGGGGCGACGCTCACTTCGAAATCGAACAGCCCGCAGTCGGCGTAGGTGGTCAGGCCCGCATTGAGCGCATAGGCGAGACCGCGTCGATCGACGAGCTCGGCATGCATACGGGAGGCGAGACCGTCCGCAAGCAATCGCGCCAGCAACACGAGGGCCGGATACAAGCGATCGTGCATGGGCACCGAGCGAAAGCTCATGCGGATGTCCACCTGGCTGCCCGTGTCGCGGACAAAGTGGACGAGCGGCGTGCCATGCGCTGATGCAGAAACGGACGTTAGCACTGGCTCACCCGGTGGCAGCGAGCTGAGCTCGCGGATGGCGTGCAGACGCAGTGCATCTGCGTCCATGGGCCCGGAAATGCTGAGCACGGCGTTCTGCGCCACGAGATAGCGCCGGCGATGGTCATCGAGCGCGGCGCGATCGAGCGCTTCGAGATTGGCGAGTGACCCCTCGATCGGCATGCCGAGACCGCGGGTGCCGAATGCACTGCGGTGATGCAGATTGTCGAGGTCGACCATGTGGCCGTCAGCGTCGAGGCCCTCGAGCAGCTCCTCGCGCAAGATACCCCGCTCGACTTCCATCGCGCGATAGCGCGGCGTCTGCACGAGATCGGCGAGAATGCTCACCGCATCCGTGATCGCCCCGGGGTGACAGCCGGTGGCGAACATGAGGTGGTCACGATAGGTGGCGCCTTCGAGAAAGCCGCCCAGATCCTCGGCCGCCGCGTTCATGCGCGTGGCGTCCGCAAAGCGCGCGCTGCCGCGAAACAGCATGTGCTCGAGGGCGTGACTGACGCCGTTCTGTGCCGCGTCCTCGTGGCGTGAGCCAACGCCAAAGTACAGCGCCACATACGCTTGACGCAGCTCCGGCGTGGGACAGAGAATGAGCGCCAGACCATTGGGTAGGGTCTCGCGGCGTACCTCACGGGGGCGCTCTCCGAGCGTGCGGGGAGCCGACCTCGGCAACGGGCGATAGCGACGTCTCACGGTGTGGTGGGTGCTCCCTCGACGGTGGGCGCAGCCGCCTCGGTGCTCGCCGGAGCTACCGGGTCGGCGGGGGGCTCGAGCCCGGCCCACACGCGGCAGTCGGTGGCACGCCCCTCAGGCGTGACGGTGAACGAAAAGCCGTGTCGTCCCTTGGTGAGTGGCCGGTGAACACGCACGGCGTGCGCGAGGCGCGGCAGCCGCCACTTGACGATCAAGGGACAGACGCAAGCGAAAAATCTTGGCTCGTCGGTCTGCCAGCGCCCCCGGTGCGCCTTGTCCGCACAGTGCTTGACGTCCACGAGGTGGCGCACGAGCGCTTGATCGATGAGCTGGCGCTCGCTCGTGCTTTCGGCCGCCACATCGCCGAGCAGCGTCTCGGATTTTGCCGCGAGCTCGACGCGCCGCTCTGTACTCGGCAGGAGTGCGATCTTGTCGCCATGCGCGTGGTAGCTCTGATCGAGGTGACGCAGCGTGATGATCACTGCGTCACCGTGCACCTCGATGGCAACCTCGGGTTTGGTCACCGCGGTGGCGCTCGTGACCTCTTCCACCGCAACGGTCGCGGCAAGCAACATGCTCTGCGCATCAACGAACGCAAAGCCATCGGCACCAAGTGTCAGGCGATAGCGCCGCGCCGGGACCACTTGATCGCCAAAGCGCACAGCGAACGGCAGCACAATCTCAAGCACCGCCTCGTCGCGACTCGAATCGCGCGGCTGGGCCTGTGCAGAGGTCTCCGTGAACAACAAGCTCGAAGCAAGCAACAGCTGGACTTTTCGCACCATGGCGGCCTCCGTGGCTCGAGGCACAACCTCTCTCTCGTCTATACGGTACATCAACCGTCGGCGTTGCACACCACGCGATGGACCTTTTTCTTACCGGCGCGAATGAGAAGACCCTCGCCGCCGAGATCGCCCACCGTCAGGCGCTGCTCGACACCGCTTGCCGGCGCATCATTGATACGCACAGCGCCCTGCGTGATGAGGCGACGCGCGGCGTTCTTCGAATCAGCGAGCTCGATGCGCACGAGCACGTCGACGAGCGTCAGGCCCTCGCGCAGCTCCGCGGGCGTGAGCTGCGTCGTGGGGATCTGTTGCGCATCGGCACTCGCCTCGCGGGGGATGGTGCTCGCGGGGAGCAGCCCGGCGGGGATGCTCCGACCGCCAAACGCTCCCTGGGCAGCCGCGCGGGCAGCGAGTGCAGCTTCGCGGCCATGCAACAGCGCCGTAGCTTCAAATGCCAGAATGGATTTGGCTGCGTTGAGCTCCTCGCCTTCGACCTTCGCCACTGCACGCACTTGGTCCATGGGCAAGAAGGTATAGTACCCGAGCATGCGCAGGACATCGTCATCGTGCGTGTTGACCCAGAACTGATAGTAGTCAAACGGGCTGAGGCGCGCACCGTCGAGCCACACCGCGCCGGCGGCGGTCTTCCCCATCTTCTCGCCGGTGGCGGTGAGCAACAGTGGAAAGGTGAGCCCGTGCACGAGCTCGCCATCGACACGGCGGCACAAATCCACCCCGGCCAGGATGTTGCCCCACTGATCGTCGCCACCCGCCTGCAACCGACAATCAAAGCGACGCCGCAGCTGCAAGAAGTCGTACGCCTGCAACAGCTGATAATTGAATTCAATGAACAAGAGGCCCCGTTCGAGCCGCAGCTTGTAGGCCTCGGCGGAGAGCATGCGATTGACCGAGAAGTGTCGGCCAATCTCGCGCAAGAAATCCACGTACTTGAGCTCGAGCAGCCACTCGGCGTTGTCGACGACGAGCGCGCCGCCGCCCGCGACATCGAGCAGATGAGCGATTTGCACGCGCTGCGCCGCCAAGTTCTCGCGGATCTTGTCGCCGTCGAGCAGCTGGCGCATCTCGGTCTTGCCGGATGGATCACCCACCATGGCCGTGCCGCCCCCAAGGACGACGAGCGGCCGATGCCCCGCGCGCTCGAGGTGCTTGAGGGCCATGAGGGTGAGCAGATTGCCGACGTGCAGGCTCGGCGCGGTGGGATCGTAGCCGGTGTAGACGGTCACCGGACCTGCGGCAAACAGCGCACGCACCGCCTCGGCATCGGTCACCTGGGCGACAAAGCCACGCTCTGCGAGAATATCGTAGGGATTGGCAGCCATGGCGGCGTTCTTTCGCAGGGACCGCGGGCAGCGTCAAGGCACCAGAGCATCGCAGACCGCAGTTGACCCCGCGCGGGTGCTACGATATCCGACGATGAGTGAGTACCACGGACACCGTTGTCGACGCCCTGCGCGAGCTCGCCACCGCCGCCAACCCCGGCGTCGTACGCAAGAGCGACATTGCCGGGCTTGAAGAGCAGCTCGATGAGATCGAGGAGCTGCTCGAAGAGATCGAGGCGAAGCTCGAAGAGCGCGACGCAGAGTCGCCGTAGCGCGAGCGCACGCTACGCGGGCAGCTTGCGGTAGACGCCGACGACGACGCCCAAGATCTGCACTTCTCTGAAATCTCGCTTGTGCACGTAGATGGGCTGCATCGCCGCGTTCGCGGGTTGCAGGCGGATGCGGTCGCCCTCGGGGTAGTAGCGCTTGACCGTGGCCTCGTTCTCGATGATGACGACAACGATGTCGCCCGGATCGGCATGCGAGCGCTTGCGCACGAAGATGTAGTCGCCGTCGAGAATACCGTCGTCGATCATCGACTCGCCGACGACCTTGAGCGCGAAGACCTTGCGCCCGTCGCCAACGAGAACGCTGTCAACCACCACCGTGCCCTCGGCATGCTCCTCGGCGAGGATCGGCTCGCCCGCGGCGACGCGGCCCAGCAGCGGGATGGCGATGAGATTGGCGTCACGCGGTAGCAGCGCCGGCAAGAGCTTGGGCGTCGCCCCGACGCTGGGCTTGAGGGTGCGCGACTTCATGCCCTCTTGCGTCAGATAGCCCTTGCGCTTGAGCGCCTTGAGGTGGTCGGCGACGCCATTGGTTGAGCGAATACCGAGATGCTCGCCAATCTCGCGAATGGTCGGCGGGTAGCCCCAGCTCTGAATGCGGTCCTGGATAAAGCCCAATACCTCGCGTTGACGCTCGGTCAGCTCCGGCAGCTCCAGCATGCAGCACCTCCGTCCAATACTGAATGCATGTATAGCTGCACAAGCGAGCAGCTGTCAAATTTGCGGCAGCATGACGGCTGGTGAATCGCGCTGCTCGTCCCCGACCGCGCAGCGTCTGATGCCCTCAGGGTGCAATTCCCGGCCGTCGAGGTGGCTCCCCCACCGCCGCGCCCTTCGAGACG
>CAYHNK010000243.1:0-7563 GCA_964357695.1 uncultured Bdellovibrionales bacterium | reverse complement strand
GACAACGCCCTCCGACTCTCCGGAGAGATGCGGCGGCAGATCGAGGAGATGCTCTCGCCCTTCGCCCACGCCCACGGCGCGCCCCACGCCGAGCGCCATGACGCCAAACCACACGCCGCTCGCGAGCTCGCGCGGCGACGGCCGATCGGTGTACGCCGTGGTACCCGGTGCGAGTGTGGCGAGAGTGAGCGACTCGGCACCGACGTGGCGCACCAGACGGTAGCCGGTCACGAGTGGGAGCCCCAGCCGCGAGGCCTCGGTGGCAAGCTCCGCATCGGCGCGCAGATCGCTTGGCGCGGGCGTCCAGCGCACTTGCACGGCATCGAGATCGCGGTAGAACGTGGCCTGCTCGGCACTCGGAGCACTGTAGTGCGCTTCGACGAGCTCCGGGGGCGTCAGCGTCGCCGGAATGCTGCGACTCACGGCCTCCGCTGCGGTGCCGGCGATGCCGAAGCTCGACACGCCAACGAGACGATAGCGCGGTGGCGCGAGCACCTCCGGGCCGAGGGGATCGCTGTGTGACACCCGGCCCGATTCGAGCACGGTCGCGACTTCCGGTGTCGGGTCGAGCTTGGCGGTGATCTCTTGCGCTCGTTGTGTAGCCTCGCTCGCCGTGTGGCCCGCGCAGCGAAAACCATTTTCGAGCTGCTGGCGTACGGCCTCGACGTTGGGCAGTCGATCGAGGCGCAAACGCGCCAAAGACGGGCACGCAGGCTCCACCCTCCAGCTCAGCTGCACCGAGGCGGGTGTCTCGTCATGACCCGCCTCGACGACGGCACGCAGCGCGCTCGGGCCACACGCCGGCGCGCGCGCAATCTCGGCGACGAGCGGGCGCAGCTCGTCGAGCAGCGTGTGCACGCGTGTCAGCCGTACGGCAAACTCCGCGGTCGAGAGCTGCAGCTCAAAGCCGATATGCACACCCGCGTCCTCAGCCGCGGCGATCAGATCAAGGGCGTGCGCCAGGGAGATTTCGAGCTGCATGAAGGTTGCAAGCTGCTCGCCAGGGGAGCGACGATTCTGCCGCGCCCGTGCGATGGCGCCCTCGGCCCGTGCCACCTCCTCGAGGGCGTCCCCGATCTCTTGCACGATGCCTTCGCCGTCGATGATGTGCACTTCGAGCGGGCGTTGGCGCGAGAACAAATCGACGAGCGCGTCTCCCTCGGCCGCAAAGCGGTCCATCGCGCGTAGTGTGGCTGCAAGCGGGGCTGGGATATCTCCGAGTGTCGTGGCCTCGGCGAGCGCGGCGAGCGCCTGCATGACTTCGACGTGATAGCCGCGCGCCACGGGTGGCAAGGCGTCGCGTGCGATCCGGGTCGCAAGCGCCTCGGCAAGGCGCGTAAAGACCTCAGCCACCGGCGCCGGGAGGCCAGTCTCTGGCTGTGCGTCGCTCGCATGTCCAGCCTCGAGCAGTCGGTCGGCAGCGGGGCGTAGCTCGATGAGCGCGAGACGATAGATCTCGAGCGTGGCATCAACCGCCGCGGCGGCGCGATGCAAGCGGCCCGAGCGATGACCGAGCTCGGTATCGGAGGTCGCTTGCGCGTGGGCGATGTCCGGGTGGTGGGCAAGCAACACGACGACCGACATCACCGCGGCAGCGGCAGAGCGTGGCATTCCTCTCACTCCTCGTCGCTCGAGTGAGCGAACCCATCACCGCTACCGCTCGTTGCGACGGCGGGCAAGAGGGCTGCCTCAGATTGTCACACCGGTCGGAGTTACGTCTGGAACGAGCTGCCGCAGCCACAGCTGCGCTGAATGTTCGGATTCTCGAATTTGAATCCCGAGCCGTTCAGTGAGTCGACATAGTCGATGACCGTACCGGCCAGATGTCCGGCGCTGTACGGATCGACATACACGGCCACGCCGAAGAACTCGCCGACCAGATCGTCGTCTTTGGGGGTCTTGTCAAAATCGAGCATGTACTGCAGACCCGAGCAGCCGCCGCCCATGACGGCAACGCGCAGACCCACGTCCTCGAGCTTCTCTTCGCGCATCGCCACGAGCACCATCTCGGCAGCCTTCTCGGTCAGCTGCACGGGCGACGGCGCAGCGGGCAGGGTATCCATCGGTGTCGTTTGTGTATCGGCCATGATTTGGCTTCTCCCTCCTGAGGGGGAACTATATGCACGCCGCAGTCATCTGACAATGGTGACGCTAGAACGCCATCCCAACCGCCACGGTGCCCCCCAACATGGAGTCGGACACCTCGGCGTTCTCGATGTCGAAATTCGCGCCCAAATTGGCGTCCGTGGCCGTCCCGGTGAAGGTCGACGCGTAGGCCTCGATGCGTCCGAGCGCGAGGAGGGTGAAGCTGCCAAAGCGCAGACGCAAGCCACCCTCACCGCGGAACGCGGTTGTCCCGTCGTGCGTGCCAAGGCCTGCCACACGACGGGTCGCCTCGACGGCTGGCATGTACGAGCCGCCAGCGACGAGCGCGAACGCCTCCGTGCCGAGCGGGATCGTGAGCGTGCCGCCGACATACGCGCCACGATAGCGCACGCCCGGGAAGCCGAAGCTGACCGGCAGCGGAAAGGCAAAGTAGCGATAGCCGCCCTCGATCGTCAGGTCGGGCGCAGTGCGTGAGCCCCAAAACACGAGGCGATACGACAGGCCGCCGCCGAGCGCGGTGATCGTGCTGGTGGCACTCTCGTTGGTTGACTCGAGCGTGGTCTTGACCTGCATGAAGTCGCCGTCCAGGTGTACGCCAATCCCCTCGTACCAGCTACCCTCGCCACCGAACGAGAAGGGATACAGGTGCAGCTGCAAGTGCGCACCGGGGAGCGGGCCGTCGTAGGTGAGCGGCTCGGGTACACCGGCCGTTGAGCTCACGTTGGCCTGACGCGGTAACACGATGCCGCCGACCTGCACCTCGAGTCCCGGACGGGCGCCGTTGCCACGGGTGGGCTCTGCCTCTTCACTGACCGACACCGCAGCAACGGTCTCCTCGGGCACGGGGGAAGGCTCTTGCGCGGGTGGCGTTGCCGCCATCGAGCCTCCGTCTTGCGGTGCACCTTCGGCTGGCACACCCTCGGCCGGCGTTTCGCCGCCGGGTGCTGCGGTGCTATCTCCCGTCGCCGCGTCGCCAGCAGGCGGTGGTGGGACGTCCGGGGGCGGAGGAGGCGGCTCGACCGCCGCGACTGGCTCCGCTGGCGGCTCGGCCGGGGGCTCGGCGGCCGCGGGCGCGGCCGCGTTGAGGCTTGCGAGCACCTCCGAGACCAACATGTCGGCGATCTTCTTGGTCAGGGCTTTGCCTTGCAGCGCGTAGGTGGCGGTGAACGTGACGTCGCCCGACGCGACGTCGATGATCGATACCGCCGCCGAGAACACCGGCTTGCCCTTCTTGCCGGTCGGAGAAACCTCGCGCACACCCTCGATGAGCACCACGTGCGTGGCGCCGGCGCGCTCGCCTACCTTCTGTGCTCCCGGGGGCGTTGCCAGGGCCTTGCCTCGGACTTTCGCCTTGACGGCCGCTTTCTGGACGACCTTCGGCGGCAGCACCTTGAGCTCCGCTTTGAGCCCGCCGACGACAAAGCGATTGACCGGTCCGGCAAGGTTCGGGCCTCCGGGGACCTTGGGCGCGATCACCGCAATAGTCTTCTCTTCGGTGCCCTGGGCGTGCACCGGGCCCGCCAGCAGGAAGATGGTCGGAAAGATCGCGTACAACGACAGTCTCGTCATCAGGGTTGCCTCCCAGGCAGAACGTATCGGCGGATTATCATGGGCTTTGGCGTCCAGCGCAAAAAAGTATTTATCGCTCCCCGCGTCCCCTCGTTGCCAAGCTCGAATAGCTATGTTAGATCCCTCGATCCCCGCTCGTGGATCACAGGGATTTCGGGCGGAATTCACACGCCGCGTCGGTTTGGCCGTGCGGTGCTTGCATGCTTTGGCGTGCGGGTAAACGGCCAACAAAAAGCCGCGGCGGACGGGACGAAGCCACAACCGCAAGGAGAAGAGTCATGGCAGAGATTAGCATGCGAGAGATGCTCGAGGCCGGAGTTCACTTCGGTCACCAAACCAACCGCTGGAACCCGAAGATGAAACAGTACATCTTCGGCGCACGCAACGGTATCTACATCATCGATCTGCAGAAGACGGTGCCACTATTTCAGAAGGCGTGCCAATTCCTTCTGGATATCTGCGCCCGAGGCGACAAGATACTGTTTGTCGGCACCAAGAAGCAAGCGCAAGAAGTCATCCAGGAGCAGGCGTTGCGCGCCGGGCAGTTCTTCGTCAACAACCGCTGGCTGGGCGGCACGCTGACGAACTACCGCACCATCAAGGCGAGCATCGATCGTCTGCGCAACATCGAGAAGATGGCGGCGGACGGTACGTTCGAGAAGCTGACGAAGAAAGAAGTGCTGCGCCTGACACGCGAGAAGATCAAGCTCGAGCGCAACCTCGGCGGCATCAAGGACATGACCAAGCTGCCAGGCGCGGTGTTCGTCGTCGATACGAAAAAGGAGCACATCGCCGTGTCCGAGGCGCGCAAGCTCGGCATCCCCGTCGTGGCCGTGGTTGATACGAACTGCGATCCCGATGAAGTCGACTACGTCGTGCCGGGCAACGACGACGCCATCCGCGCCGTGCGGCTTTTCCTCGACAAGGCTGCGGAGGCCTGCATCGAGGGCGATACCATCAACCAGAAGCATCTCTCGAGCGAGCGTGAGACACCCAAGGGCAAAAAGGGTGGCAGCGCCGAGGCCGACATGCCCGTCCGACCCGCCGGTGGACCCGAGGTCGAGGTCGTTCGTGCTCCAGGTAAGGGCATGGATGCTGGCGCGGCGGTGCAGCCGTAGCCGGGACGAGATTCTCAATATCTTTTCGATTAGGAGTCGAGACACCATGGAGATCAATGCACGTCAGGTGCAGGAGCTGCGCGTCGAGACCGGCGCCGGCATGATGGATTGCAAGAAGGCTTTGTCAGAAACGAAGGGCGATTTCGAGAAGGCCGTCGAGTATCTGCGCAAGAAAGGTCTTTCTGCGTCCGCCAACAAGGCGGGTCGCACGGCGGCCGAAGGGACGGTGCACAGTTACATCCACGGCGGCGGTAAGATCGGCGTCTTGCTCGAGGTCAACTGCGAGACCGACTTTGTCGCGCGCAACCCCGACTTCCAGCAGTTTGCCAAGGACGTCGCCATGCACATTGCAGCGTCCGCGCCGCGCTACGTGGGTCGCGAGGAAGTCCCGGCGGATGTCGTCGCCAAAGAGAAAGAGATCCTCAAGGCCCAGGTGATGGAGCAGGGCAAGCCCGAGAACATCGCCGAGAAGATCGTCACCGGTCGTATCGATAAGTTCTTCAAGGAGATTTGTCTGCTCGAGCAGCCGTTTGTCAAAGACACCGACAAGAGTGTCGAGCAGCTGCTCAACGAGATGGTGGCCAAGATCGGCGAGAAGATCGTGGTGCGCCGCTTCATGCGCTATCAGCTCGGCGAAGGTCTCAAGAAGCGTAGCGAGGACTTCGCCGCGGAAGTGGCGAAGGCCGCGGGCGGCTGAGCACAAAATCAATCTCACGGCGCCACGCGCGCACCGCCTCGATGCGCACGACGACTTCGTCGCCGACGGCGAATCGCTTGCCGCCGCGTCGACCCACCCACGCGTATTCGGTTTCGGCATGGCGCAGCTTTTCGCCGGCCGCCGTCTCTAGTTGCGTAAGCGGCAAGAGACCCTCCACCATCAGCTGCTTGCCCTGCACGAACACGCCACGGGGATGCGTCGCCATGATGGTCGCATCGAGCTCCTCTCCCACGTGTTGCTCGGCGACGAGACAGGCCATCAGGGCCGTGACGGCGCGCTCTGCGGTCATGGCGCGACGTTCGGCCTCCGAAGTCTGAGTGGCCATGGTCTCGAGGCCTCGGAGCGGCGTATCGTGTCGCCAGAGCGCGTGCAAGGCGCGATGGACGACGAGATCGGGGTAGCGGCGGATGGGGGAGGTAAAGTGCAGGTAGGCGCGCGAGCCGAGGCCAAAATGACCTTGGTTGCGCGCGGCGTAATAGGCCTGCGGCAATGAGCGCAAGAGCAGCAGCTGACCGGCTGGGCTGTCGCGCAAAGAAGCGCCGAAGGAGGCGAGAGCGGCCAAGGCCGTGACGTCGGGCGGCGGATGCACCCGAAAGAGCGTTGGCCACTGGCGATGCACGAGCAGCTCGGCGATGGTCTCGTTGGCACCGATCATAGCGTCTTCGATGAGGCGATGACTTTCGAGCCGGGTGCGACGGCGAACGTAGCGTGGCACGCCCTGCGCATCGATGATCACCTCGGGCTCCGGGATTTCGAGATCCAGACCCCCGCGGGCAATACGCCGCGTGCGCAGAAATTTGGCAGCGACGGCTAGATCGCGCACCGAGGCAGCCCATGACGGCACCGCGGCAGGGTCGGAGTCCGCAAGCAGCTCTTGTACCTCGGTGTACGTCAGACGAGCGTGACTGCGCATCAAGGCCGGATAGGCGTGCGCCTTGTGACGCCGTCCGTTCTCGTCGACGAGAAACTCACAGGCCAGCACCAGACGGTCCTCGCCAGGTCGCAGCGAGCACAGCTCAGAGGATAGCCGCGGGGGCAACATGGGGACGGCTCGGTGAGGGAAGTAGACACTCGTGCCCCGCTCGTACGCATCGCGATCGAGCGCGCTGCCTGCCCGCACGTACGTGGCTACATCCGCAATCGCGACCCAGAGGCGCACGCCGCCGGGCTCGCGACGCGCGGCGACGGCGTCGTCAAAGTCCCGCGCGGTGGCATCGTCGATGGTGACGAGCGGCACCTCGCGCAAATCGCGCCGACCCGCGGCCAGGGCCTCGCGTGCGTCGACGGCGGGGGCCGCCGCAGCCTCGGCCTCGGCCTGTGGGGAAAAGCGCATCGGCAGACCCTGCCCATAGACGCACAGCTCGATCTTGCCGATCGCGCTGTCCGCGCGCCCCAGCACGGACTCGACCACCGCTCGCGCTCGGCGAGCATAGCCCGCTTCTTCAACCACGTGGGCGACCACGGCATCGCCGGTCACGGCGCCGGCGCAGTCCTCGACGCGGACCTCCAAAGGAGGCCCGGCCGGCTCGGGGCGCAAGAGGGATGTGCGACCTTGCTCGCTGAGCACGCCAGCGACGAGACCCGAGCGACGATCGCCGCGCCCCACGAGCAGTGCACGCAGTCGCCGCCGCCGACCCTGCACGACGCGTACGGTGACGCGCTCGCCATCGGCCAGCCCGGCGGCATCACGTTGCGCCATGACGACCGAGTGATGTCCGGAGGCCTCCAGCATGATGACGGCGCTGCGGTCGCGTTGTATGCGCACACGGCCGACAGCGAGTGACGGTGTTTCGGCGCGCTCAGGGCGGGCGCTCTTTTTGCGGCGTGGCTTTATGCGCGTGACTCCTTGCCCGGCGGTGAACGAGGCAGGATGGCGGTAGACCCCGCGAGCGTCAAGCACGACGGCTATCGACTCGCCGTGCGCTCCCGAGTAGCATGGCAGGTCCATGAAGACGCGCACGCTACGAGGCCGACGATGACAGCACTACGACACCGCGTCTTGGTGGTGGATGATGACCACGAGGCGCGCCTGCTGCTCTCGACGCTGGTAGC
>CAYHNK010000242.1:0-7609 GCA_964357695.1 uncultured Bdellovibrionales bacterium | reverse complement strand
AGACCTCCCATGGCGGCGAGGTCCTAGGCCTCGTAGAGCTTCTCCACGGCTTCGTACAGGCCCACGCGCTCGAGCGGCGCGATGGCTTCGGCAGGCGCATTGGTCGCGCGTGCCGGTGGCGGCGCCGTGCGGATCACGGGTGGCACCGGGGCCGCTTGCACCGGGGCCGCTTCCAGCGATTCGAGCCCCAGGGCGCGGCCAAAATCGCGCGAGGGGATCTCGTCGAAAGTCGTCGCCCGAACGGGTCGAAGTCGCTCCTCGGCGGCAGCAGGCGGCATGCCACGCGAGGGTACACGCTGGTCCTCGCCGTCCCCGTAGAAGCGTCGCAGAGCCGCGTCAATCTCCAGCTCGAGCGCCACGTAGGCACCCACCGCGGATTGCGAATGGTAAGCGACCTCGCTCAGGCTTGCGAGGATGCGCCCATCGGCCAAGGCGACGCCGAGCATTTCCCCATCCCACGAGTACGGTACGACGCGCAGTCGAATGGCCAGATCGCGCGGCACGCGCCGCAGCGCTTGCGTCGACGCGGAGCCGAGCGTGCCGGGGCGCAGCGCGGGGATCGCGAGCTGCTTGGCGAGTGTGGAGAGCAGGCGCTCCGCGTCCACGTACCCGAGGCTGAGCAGGCAGGTGCCGAGCAGCAGGTTGTTCTGGCGCTGCAAGCGCAACGCGTCGTAAAGCTGCGGGCGCGTGACCAGACCCTCGCGCACCAACATCAAACCCAGCGTTTCGTGTGTCGACACAGGCTACCTGACCCCGCTCGTTTCGGCGACGATGCCACAACCGGCATCCGCCGCTTGACCAGCACCGCCATTATGATACACGGCCGCCAACTCAACCAAGTCTTTGGAGACACCGATGCGTTCATTGCTGACATCCGCGATCCTCATTGGCGCCCTACTCGCCCCCGCCGCGGGCATGGCTGCCGCCGAGACGACCAAGCTCGGCTACGTCGACATGACGCGCGCACTCAACGAGGTTGAGGATGGCAAGGCGGCGAAGAACAAGCTCAAGAACGAGTTCGAAGGCCGGCAGAAGAAGCTCGACGAGATGCAGCAGGGCCTCAAGAACGACAAGGATGAGTTCGACAAGCGCATCGCCATGATGAAGCCCGAGGCGAAGGCACAAAAGCAGGAGGAGCTGCAACGCAAGTTCCTCGAGCTGCAACAGACGTACATGCAGCTGCAAAAAGAGCTCGTCGACCAGGAGACCAAGCTCACGCAAGACATCACCGCCAAGATGCGCAACGTCATCGCCCGCATCGGCGACCGTGACGGCTACATGATGATCTTGGACATCGGCGAGACCGTGCTCTACTACAAGCGGCACATGGATCTGACCGATCAAGTGGTCAAAGAGTACAACGCCCAGTTCGGAAAGAAGTAGTCCTCACATGCAGACGGTCGGCTCGTTGGCTGCCCTCGTCGGCGGCCGCGTGATCGGCGACGCGTCGTGCGCGATCGTCGATCTCGCCGATCTTGCGCACGCGGGTCCCGAGCACGTGAGCTTTTTCGCCAACCCGCGCTACCAGGCTGCGCTGCGCGCGAGCCGCGCCGGGGCCATCTTGCTGGCGCAGCCACAGGACGACCTTCGCACGACGCAAATCATCTGTGCCAATCCCTACCTCGCCATGGCGCAAGTGGCGACAGCGCTGCATCCCGCACCGACCTTTGTGGCCGGCATCGAGACCGGGGCTCTTGTCGACCCGGGCGCGCACGTCGATCCACGTGCCACCATCCGTCGCGGTGCAGTCATCGAGCGCGGCGCACGAGTCGGCGCCCGCAGTGTCATCTACCCCACGTCGTACGTGGGCATCGACGCCGTCGTCGGCGACGACTGCCTCATCTACCCAGGCGTGCAAGTGCTCGAACGTTGCGCGCTAGGCAGCCGTGTCATTCTGCACGCTGGCGTCGTCATCGGCGCCGATGGCTTTGGCTACGCACCGGATGCCGCGGGGCGACGGCACAAGATCCCGCAGGTGGGCGTCGTCGTGCTCGAGGACGACGTCGAAATTGGCGCCAACACGACGATCGATCGCGCGACGTTTGGCGAGACACGCATCGGCGCGCGTACCAAGGTCGACAACCTCGTGCAGATCGCCCACAACGTCACGCTCGGTGAGGACTGCGTCGTCGTCAGCCAGTCGGGGATCGCCGGCAGCACCCGCGTTGGCAACCGCGTGATCATGGGTGCGCAGGGCGGTATCCTAGGCCACATCCACGTCGCCGACGACGTCACGCTGGGCGCCCGGGCTGGCGTGGCGCACAGCATCGACCACCCGGGCGTCTATTCGGGCGTGCCGGCGATGCCGCACAACAAGTGGCTACGCGTTGCCATCACACAGCAGGCGCTTCCTGAGATGCGCCGTGAGATCCACCAATTGCGCACGCGCCTCGCTGCCCTCGAAGCGGCCGCCGGCGCGTCCCAGGAAGGAGACTGACCGTCATGGCGATTCACGCCACCGCGATCATCCATAGCGGCGCCGAGATTGACCCGACCGCCGAGATTGGGCCGTACTGCGTCATCGGACCGCGCGTCAAGATTGGTCCGGCAACGCGCCTCATTTCGCATGTCGTCGTCGATAACGACACGACGCTCGGCGCGAGCAACGTCATCCACCCCTTCGCGGCGCTCGGCGGACCGCCCCAGGACCTCAAGTTCAAGGGCGAGCGCTCGCGCCTCGTCATCGGCGACAACAACGTCATCCGCGAAGGCGCGACGCTTCATCTCGGCACCTCGCACGGCCACATGGAGACACGCGTCGGCAGCAACTGCCTCTTGATGGCCTACTCGCATGTGGCACACGACTGCACCGTTGGCGACCGCGTGGTGCTCGCCAACTCCGTGGGCCTCGCGGGCCACGTGACGGTCGGTGACAACGTCATCATGGGCGGCATCGCCGGGGTGCATCAGTTCTGCCGCGTCGGTCGCAATGCCTTTGTCGCCGGCGGGGCGATGGCCTCGCAGGACGTGCCGCCGTTCTGTATTGCCAAGGGCGATCGCGCACAGCTCGTGGGTCTCAACATCATCGGCCTCAAGCGTGCCGGTTGGTCACGCGACACGATCCAGCTCGTGCGCAAAGCATTTCACGAGCTGTTTCTGTCCGACGGTACGCGTCTAGCCGCGCTCGAGCGCACCGAGCAAGATCTCGCGCCCCAGGCCGCGGAGGTGGCGGAAATGTGTCGCTTTGTGCGCGCGGCAAAGCGTGGCGTCTGCCGGGCCCGCATGGCAGAGCCGTCCACCGACCCGTACGAGGAGTAGCGCGCGATTGCGGCGTGTCGCCGCATACCCGGAGGTCGACGTGACGCCGAAAATAATCGTGGTCGGAGCCGGGCATTTGGGTACCTACCACTTGCAGAAAATGCGCGCCGATGGCGACGCGCGGCTCGTCGGCGTGGTGGAGTTGGACGCCGTCAAGCGCGCGAAGGCCAGCACGGACTTCGACGTGCCCGGATTCGCCACCCTCGACGCCGTGGACATCCCCGTGGATGGTGCGGTGATCGCCACGACGACGTCGACGCATCGCGCCCTCGGGATTGCGGCGCTCGCGCGCGGCTGGCACGTGCTCATCGAGAAGCCCATCGCGGCCACCGCCGCCGACGGCGCGGCACTCGTCGAGGCTGCCGCGGCGAGCGGGCGCTTGTTGCAGGTCGGACACACCGAGCGCTTCAACCCCGCCATCGACGCCGCGTTGCGGGTCGTCGACCAGCCAGGCTACATCGTCTGCGAGCGACTCGGTCGCTTTTCGGGACGGTCGACCGATGTCGACGTGGTGCTCGACCTGATGATCCACGATCTCGACATTGTCGCGACGCTCGTTCATGCGCCCCTCGTCGAGGTGCGCGCCATCGGCGTGCCCGTGCTCACCGGGGCCGTGGACATGGCGGCTGCACGGCTGGCGTTTGCCGACGGCACCGTAGCGCAGCTATCCGCGGGCCGCGCTTCCCTCGAGCCCGCACGCAAGATCCGTCTGTTCACCCGTCAACGCTACGTGTCGATCGACTGTGCCACGCGCCAGGTCAAGTCCGTGCGACGCCTTCCGGCCGACCCGCAGAGCCCGTGGCCGCAGATCACCGGCGAGCCAATCGACGTCCCCGAAGGTGACGCGCTAGCCCTGCAAGATCACGATTTTGTGCGTTGCATCATCGAGGGACGTCCACCGCGGGTTGACGGCGCCGCAGGCCTGCGGGCCCTCCAGCTCGCCGAAGCAGTCAAGCAGGCGATGACGATTCCGATGCAGCAGCCGCTGGCGCCGCCGGCGTAGCTGTTTCGAGCTGGCGAATACGCTCTTGGGCGCGGGCAAGCTCGGTTTCCGCCCGCTCGCGCGCCGCACTGACCTCGGCACCGATGTGCTCATATTCTTTGCGTGCGCTCGCCAGCTCTGCCTGCACCGCCTTCAGCTGCTCTTTGACCTCATTGACACGTTCCTGACGATCGGTGCGCACCTGTCCGAGCTCGTCGGTGAGGGTCGCCACCGTGCGATCGCGCTCGCTCGCCAGCACTTCCATCTCGCGCCCCTTGGCCACGAGGCGCTCCTCGAGTGCACGGCGCTCCACGTCCTGGGCGGCGATCTTCTCATCACGCTGGTGGATGCCGGCTTCGAGCTCCGCGATGCGCTGCGACGAGCGCTCGCGCAAATCATTGAAAGCCGTCTGCGCCGTTTCTAGCTTGGTGCGAAAATCGGTGGCCAGGCGCAGGCTCTCCTGCTGATGCTGCTCGACGCGCTGCTGTAGGGTCGTCACCTCGTCATGGGCCTTGGTCGTCTGCTCGGCGAGTCGCGCCGTGAGTGTCGCGACTTCCTGGGCGAGCGCATCCCCGCGCTGCTGCAAGGCGCCGTTCTCAGCGCGATGCGCGGCAGAGGCCCGGGTCGCCTGCTGCTTGATGGCCTCGTAGCGATCTGCGGCCGTGACGCGCTCGGCCTCCTTGGCGGCGATGATGCGGTCGACGGAAGCTACTTCCTTGCTCTTCTCGTCCCAGATAAAGCCCACGCGTGCGAGGTCTCTCTCGAGCTCGCGCACACGTTGCCGCAGAAAGTGCATTTTCTTATCGAGGCCTGCGAGATCGCGCCGTGGCGGGGGTGGCGGCGGTTCACGGAAATCTACGTCCCGCACTTGGTTAAAGACGCGGGTGATAAAATCCTGATCTTCGCGACTGATCTGCGCCTGCTGCACATCGACGGCCGCTCGCGTGAGCGAAGGCGGCGCCTGCTGCGCCTCGACGGGTTGCGCCTCTTCGAGAAACTCGGCGTCGTCGACCATGTCAGCGTCGGTGTCGAGCGGCTCGAGCTCCTCCGCCTCGGTCTCGTCGACGAACGCGGCTTCGAGCCACTGCGTCGTTGCGATCGCCGCCTCGGCGGCACTAGCCCAAGCGAGGCACGTGGCACCCGGGACGACATCGCGCCGGACGGGAGCGCTGCCGGCAACAAACAGCAGCAGGCGCGTCACGCCGCGCGAGAGATGCGGCTGTGCGTGCGCGTACGGGTCGCTCGTGCAGACCGCGACGACTGGCACATCGACAGCAGCAAGGGAGGCTTGGTTGACGACGGCGACGCCCGCGGCCTGCAGCGCCGCGCGCAGGGGGACACTGTGCTCGCTGTCCGCGGTGGCGATGTAGACCTGGTGAGCCATGGTTCCTCGACTAGGCTGGTTGCAGCGAATCGTCTACTGTCACAGCGACGATGCTCTGCTCGTTTCAAGCTGTGTATGGCGAGCTGCCCTGGGCGTGTCAACCTGCGAATGGCTTTCGTCGGTGATGCTCGCGCTGCTAACGGGTCTCGGGACACTCGCTGTGAGCGCGCCAACCGCGTGCGAACGCCTCGATCTGCGTGCGACGATTGCCAGCGGGCTCGATGTCCTCGAGGGCGAGCTCGTGTGTCACGGGCCCAGCCAGGCGTTCACGGCGCTCACGAGCTACCCTCGTTTGCTGCGCACGCCCGGGGACCTCGACGATCGCAACTGGCACTGGTTCTACCCGCACGGATTCGATCCGGGCGACATGCAGGTCTCGCTCGACGGCACGGCGCTCGAGCGCGACAGCGCAATCCAAGATGTGACGCCGCGCGACCGAGCTGCGCGCATACGCTTTGTCACCCACGTGCCCCGTCGCAATGGCCTCTTAGGTCGCGCCCGCGGTGTGCTCTACGCGCTCGGCGGTTGGGCTCCCCTGCCCCTTCGCGGAGACGAGCTCGACGATGCGGATGTCAGCTACGACATCACCGTGCCTGAGGGCGCGGTGGGCTTTGTGGGCACGCAGCCTTTCGGCCGCACGGCTCCGCGACGCTTGCGCGGCACGTGGCATGGCAACGACCTACCGCTGCTCGTCGCATCGCAGGCCAGCGTTCGCGTGCACGCGTTCGCGGTCATCGTGCAGCCCGAGGCGAAAGCGCAGGGGGGCGAGCTGCGCCCCCTTCTGGCCGGTCTCGACCGCAGTCGCCTCGCACAGCTCGAGCAAACCTTGCGCGACGGTGCTGCGTTCGCGGCCACGGTGGGCCTCGATGGCCCGCCCCCGATTGTCGTGAGCGCGCCGCTGCGGGAAAATCTCGTCGAGCCCTTCGATGGCGGCTTCGTGGTGAGCGACAGGCTATTTGCTGTCGTGCCTTTGGAGGTGGTGCGGCGCCTGCACCGGCGCTCGGTGTGGCAGGCGCAGCTCACGCACGCCGCGCTCGCCATCGCGACGCGTCGCCAGGAGCGCTTGGCACCGCGGCTCGTAGCCGAGGCAGTGGCCGCGGGGATGGTGACCCAGTTGTTGGAGGCGCGCTACGGTACGGTCACGGAGGTCACCGCCCTGCTGGCGCCCTTGGCGGTCATCCCCGAGGTCGAAGCGCTGCTCTTTGCGCCACAGGTGCCGTTCGTCAATACGTACTTTCAGCCGGTGGACACTATGCGCCGAGGGCGCCGGCGTATCGACAACTTCTTTCACGCGCGTCCTGACGGAGCCCTCGTGCACGCGCGTCTGACGCACCTCATCGGTAAGGACGAAGCCATGGCGATGGCCGAAGCATACGTGCGCACCGGTCGCACGTATGAAGAGCTGCTGACGGAACGTTTGGGCGAGCACGATGCCCGCGCCGCGCTCGCGCGTTGGCTCGGCCCTCCCCCGCGGGTCAACTACCAGCTCGGACCCGCGTACGCCGACGCCGACGGCCTACAGATCACGATCGCCGTGCTCGGCCACGATGCCGCCCGCGCCCGCGAGCCCATCGACGTCGAGGTGGAGACGAGCGACGGCACGCGGCTGCGTGCCCGGCGCACCGGTGCGGGCTCGGTGCGTGTGGCGACCCCCGAGGTCCCTGAGCGCGTGACACTCGACCCCGAGCACCGGCTCTGGCAGCAGACGCAAGACGAGGGGATCGACCCACGCTTTGATGACGTGAGACCACCGCGCTGGCGTTGGCTGCTCAATAACATCGATGGGCTCGTGTCCGTGACAGCCCGCGAGGTGGCCCTGCGCGCCGACTTTACGCTGCACCGCATCTACGATCAGCGCCACAGCTACGATGCCGCCATTGGCTTGTCCCCCGAGGGTCTCGAGGGCGCGGTGGGCACGAGCTACGGCTTCGGCCGGGCGGTCACCCCCCTGTGGCTGAGCCATCGCGTCGGCGTGCGTGCCTTGG
>CAYHNK010000241.1:0-7611 GCA_964357695.1 uncultured Bdellovibrionales bacterium | reverse complement strand
GCCGAGCAAGAAATCAGGCGCGGTGGATCAACGAATGCCGTGCGAAGCTACAGGCCCCAGAGTGGTCGATCCATTTCTTGAGCAGCGGCTCATCGAGCAACTCCGGAACATAGTCGAAGCGGTCCCCGACGGCGTCGTACGTAGCCTGTGCCTTCGTGAGCTTGTCGGCCATGTCGACAGGTGTGACACCACCAATCCGCGCCTGCGCGTCGCCGGTGAGAATTCCTTCAGCGGTGAGTTGGTACATGTCGAGAAACGCCGCAAGGTCGCCCACAAAGTAGTTCTCGGGCTCGCGACCGAACAGATAGACGACGTGGTTGCCATAGCGGCTGCCGAAATACTCGGCTACTGCACCGACAATGAACCCCCAGAGCTGTCGACTTATCGCGTCGCTCTTCGGTGGGCTGCACGAGGAGACGCTGTCGGCGCTCGGTATGTTCCGACCGCTGCGCACGTCGTGGCCGTAGCCCTGACGCGACGACAAGAAGTCGGGCATCGGGCACACGAAATTGAGCAAGACACTGCCACCGGCGGCGATGACGGGGCCGATGGTGGCTTGATCGAGGCTCGCCAACCGGGCTGTTAGCTCGGTGCTCGTATTGGGCGGGGCCGGCAACGTGCTCAAGAGGTGATTGATGCCGTCGTAGAGGATTCTGCCGACGCGCTGGTCGTTGTCGGTGAGAAAGTCGCCGAATGAGCCGGCAATGGCAGAGACATCGATACCGTCTGCGGTGACACCAGGACGCAGCGCCAGTGCCGCTTCGAAAGACGTGACACTCGCGACATCGAACGTGACGAGGGCATCGCCACCGGGTTCACTGTCGGGTAGCGGGTCATCGCCGGGGACCTCGTTGGGCAGCGGATCCTTGGGTGACGTACGACTGGTTCCGCACGAGCAGGCAGCGGTGATGGCCATAGCCGCCAGTGCAACGCCAAGGATCTTGTACATGCGCACCTCCATGGTCTACAGACACCGCAGCGGCGTTAATGGCGAAGAAGAAGTCACGTAGAGTCCGCCCGGCCAAGGTACCACCGTCTTCTCCGGCGCTGTCATTCGCCGATCCGGCCGACTAGATCGCGGGGGATCCCATGCTCGATGGCGCCGACCTGAACGCTCTCGGGATTGTCACTGGCACCTTTACCGACAGCCAGGGTGTCGCACGCCCCTCGGGCGGTGCATTCGACATCGGTGCGCTCGAGCTCGCCGAGTAGCAGCCGTCAGAGGGAGACGTGCGCTTGCAGCCAAGACCTAGGGCAGCTCGCGGCGCTTGAGGCGCAAGCCGCGGCGCTGGATGGCGTTGTCAAAGCGCCGTAGCTCGTCGGCCGTTTTGGGCAGCAGCGGTGACACGGCTCGCGGCGCGCCCTGGGCATCGACGCCGACGAACGTGAAGTAGGCCGACAGGCAGTGCTCGCGCTCGCCGGTGTAGGCCTGCTCGCGCTCGACGCGCACACCCACTTCCATGCTGGTGCGCCAGGTGTGGTTGACGGCTGCGCGCACGATGACCACGTCGCCCATGCGGATGGGTTTCGCAAAATGCAGATCGTCGACGGCCACGGTCACGACCGGGCCCTCGCTGTGGCGGCCCGCGCAGATGCCGGCGGCGACGTCCATCCATTCCATGATGCGGCCGCCAAACGCCGTGCCGTGCGTGTTGGTGTCTTGCGGCAAGACGAGGTGCGTGGTCTCGACCGCCGACGCACCCGGCTTGCGGCCTTGCGCAGCCTTGGGCATCAGGAGGCCCTACGTCGATAGAAGACGGTGATGGTGAGGCAGTGGTACTCGTTGTCGGAGCTCTGCGTCACGGTCTTGTCGACAATCTCGATTACGCCCGCGTGCTCGGTGAGCCACCGCGTCGCCGTCTCACCCAGCTCGTCGCGGTCCTTCTGCTTGGTCGCGCTGAAGACCTTCACGCCGTCAAACATGCGTGTCCCCTGTGGCAAGCCGCCCTAGTTTGCCAGCTCGCGATCGATGAGCGTCTGCATGAGCGGCATCGGCAGCAGGCCGACGAGCTTGATGCCGTTGAGAAAAAGAGCGGGGGTTCCGCGCACGCCAGCGCGCTCGCCCGCATCAATCGACGAGCGCACCGCCTTGCGGGGTCGCTCGCTTGCACGGCAGCTCGCGAAATCGTTGGCGTCGAGCCCCACCTCGGTGGCGTAGGTCTTGAGATCGTCCTCGCCAAGCGCCTGCATGTGATCGTAGAGCAGCTCGTGGTACGGCCAGAACTTGTCTTGTTCGGCAGCGCAGTGCGCCGCTTCAGCGGCCCGGCCGGCGTCGGTGTGCTGCGGCAGCGGGAAGTAGCGATAGACGACGCGCAGGGTCTCAGGGTAGCGCGAACGCAGCGCGGTGGTCAGCTGGCGCGCGCGCGCGCAGTACGGGCATTGAAAATCCGCAAAGACGACCAGCGTCACCTTCGCCGTTGTCGGCCCTTGCGCTGGCGCACTGCCGATATCGACGGCGACACGCTGTAGCACCGGCACGTCGATGGCGTACCGCACGTCGGCGCCCTCGCGCAGCTCGTCGAGATAGCTTCGCTCGGCTTCCTCGTGTCGCTGGCGCGTGAGCTGTTTGCGCAACAGCTCTTGTGCCTGCTCGAAGGGCATGTCGATGACCTCGCGATTGGCGTCGTAGACCTGCGAAAGCTCGTCATCGGTGACCGGTTGCATGCGCTTGCCAAGCTCGGCCACGAGCAGCTCGTCGACACTCAATTGGCGACTGTGCGCCTCGCGAGCGAGCACGCGCTGTCCGATGGCTTCGTCGATCGCAAGCCACAACAGGTGCAGGCGTCGTTGCGCCGCTTCGTTCTCTTGATCGGCGATGCGCGCGCGTGCCTCGGTGCCAAGATCACGGACGCGCACCGAGACGCCGTCGACCGAGCCCAAGATGCGATCAGGTGAGTCGAGATCGGACGGGACAACAGGAGCCGCGGCGCACGGCGGCGCACTCGCGCGTTGAGCCGCACAACTGAGCAACATGAAAGGTACGGTCGTGGTCAGGATGCTACGGGCAATACGATGCATGGCGCGGCATCCTAGCGGGTTTGGAAACGCTTCGCTAGCAGGTATACTCGCGCGCATGGTCGAGCGTCGCGACAAGGACCAGCTCGAGCGGGGACCGCTGCCGCCTACTGCCCCGCGTGCCCACCCCGGCGCCCCGGCGACGCTGCCTACACGCGAGCCCGAAGGTCGCTCGCTCACCGAACAGCGCCAAGACCTCGTACGCTTGCTCGAGGAGCTCGAGGGCACGTTGCGCTACATGGGGCAGGCGCATCCCCAGCGGCAGGCGAGTGAGCAGCGCCGCGCACACTTGCGTACCCTGCTCGAGCAGATCGACGCGGCCTTGGCGGTTGGGCGCACGCCTGCCTAGCGCGATTGTGCCTGCGCGTGGGCGCTGCCGACAAAGGTCTGTAGCTCGACGAGCAGCGCGCTGGCTGCCGCGGGCATGGCGGCCGAGAGGTCGCGCCGCTCGCCCGGATCCTCTTGCAGGTCGAAGACGCGCACGACATCGCGATCGAAGGACACCGAGGGGAAGAATTCCTTCTTCTTCGCGGTGCGCAAAAACCACGCTTCATCTGCGGGCCGCTGCCAGATGACCTTGTAGCGGCCGTCGGTGATGGCCTGACGGTGGATGCCAAACTCGTTGTACTCGCTGATGACGTGCTCGCGATCGGTGCCCGGCGTAAGTAGCGATGCGCCGAGCAGATCACCGTGCTCGGCCCCGGCGAGCTCGGCGATGGAAGCACTGACGTCGATGGTTTGCGCGAGGCGGGTGTCGCGCCCCGGGGCAAAGCGGGGACCCTTGGCGATGAGCGGAATGCGCACGACCTCGTCCCAGAACTGATGGGCGTGTAGATAGAAGCCGTGCTCGCCAAAGCCCTCACCGTGGTCTGCCGAGATAAGGAGCGTCGTGCGGTCGTACACACCGAGTCGTTCGAGCCCGGCTTTGAGCTGGCCGATGGCCTCGTCAGCGTAGCGAATGCCGGCGTCGTAGACGGCCATCATCGAGCGTCGCTCGGCTTCGGGGTAGCTGTTGTTCGTCTCCCAGAGCGCGTGGCGGCGTACGGGTCCCGTGTAGCTCGGATCGAGAAACATCTTTTCGAGCCTCGGCGGCGCGGCGTACGGATCGTGCGGGTCGACGAGGAAGACGAAGACGAGCTGTTTTTGGGCCGCGCTCTTGCCGAGGTACCTGAGCACCTTGTCGATGATGAATTCCCCGGTCGGCAAGCCGTTGTACGTCTCGCCGCGGACCTTCTTGGTGTACGTGTTGGTGGGATCCTCAAAACGGTCAAAGCCGCGCTCGAGTCCGGCCAGCGAGCCGCCGTTGCCGTTGGCGGTAAATCCCGCTGTCGCATAGCCGGCTTGCTTTGCGCGCTGTGCGAGCGTGACGACGTCTGCAGGCAGCTTGCTGTCTTCGGTCTCGGTGCGGTGGCGCGAAGCGTTCAGACCCGTGAGAAAGCTCGCGGTCGAGGGACGCGTCCAAGGGGCGTTGGCGTAGACGTGCTCGAAGACGCGCGCGTTTTGGGCGATGGCATCGATGTTGGGCGAGGTCGGCCGGTCGTAGCCGTAGGCCCCGAGGTGGTCGGGGCGCATGGCGTCGACGAGCAAGAGGATGATGAGCTCGCTGGGCGCCGATGAACCAGGGGCAGGAGCAGCGAGCAGCAACGACAGCGTCAGAACGAGAGGTGACATGCAGCGCATTGCACCACGCTCGCTACGATCGGTCAAAATCCGTGCGGCGTGCGGCGCCACTTTCTTGGGGAGGTGCGCGGGCTGATGCTACCGTCGCCTCGATGCGCTACGTTGTCTTGGGCGTCTGCTGGGTGTTGCTAGGCTGCGATGACGCCGCGATGCGGGAGCGACTATCTCCCGGAGACGCTCAGGCGACGCGCCCTCGTGCGCGCAACGTCATTCTCGTGACCGTCGACACGCTGCGCGCCGATGTCCTGGGTGCGTATGGTGGCGATGCCCGCACGCCGGCGATCGATGAGCTTGCGCGCTCGGGCTGGCTATTCTCGCAGTGTTACTCGGCCTCGATGTTGACCAATCCTGCCCATGCGTCGCTCATGACCTCGCTCTATCCGCGCGACCATGGTGTGTATGACAATGAGAGCGGCATTCAGGACGGTGCCCGCACGCTCGCAGTCGCGCTAGCCCGTCGAGGGATGCAGACGGGCGCAGTCATCGGCTTTGCACACCTGAACCCCAAGGTCTCCAATCTGGGTCAAGGTTTTGAGCACGTGGTGCTGGCCGAGCGTACCGAGCGACGAGCGGACAGTACCTCACGCGAAGCGCTCACCCTCATCGACAGCTTGGACTGGCACGCGCCGTTCTTTTTGTGGCTGCACTACACCGACCCGCATGCGCCGTATGACCCACCCGCAGATCATCCACCGCGCCCCCGTGCCGAGGCCGCGCGGATCCCCATGACGCAAGCGCGTCGGGCGGCGACTGGGATCCAACGCCGCCACCCGTGGTTTCGCCGCGTCTTGAATGAGCTCGCGACGACCGAGGAGCTGCGCGCACGCTATGTTGCCGAGGTGGAGGTCGTCGACGCCGGTATTGCGACACTCGTCGCCGGGCTGCGGACGCGCTCGCTCCTCGATGATACGGCGCTGGTGATCACCGCCGACCATGGTGAGAATCTCGGCGAGCACGAGCTCTATTTTCATCACGGCGGTCTGTACGCGCCGACGGTGCACGTGCCGCTCATCGTGCACGCGCCGGGTCTTTCGGCGGGGAGCTTTGACGCCATGGTCGAGAGCGTCGATGTGGCGCCTACCGTGCTTGATCTTGTCGGTGTCCCGCGGTGGGAGCCGATGCGTGGCCGCAGCTTGCGCGCCCTCGCCGAGAGTGCCCGATGGGCGCGCCGTTACGCCTTCAGTGAGCACATGGAGCGCCAACAAGTGGCGGTGCGCAGCGCCGAAGGGCTGCTCATCTTACACCAGCGCTCGAGTCGGCAATTTCCCACCTATCCCTTCGTTGCTGGGCAACGCGAGCGCCTCGATGTGCGCGCCGACCCGCGCGAGCAAACGCTGCTTCGGCCCGATGACCCGCGCGCCGACGAGCTGGAGCAGGCACTCGGACACTTTCTCGAGGCTGGCTTGCACCTTGCGGCCAGGCCCGCCCAGGAGCGCGACGAGGCTTCACTGCGCGCACTCGGCTACGTCGAGTAGCGTCCCCTTGCCGAGTCCCGTCCGCTGGTATACCTCGCTGCATCCAAATAGCGCGCCGACACTGTCGGCGGCGAGGTGAAAGGCGACATGGCGGACAAGTACATTTTCGCGATGAGTGATTTGCGCAAGGCGGCCGGCGGCAAGGAGATCTTGCGCGGCATCTCACTAGCGTTCTTTCCCGGCGCCAAGATCGGCGTCATCGGCCCCAACGGCGCGGGCAAATCGACGCTCTTGCGTATCATGGCCGGCGTCGAGACGGAGTTTCTCGGTGAGGCACGGCCCGATCCGTCGGTCAAGATCGGATTCTTGTCGCAGGAGCCGCAGCTCGATCCGGAGCTCGATGTGCTCGGCAATGTCGAGCTCGGTCTCAAGCCTATCCGCGATCTACTCGATCGCTTCAACGAGGTGTCGGCGAAGTTCGCGGAGCCGATGAGCGACGACGAGATGAATACGTTGCTCGAAGAGCAGGGCAAGCTCCAGGACGCCATCGATGCGGCGTCCGGTTGGGAGCTCGACCGCATTCTCGAGATGGCGATGGATGCGCTGCGCGTCCCGCCCGGCAACGCCGACGTGTCGACGCTCTCGGGGGGCGAGCGACGGCGCGTCGCCCTGTGTCGCATCCTGCTCGAAAAGCCGGACCTCTTGTTGCTCGATGAGCCGACCAACCATCTCGACGCCGAGTCAGTGGCTTGGCTCGAGCAGCACTTGGCGAAATACGAGGGCACGGTCGTCGCCATCACCCACGACCGCTACTTCCTCGACAACGTCGCCGGCTGGATCCTCGAGCTCGATCGCGGCCATGGCATCCCGTGGAAGGGCAACTACTCCTCGTGGCTCGAGCAAAAGCAGAAACGCTTGGAGGTGGAAGAGAAGGTCGAGAGCTCGCGCCAACGCCAGCTCAAGCACGAGCTCGAGTGGGTGCACAGCTCGGTCAAGGCCCGTCAGGCCAAGGGCAAGGCCCGCCTGGCGCGCTATCAGGATCTCCTCAAGCAGGGACAGGACAAGCGCGAGCTGACCGGGGAAATCTACATCCCACCAGGCCCGGAGCTTTCGGGTCTAGTCATCGATGCGCGCGGCTTGCGCAAGGCCTACGGCGATCGCTTGCTGATGGATAACGTCAGCTTCAAGGTGCCACGTGGCGCCATCGTCGGCGTCATCGGTCCCAACGGCGCCGGCAAGACGACGTTGTTCCGCATGATCACCGGGATCGAGAAGGCCGACGGCGGCGAGCTCTTGGTCGGTGATTCGGTCAAGCTCGCCTATGTCGATCAGAGCCGCGATACGCTCAACGGGGAGAAGAGTGTCTTCGAGGAGGTCTCCGGCGGCGTAGAGTTTCTCGAGCTCGGCAAGCGCACCGTCAACGCGCGTGCGTATCTGGCCGGGTTTGCGTTTCGCGGTACCGACCAACAAAAGAAGGTGCGCACGTTGTCGGGTGGCGAGC
>CAYHNK010000240.1:6467-7637 GCA_964357695.1 uncultured Bdellovibrionales bacterium | reverse complement strand
AGGCATTTCACGCGAACAGCTTCTTGCTTGCCGAGGAGACACGGCGACGATTCAACATCGTGACCGTTTACTGCCCGAACGGCGTCGACGAGACGTTCTTTCAGCGGCTGCGGCCACGAGCCTTCGACGCGCGGCTCGTAGTCGGGTTCGTAGGCAAGCCGGACCCGCGCAAGGGGCGCATCCTCGTCGAGGAAGCGTGCCGCCGCGCGGGCGTCGAGTTCCGCTCCATCGACCGTCGGCACACTGACGCGCTACCTCCCGAGGCCATGCGCGATTACTACCAGGATCTGCACGTGCTCGTCGTCGCCTCAGACAAGGACGGCACCCCGAATCCGGCACTCGAGGCGGCAGCATGCGGCGTGGCGATCATATCGAACCACATCGGAAACATGCCGGAGTTCATTCAAGACGGCGAGAACGGGCGACTCCTCGGCCAACGAGAGCTGCCTCCACAAAAACCGAGTGTGGAAGCGATCACAGACGCGCTACGATCTCTCGACGTCCTGACCGCCGTGCGGATGGGCGAGGCAGCGCGCGCCGAGATCGAGCGGGCGTGGACGTGGAAGCAACAAGCCGGACACTACGCTGCGATGTGGCGGGAGGCGCTGGCGGGAGGCGCCGAGAGGACCGCGTGATCTGCATCGACGACATCGACCTCGAGAGCCTGCTCGGCCGCGCGCCGGCTTCGATCGACGAGACGGCCGTCGCGGAATTTCTGCGTGGACGATCGGTGCTGGTAACAGGCGCCGGCGGAAGTATAGGATCCGAATTGTGTCGGCAGATCGTACGGTTCGCGCCGGCGCGCCTCGTCCTCTTCGACCGCGCGGAGGACAATCTCTTCCGCGTCCACCAGGCGGTGCCGAGCGGGGAGCCGGAAATAGGCGATGTCTGCGATCGCGCGCGCATCGAGACCATCTTTGTCGCGCACCGACCCGATGTTGTGCTTCACACGGCCGCCTACAAGCATGTCCCGATGATGGAGCGCTCGGCGCAGCAGGCGGTGCGCAACAACGTCATCGGCACCCAAACGGTCGCGGATGTGGCCTCTGTGTTTGGGGCCAACAGTTTCGTGATGGTTTCCACGGACAAGGCGGTGAACCCGTCGAGCGTGATGGGCGCCACCAAGCGGCTCGCCGAGATGTACGTGCGGGCGATGCACACTAGGAGCCG
>CAYHNK010000240.1:0-6457 GCA_964357695.1 uncultured Bdellovibrionales bacterium | reverse complement strand
GAGCCGCACGCACTTCACCACTGTGCGCTTCGGCAACGTGCTGGGCTCCGCCGGGTCCGTGGTGCCTACCTTCCTCAAGCAGATCAACCAAGGTGGGCCGGTCACAGTCACGCACCCGGACATGGTCCGCTACTTCATGACGATTCCAGAGGCGTGCCGGCTCATCCTGCAGGCCGCCGCGATGGAGCGGGGCGGCGAAACGTTCGTGCTCGACATGGGCAAGCCGCTACGCGTCCTGGACCTGGCGCGGGAGATCATCCGGCGAGCAGGGCGGGACGTCGAGATCATCTTCACGGGCGTCCGGCCTGGCGAGAAGTTGGTAGAAGAGTTGTCGAGAGAGGGGTTACTGCCGACGACGGTCCCGGGCATTCTGGTGGGCCACCTCGGCGCGGTACGAATCGAGGACGCGATCGCGTCCATCAATCGAGTGCTCGGCGACGGAGACGTTCGCGCGCGCCTGTTCGAGGCCGTCAAATGAGGGTCCTCGTCACGGGCGGGTTCGGCTACTTCGGGCTAGCGCTCGTGCGGCGCCTCGCGCGAGAGCACGACGTGGTCGCCGTGGGTAGGGACCCGAGGCGGGGGACACTGGACGCGGTACTGGCTGCGATGCCGACGAGCGTTTCGACGCGCGGCATGTGTGACGTCCGCGGCCTCACGGCGGTCGGGCTGCGTGACATCGAGGCCGTCGTGCACCTCGCCGGTGGTGGGGCGCCGGGCGGCCTCGTCGAACATCCAACCGAAGCGATCCGCGACAACGTGGATTCTGCGATACACGTGGTTCACGCCGCGCGCAACGCCAAGCGTCTGCTCCTTGCCTCCAGCATCTACGTGTACGGCTCGATCGAACGGCCGGCACGTGAGAGCGACGGCACCGCGCCGGACACGCTCTACGGGGCCATGAAGCGGCTGGCCGAAGCGGTCTGGCACGAGGCCGGCGGCACTGCGCTACGCTTCTCGCACCTGTACGGCGTAGGGAGCGGCGTCGACTTCAGACGGGACGGCGTGTCGGAGCGCATGGCACGCGCGGCCGTAGGCCTGGGAGCGTTCTCGTTACACGGTGACGGGTCGCAACGGCTCGATCTCGTGCACATCGACGACGCCTGCGAGGCAGTCGCGCGCGCGCTGGTCGCGCCGGAGCTTCCGCCAGCGATCAACATCGGGGGCGGGAGCGGCGCCCCGTCGATCACGGAGCTGGCCGAGGTATTTGGCGTGGTCACCGTGGGCCGCGAGCAAGTGCCCGGAGTCGACGCTTTATTGCCGAGAACCCTCGACATCCAACTCGCCGCTGAGGTACTGGGCTGGCGACCCGAGGTGGATCTGCGACGCGGTGCGGCGGAGTTGCTCGAGCACTTCATGAGGCGACCGTGAAGCCAGAGAGCCGCCTCGGCGCCCGCCCAACCTTCTTCGAAGACGACCTTCCGTGCGTTCTGGCACAGATCGCTGACATCCTGAGAGGCGGCAAGCTGATCCTCGGCCCGCACGCCGAGGCGCTCGAGGCCGAATTCGCGAACCGGATCGGTGTGCGGCATGCCGTATCGGTGGCGAGCTGCTCGGCAGCGCTCGAGATCACCATACGATGGGCCATGGCGAGCCGGAAGATGCCGAGCGGGGACGTGATCCTGCCGTCCAACACGTTCGCGGCGACGGTAACGGCGGCGCTACGGGCCGGGCTCACGCCGGTGTTCTGCGAGACCGACGCACGCGACTACTGCCTTGACGTCGAGGACGCGATTTCGCGGCTGTCGGATCGGACGGTGGCCGTCGTCGTCGTGCACCTGGCAGGGTTCATTCCGCACGGGATCGCGCTGCTCCATGGGGAATGCGAGCGCCGCGGCATTCCCATCATCGAGGACTGCGCGCACGCAGCCGGAGCGTCCCTTGACGACCGGATGGCTGGGGCGATCGGCGCCGCGGGCTGCTTCTCGTTCTACCCGACCAAGGTTCTCACGTGCGGCGTCGGGGGCATGATCACGACCGACCACGACGACTTGGCGACAATGGCCCGGACGCTTCGGCACCACGGAGTGGGCTCGTCGATGGAGGAGATCGTCGAACTCGGCTCCGACTGGCTGATGGACGAGGTGCGCGCGGTGATCGCGCGGGCGCAACTCCGGCGCCTCGACGAGATCCTCGTGCACCGCCGCGCCGTGGCGCTCTCCTACAAGCAAGAGCTGTCCGGCAGTGGCCTGATTCGCTTGCCCGTCGCGGCCCCGGGGTGCGAGCCGGCCTTCTACAAGTTTCCGGTGGCGCTGCCGGACGGGGTCGACCGCGACCGGGTGCGCACGCTCCTCCGCGAGCGCCACGGGATCGAGACCGGGACGCTCTACGACCCGCCGGCGCACCAGATGCCCGCCTTCCAGTCGGTCGCTAGAGGCGTGTCGCTGCCGTGGACGGATGCGCTCCTCGCCCGCCAGCTCTGCCTACCAATGCACCTCGGCGTCGACCCCGCCGACTGCGGCGAGATCGTGGCCACGCTCGAGGCAATGGTGGTGGAGGAGGCGCGCGCGTGCTGACCGTGGCCATCCACCAGCCCGAGTACCTGCCGTGCCTGTCGCTGCTCGACAAGGTGAAACGCTCGGACGTGCTCGTGCTTCTCGACGACGTGCAATTTAAGCGAGACAGCCTCCAGCAGCGGGCGAAGATCGCGGGGCCGCGGGGGCTCGAATGGCTGACCATCCCATTCGTCCACCGATTCCCGCAACTCGTTCGCGAGGTGGAGGTCGCCGATCCAACCTGGCCCGAGAGGCACGCAGAGAAGATCAAGACCGCGTACCGCAACGCCCCAGGTTTTGCTCGGGCATGGCCGACCATCGAGGACTTCATGGAAAGATGCCGCGAGCGAGCGACGAAACGGCTCTATCTCACGTCAGCGGGATCGATGGGCATGCTCGCCGGCGCATTCGGCCTCACGACGCCGACGGTATCCAGTTCGACGTTGGGCGCCGCCGGCGCGAAGGGAGATCGCGTGCTCGACATCTGCCGGCGCCTCGACGCCACGCACTACCTGTCGGGGCGCACCGGCGCGAGCTACCTCGACCGCGCGGCGTTCGCTGCGGCAGGGGTCGAGATCGTGGTGCAGGACTTCACCTTCCCGTGGTACCGGCCCGACCTGCCGGAAGGGGCAGACCGGGGGCTCTCGGCGCTCGACGCGCTCATGCACCTCGGCGCGAGCACGGCGGAGTTGCTCGCGTGAAGGTCATGGTGTTCGCGGCGCACGCGGACGACGAGGTGCTCGGCGTGGGCGGCACCATCGCGCGGCACGACGCCGCTAGGGACGAGGTCGTCGTCGTCATCACCGGCGACTGCCGCAGCGCGCGGGTGGACCTCGTGCCATCGCTGCCGATCGAGGCGCAGCACGCCGCAGCGATCCTCGGCCACGGCGTCCGCTTCCTCGGCTTTCGCGCGATGACCCTCGCCGACGGGCCCGAGTTGCTGCTCACACAGCGGATCGAGGCGCTCCTCCGCGAGGCGCGACCCGACGTCGTCTACACGCACCACCCAGCCGACCCGAACACGGATCACCGGGCGGTCGCGCGGTCAGTGATGGTGGCGACTCGTCCCATCGGCCCCGACGCGCCAAACCGCATCCTGTGCTTCGAGACCCCTTCGTCGACCGACTGGTATTGGGGCGGAGGATTCGTGCCCAATGTATTTGTCGATATCACCAACACGCTCGATAGAAAACTGGCGGCGATGGCCTGCTACGAGACCGAGCTTCGACCGCCGCCGCATCCGCGGGGGATCGAGGCGCTTCGAACGCGAGCGGCCTATTGGGGGCAGGTGGCCGGATGCATGTACGCGGAGCCGTTCGTGTTGGCGAGAGAGGTGGTTTAATGACGCTTGTTATCCCTCCACCGCGCGTGCTTGCGCCAGCCGAAATAGAAGCGCTGCGTGCGCGATGTGCAAGGGGTGGCGCGGAATCGCCCATTGGGTACGATCGCGATCCTGGGAGTCCTGCCAACGGGCCGGGCAGCCGCAATCGCCCGTGGCTTCCAAATTCGTTCGTGGCGCGGTTTGAGTCGTGGCTGACTCGGGGATGGCAGATCTTCGAGTGGGGCACCGGCTGGAGCACTCTATGGTTGGCGCGACGGGTGGGCCCAACGGGGCGCGTCTACACCGTAGAACACGATCCACACTGGTCGAATACGATCAGAGCGGCGGCAGCCGCAGAGGGGTTGAACAATATCACCTTTTTTTGCTTTGAAAAGGACGCCGCGACGACGCACGTCACCGATCCGGTCGGCTACTTGTGCACCGTTCACGTTGCCGCGATCGACTCGGTAGGGGGCTTCGACGCGATCATTGTCGACGGAGAACTGCGCGATCTGTGCGTCGAGGAATCGCTCACTTACGTGCGTAAGGTGCTCGTCTTTGACAATGCGAGCACTAGCAGCCGGGGCAAAGATCTTCTCATGGAGACGGGTTGGCACTGCCGCGTAGAACAATGGGTACCGGGTCACCCGCGTCCCGACTATGCGGACACATGGTATTGGGCCCGTCCTGAATTCGAGGCCGGATACAAGGGGCTGCCCCCGTCCCCACACGAAGCGCTGGCATGGTAAACAACCCGTTCAGACACGAGGAAATCAAATGGCCCTGAGAAAACACCCGATCGATGCTTATCGCGAGGAGTACGGATTGACCGCGTTCATTGAAACCGGCACCAACTATGGCGCATCCGTGATCAAGGCCATGAAGGCCGGATACGCCGAGGTATTCTCGTGCGAGATCGGCCCCGAACTCGTCGAGAAGGTCAAGGCGTCGCTACGTAACGAGCCGTTCGCCGAGCGAGTGCACCTCTACACCGGATCGTCGGCCGTCCTGCTGCCGCGCATGCTGGAGGACGCGGCGTCGCACGCCCGCGCGTTGATTTACCTCGACGCGCACAGTGATCCGGCCTTGTTCGGGCTGAACATCGCGAGCACAGCGAAGGATCTCCCGTCGCTGATGCCGCTGATGCCGGAACTCGCCGCACTCAAGAGCGGCCGTGACACCCGGCGCGATGTCATCGTGATCGACGACCTGCACTTGATTTGTCCGCCTTATTGGACGGGGCCGGACCGCCCTGAATTACCTGCGATGGCGCTTCCGAGGCAGCCCCTTTTCGCGTCGACGGAAGCTCTCGCTGCGGAGTTTCCGCATCATGCGTGGGAGGTGGTAGAGGCTGAGGACTGGACGCTGCTCCTGACGCCGAGGACGGCGTAGCGAGCGCGCATGACCTACGAGATCATCATCACCGCAGTCAGCGATCGCGCAGATCTCTTCGAGGAGTGCACTGCGTCACTTCTCGCGAACGTCGACGTCAAACCGACACGCCTGCTCGTCAACGAAGACGTCCGTCCAGGGACGTCACCAGGACGGATTGAGCAGTGGCTCCAAGCGACCGCAGACGAGCACGATATTGCCGTCACACACCGGGCGACGCCGGCAGGAGGGATGGGACCCGCGATCCAGTGGCTCCTCCGCGAGACACGCTCACCGATCGTACTTCACACACAAGAGGACTGGCTCGTTCTCCGCCCCCTGCCTATCACTCGAGCGCTGTCTGCAATGACTGCGTCGCCCAGTAGTGTGCACCACGTCTCGTACAACAAGCGCAAAACGATGCGCTGCAAGCACGAAGACAAGCCCGACATGCGGTGGGACAAAATCGAGGTGCAAATCCCGATCGGCGACGGGACCTCGCAGACGTGTTGCGTAAACGACCACTGGCGAACGCAGACAGGGCTCTGGCGCGTCTCGCGCGTCCTACCTGCCATCGAGGAACACGCCAGCCGAACCCCGTCTGCGCACCACTTCGTCCCGGCGATCAACACCTGGATGAACACCCGTTACGGCGACGACCGCATGTGGAACGACCAGGCGATGCGCCACGAACGCCTCGGCACGTACATCTGGGGGCCGATCGGAGAGCCCGCGTTCATCCAACACCTCGGTTACGGGCGAACAACAGGTCCGGCCCGCGGATGCGAAATACCCGTCCGGCCTGCACGATGAGACCGCGACGACCGCTCCGCTCTGTGTGGCTCGGCAACCCACGCTACCTGTCTGTTTACGGGCTCGGCGTTGCGCAAGCAATGTCGATCCTCGGCCACTGGCACCGCCAGGTGTCAATCTGGGATAGTGCGAACGACGTACGGCGACAGATCGAGGAGATGTGCCCAGACGTGATCTGGACACACATGGCACTCTGGCCTCCGTCGGGAGCCCTTAGCGCAGCAGAGATTGCAGACATCCTCGGACGATGGAAACGGCGCGGCACGGCCGTGTTCCTTCACGACGGAGATCCGAAGCCGGATCGTGCAGTGTCGGTGGACGTCGGCTCTACCTTCTCGATCGCGCTCGTCAACCGCGCCGTCGTTGACGACACAGCCTGGGGGATCGCGGCGCTCCGCTGGCCGTACGCCGCTATGGTGCAAAAAGAGATTGCTGAACCGACGACTGAATGGACTTGTGA
>CAYHNK010000239.1:4991-7648 GCA_964357695.1 uncultured Bdellovibrionales bacterium | reverse complement strand
GTCAGTCCTTTCTCGTTGTTTTGGGTGTCGACCACCCGGGGGCAGCGGGGCGCGAGCGGGCGAAATTGGCCGAGCGGCAGGCTCAGATCGCCCACGCCCGGGGCGATGGCGCAGGCGGGGTCGAGAAAGCGCAGGCGCACGAGCGGCTCGTCGTAGCGCAGCCCGTAGCGGCGCTCGAAGCCGTGACCCGACAACGTCGTCACGCTGGTGTCGATGGCCGACGGGGGCAGCACCACATCGAGCAGCTCGGCAAGGAGCCCCTCGTGCGATTCGATGATCTTCGTGTCCACCCCGGGGATATCGAGCTGCCGCAGATACAAATCCGGCCGTGGGTGGGCGACAAAGTAAGCGACCACCGCCAAGAGCTGCGGCCAGATTGCGTCGTATTCGAGGACGCGCAGCGGTTTGTCCAAGATCCACTCGGAGAGGCGCGGCTCGGCGGCGAGGATCTGCTCGGCGCGGGCGCGCAGACGCTTGGCCGCCTGCGTCTTGCCGAGAAAGCGTGCGACGTCTTCGACACTTTCAAAGCGCACCAGCGCAGGCAGACGCTGGGTGCCGAGCTGTCGATGCGCTACCTCGCGATAGGTGAGAACGTAGCCGTGCCCGAGCGTCTCGTTGCTCTGTGCTTCGAGTGCCTTGATCCACGCACGCACCCCGGCGAAGTCCGCAAGAAGCTCGCGCGCCGTGGGCGGACGGCAGGAGAATTCGAGGGGGAAGAGATCACCGCCGGCCCCGAGAAGCGCTCGGCCGATGTCGCCGCGCTGCCACAGGCGCTCGGCCTTCTTCTTCACCTCGCCCGGCGTGATCATGCGTCGAGCTGGGTGGAGGGCGCCGAGATCACGGTCGTGGTGCGACGCTCCTTCTCCGCACGGTACTCGGCGAGGGTGAGATTGCGCACCTTGGAGCTATGGCCGTCATCGTTGTGCACGAAATGCACCGCGGCGATGTAGTCCTCGATGACGTGGATCTTTTGCAGCGGTGTGGCGATGAGAAGCTGCAAGTGCAGCTTGTCGAAGAGATCGAGGGCGTAGCGCGTGCTCTCGTCCGAGCCCTTGGCAAACGCCTCGTCAATGACCACGAAGCGAAACGAGCGCGACTCGATGGCGTCCCATTCGAGGCCAAATTGATAGGCGAGGGCGGAGGCGAGAATGGTGTACGCGAGCTTCTCCTTTTGGCCGCCGGATTTTCCCGAGGTATCGGAATAGAACTCGCGCTCGACATCCCCCTCACGCCAGCGCTCGCTCGCCGAGAACAGAAACCAGTGGCGCACGTCCGTGACCTTGCGGGTCCAACGCGCGTCGAGATCCACCAGCCCCTCGCGGCCGGAGAAGCGCTCGATGAGCGCCTTGATCTGTAAGAACTTCCCTTCGTTGTAGAGCGCGTCGTCGGCGAGCCCATGGGAGAGGCACTGGCGCAAATCCTCGCGAAACTGCCGCACGTCGGCGTCCTGCGTCGGGTCGGGATGCAGTGCGATGTAGGTGCCGGGGCTGTACTCGATGCCGCGCAGTGAGCGGTTGATGGCGGCGATCTTCTGCTCGATGGCCCGGCGCTCTTGTTCTAGCTGACTCTGAAAGAGAGCGACGCTGTTGATGGTGCCCTCGTTGAGCTGCTGCTTGAAGCGCGCCTCGTGGCGCGGCAGGTCCTCGGTTTCTAGGGTCGAGAGCATGCCAGCGTAGCTCGGCACGGCGGCGAGCGCGCTGTCCACCTCCGCAGTCTCGGCGGGGTAGTCGTGCTTGTACTCCAGCATCGCGGTGAGCACGCGTTCCCCGAGGCGCTGCGCGCGCTTGTGCTCACCGTCGAGTCGCGCCTGCAGGGCCTCGCGTACCTGTGTGCGGGCCTTGTCGAGGCTGCGGTAGGCGAGCGCCGCTTCGCCCAGGACTTCGCGCCGCAACGCATCGAGACGCGTCAGGCGTGCGCCGTCCGTGAGCGCCGCGCCGAGCGTCTGGGCCTCGGTGAGGGCGCTGCGATCGAGCTCCAGGCTCGCTTCGAGCTTGCTACGCTCGGAGAGGAGGGTGTCGTGGCGCGTGCGGTTCTCGCCGAGCGCCGTGAGGGTCGTCTTGAGACGGTCATGCAAGAGCGCGAGCACATCCGAGCTCGACTCGACGGCCCGCCGCTCGGCGTGCAGACGCTCGATCTCGGCGGCGAGCGGCTGCCAGGCGATGCTCTCGTAGCTCGTGACAGCGTCGAGATCTCGCAGGAGGTCGCGTCGCTTTTGCAGCGCGGTGCCAGCGGCGTCGAGACCCGCGAGTCTTGTGCCCTGCTCCTGCAACGTGCGCTCGTGCAAGAGGAGCTGGGCTTTGAGGGTCGCGAGCTTCTCGGCGTTGCTCCATCCAAGCACGAAGTGGGCGCGGTCGTCGACGCGCCGCCGGTCGTCTTTCTCGTGGCGATTGCCGCGGTGCTTGATTTGGCCGCGGCGCGAGAGGGCCTGGGGCTCGCGCCGAAAGGCGTCGAGGTCTTCGCAACAGACGTAGTCAAAGCGCTGCACGAGCTCGCGCTCGAGCCAGCCGTAAAAGCCACTGTCGCTCTTGATGACGAGCTTGTGCGCCACCGTATCGGGACGCGGGGTCCGCGACGCGTGGGCATGGTCAGGCTCGACGGCGCGAAAGTAGACGAGGCGCTCGCGAAGGTCTGTGTCGACGACGTAGCGGCTGACGCGC
>CAYHNK010000239.1:0-4981 GCA_964357695.1 uncultured Bdellovibrionales bacterium | reverse complement strand
CGCGCTGGATGTCCGTCAGGTGCATCACCTTGTCGACGTAGCGGCTGACGCGCTCGTAGAGCGACTCGGAGACGAGTAGGCTGAGACCAAAGCCGTGCAAGAGCCGCTCGATGGCTCCCTCCCAATCGCGCTCGCTGTCATGTACCTGCAAGAGCTCGCCGGCAAAAGGCAGCTCGTCGACATCGACCTCGAGGACCGCGGCCATCTGGTCGCGCAGGGCCAAGATCTGACTCGGAATGTTGGAGCGCCGCGCGGCGAGCGAGGTGATCTCGCGTTCGAGCACCCCATGCTCGTCACGGGCGCGGCTGAAGGCGACGGTGACCTGGTCCCGCTCGGCCTGCTGCGCCGCCGCAGCGTCCTGCGCGTGAGCAAGCTCGGCCTCGAGGTGCGAGCGGTTGGTCTCGAACGCTTCGTCACTCGTCGGTGCGGGCGCGGGCAGCTCCACCGCGGTGGCGCGGGCATGGTAGGCCTCGGCGGCGTGACTGCGGCGGTTCCGTTCGCTTTCGAGGCGCCCGACCTCCTGCTCGAGCTCGCGCAGGCGTCGTCCCCCTTGGGCCTCGATGTCGGCGCGCAGCGTGGCCTCCTCGCCGCGCAGGCGCTCCTCGTCTCGCACCGCGGCTTCCAGACGAGCACCGAGTCGTTCGTGCTGGCGCTCGTCGTCCGTGATGCGCACGGTGAGCAGCTCACTCGCAAGTCGCGCAAAATAAGACGACAGCGCGTCGCGGTCACCCGCCAACGTCTCGATGGCCGCGAGCAGCTCGGCGTGACGCGTACCGTCGGCGACGAGCGGCCCGAGGCGCTCGATCTGACGCTTGGCCTTGAGGACTGCTTCGTGGGCCCGATGAAGATTGTCGAAGTGGCGGCGCAGCTCTTCGAGACGCTGCTCGACGTCGCCGCGGCCGAGCATGTGGTCGCGTACGAAGTCGGTGAGGTTGCCCACCGACTTCATCGACACCGTCTGGTAGAAGAGCTCGAGGGCCTGCTCGTTCTGAATGCCGAAGATCTGCCGGAAGCGGCCGCCGTACTCCTTGAAGGAGTCGAAGACCGCGACGCCGCTCGTTTTGCGCAGGCGCTTTTTCAGCTCTAGGGGATTGTCGCCAAAATCGCCAAAGTGCAGGGCGATGGCGAGATCTCGTTCGGCGACGACGAAGAAGCGCTCCGGGTTGCGCTGGTTGTCTTTGAGCCAGAAGACCTGCGCCAAGGTCACGTGCTGATCGAAGCCCGCGCTGTAAAAATGCGCCAGCAGCACGGTGTAGCTGTCGTCGCCACGCAAAGCGACCGCCTTGGCGCCGAGCGTGGCTTCGTCCTTGGCGCTCTTGTACTCGCCGCGAATGTACGAATAGAGGTCGCGCTCTTTGCTCTCGGCGCCCGCGGCCTTGTTGTAGACGATGCGCTGGTGCGGCACGAGGAGCGTCGTCAAGGCATCGACCAGGGTCGATTTCCCCGAGCCGATGTCGCCGGTGAGCAGGGCGTTGTCGCCGCGCGGCGCGATGATCCAGACCTTCTCGTCGAAGGTGCCCCAGTTGAGTGCTTCCAGCCGATGCAGGCGAAAGCCCGCCTGGCGGTCGCTCGTGGCGAAATCAAGCAAGGGTGTCGGCATGGGCGGCGTAGGCGGCGAGCTTGTCGTCGATGGCGTGCAACCAGTCGGCGTCGACGAGGGCCTTCAAGATGCTGCGCACCTCGAAGCTGTCGCCATCGCCCTTGAGCGGTCGCAAGATGCCGTAGTCGACGAGCTTGTTGATGTGACGCGTGATCTGGTCGACGCGTCGGGCTTCGTTGACGGTGGTGGGCAGAAACGTCTGGATCATCTCGACCATCTGGTTGCGGCCGAGCACGAGGCGGGTGCTGCCGCCGCCGGCGTCCTGCTCGGCGAGCCGCTTGCGCAAGAGCACACACAAGAGACTCTGGCCATAGCCGAGGGGTCGCCGGGCAATAAGACGCGGCAACGTTGGCGTTCCGTCGCCCGTGTCGGCAACATCTTCCCCGGCGGGCGCGTTGTCCTGCGCGTGCGGCGTCTGGCGTAAATAGGCGTAGCCCTCGGCCTCGTCGATGACGAGCTGCAAGCCGACGACGGCGCAGTAGTCGCGCACGGCGGCCTGATGCGCCAGCAGGCTCTGCCACAGGCGCTCGTGACGGTCGCTCTCGAGCACGCCCTTGAACAGGTGCACGATGACTGCCGGGGCGGCAGGTGGCAGCGTGAAGGAGGTGGGCATCGGGCAGGTCATATGCCAGGGGGGTGACAGTTGGCGAGGGGAATTCGCGACACATGCCCTCCTTGCATTTTCGACCTGCGCAGGTACGTTATGCCTATGCTGCGTGATCCCTCGGTGCTGGCAGCGACGCTCCATAGCTCGGATCGCTGTGCCCTGGACGAGCTCGTGCGAGCAGCTCGGGCGCTGCTCGGTGCGCAGCTCGGGCGCATCGCGGTCTACGGCTCGCACGCGCGGGGCGACAGTGGCGAGGACTCGGACCTTGACGTGCTCGTGATCGTTGCGGATTCTGTCGTTGCGCAGGCAAAGCACGCGTTGCGACGCACGGCGGCCGAGCTCAACGTCGCGCATGATACGGCACTGGCCATTCTGGTGCTCGGCGAAGGACAGTGGCGGGAGCTCGAGGAGCGCGGGCGTCTGATTGCCGTGGACATCGCACGAGAGGCCATCGACCTGTGACTCCGGGTGCACAGCTTCGCAACGCGCAGGAGGCGCTCGATTGGAGTGCGCAGCTCTCGCAAGAGCGTGAGGATGCCGACTATGTCATCGCCTACCGGGTTGCCGTCGCGGAGTACGACGAGTGGCGCCGCCAGGCGACCGCGTTGCTGGAGCGGATCCGCATCTTCGTGGCCTCGCTGCCTGCTGTGTAGGTGGCGCTCTCGACCACGTCCGAACGGCACCCGCTCCTACTTCAGGCGCACCGCGTCGTCGACGTGCCTCCTTCCCGCCTCACACACGTGTCAGCGCCAAATCGAGCCCGCGCAGGATGGGCGGCGGCTTCTGTCGCCACCTGTGTCAGGCGGTCGCCGTGGACTTTTTGGCGGGCCGTGGCCGATCCGGGATGACCGAGTGGATATCGGTGGAGGAAGAGCGCAGCGGGTTTCGGCGACTTCGAGTGCGGGGGCGAGGGTGCCCCACTGGTGCTGGCGAGCCGCAGCTTCTACGCCGAGCAGCCGCTTGACCCATCTCTTGACCCACACTTGACCTATAGATGCGCAGCCAAGCCTTCACCGAAAACGCCGAAGGCTGCGGCGTATCAGCGTGCGTGTGGACGCGGACATTTTACGCGGTATTACGTCCGCATGGTGGTGGCACCGGACCCAACGACTCTTATCCCACGTGCGCTCTCGCGCCGTCTTCGCGGCGCCAGGCGCGGTGTGCTGCTGCTGGGACCCAGGCAGACCGACAAGTCGACGCTCATTCGTTCGCCGGCGCCGGACCTCAGCATCAACCTCCTGCAGGAGCAGCAATATCTATCGACGAAGGGCCCAAAGGTCTGCGGTTTCTGTTGACGGGCTCATCAGCGCGAACGCTTCGACGAGGGCAGGCGAATCTCCTGCCCGGCCGTATCGTCCATTTCGAGCTTGGCCCGTTGACCCTGGAAGAGATCGGCTACGATGCGAACATCAAGCGCTTGCTCGCCTACGGCAGCCTGCCGGGCGTCTGGACCGAGAACGACCGGAGCGAGCGAGAGCCGCTGCTCGACACTTACGCGGGAACCTATGTCAAAGAGGAGATTCAGGCCGAAGCTTTGACGCGCAACCTCGAAGGCTTCGCCCGTTTCATCGTCGCCATCGCCGCCAGGGCAACCCGGCCGTTGGACTACACGAAGGTCGCGTCGCAGGCTGCGATCACGCGCGCGTCGGCGATTCGCTTCGTGGAGATCCTCGAGGACACGCTCCTCGTGTTTCGCGTCGAGCCGTTCGCGAGACGACACGCACGGCGCATCGTGCAGCATCCGCGTTACTACTTCTTCGACAACGGTGTGCTCAACGGCTCCGGAACGATGAGAACCGTGAAGCGGCGTAGCTACCAGTGATCGTCCGGTGCGTACCATTCCTTTTTGAGGCGATGCGCGTACTGAAGAAAAGCCGCGCAGCGACGCAACGTCTTTGGAGAAGATGCCGATATTGGACCAGTGGGTGACGGTCATTGGATGACGCGTTGCCCGAAGGAAAGCCGCTGCCTCGGGAGTGACACTATGAACCTCGATCACGTCTCTCAAACCCAACCTTGCCGCGCCAAGGCTACGGCTGCCTCGCCCGTCATTGAACAACCAACCTCGAATCGGACCAAGGCGAAGTCGAACGCCACGCAGGTGGATGCCACTGACACCTGCACCACTAGCTCGGCGGCTATCCGTCGCCAGTTCCAACTCCCAGTCCGCGTCGGTGGATGGAGCGGGATCCACGATTACCTCGTCCTGCCGCAGCTCGCGGACCGTGCCAAAGCTGCCGGGGTCAAGATCAAGCTGGAGGTTGCAGACGAGCACTGGTGGAAGGGCACCCTCTACAACGTGAATGTAGAGGGGGCCACCGAGAACGTCGAACGCTTCATCGCACTGACTCTCCGCGACCCGTACATTCTTCCCTAGGTGACTGGTGTCGTGCGTGCACCGGCGCGCATCCCGCCCGCCGGTGCGGTCAGCCCTCGGTTGATGCTCGTCGTCGGCGAGTAGGTGCGTTGATTTCACTCATGACCGTTGCAAAGATCTGAATCGACGAGGCGAAAACGACCTGGCCGAAATGAGCCGTCTGAAGGGTCCGGTCTAGCACCAATGCCATTCGGTTAAGCTCCCATGATGGGGTCGCGCTCGAGTCGCCCGGCCTGCTTCCGGTCCTCACCCCTGGGCCCGCTCCCGCTTCGCGGGTCCCTCCCAGGGGTTCCGGTCCCGTCCGGCCGGGCTCATCCAAGTGGTCGCGCCCCGGAGCGCGCCGCGCCCACAGGTGGTGGTCGCGAGCGGAGCGTTGGCGCGTCTGCTGAGAGGCAAG
>CAYHNK010000238.1:0-7652 GCA_964357695.1 uncultured Bdellovibrionales bacterium | reverse complement strand
TGGCCTTGTTGAGTACACCTCCGCTCGTAACGGCACCTGTGGCCGTGGCCTGATTCTGGATACCACCGATGGCCGCCGCGTGATCTGCCGAGGCGACGTTGTACCAGCCGCCGATTGCCGTTGCGTAAGGGCCTGAGATCGCATTCTTCTCGCCGGAAATGATTCCACCGTACGACGAGTAGTTGTTCTGCCCGCCGACGACGATGTTGTGCGAGCCGCTGTGGTCGAATGTACCGTCAGGACGGGGGCCATTGTAGCCGACGATCAGATTGCCGAGGCCGTTGGGCGTGTTCGTGAGCCCGCCGCGCCGCACATGCACATTGACGTTCTCGAACAGCACGGACGCATATCCGTCCACAGTCGTTGCGCTGATTGCGGCCGTCTTGGTTTCCACACTCGCAAGACGCGTCCCTGCGTCGAGGCTTTCGAGCGCCGCAACGCGCATGTCCTGAGCCTGGGCGTCTCCATCGAGCACCGCGATGCTGGCACCGTTCGTTGCCACGCTTTGCTGCACTTGAGAAACCGTCGCTTGCATGGCCGCAAGCTGGCTTTCCAACGCTTGGATTCGCCCGAGAAGTGCATCGATCGCCTGTTGGGCACTGGCCGCGGGTTGCCCGGCGCTGGTGGTGAGACCCGTGGAGGCGCTGTCGTAAACGACATTCGTCGATAGGGGCGTGGCGCTCGTGCGCAGGCTCTGCGGTGTGAGCCCTTGCAGCGTCGAGGCATCCACCGCCGAGGCCGCAGCGGCAGCGTACGGACTCGACGTCAATTGCAGGCGCGGCGTCATCTCGACGTTGCCGTCCACGGTGATGCCGAGGTACAGCGTCTCGTGGTCGCGAAAGAGCGCAAGGTCGAGACTCGTGACGGCGCCGAGCTGGACGGTGACGGTACCGCGCTGCGCGTCGACGTCCTGCGTCTCACTGAAGAGCGCGGTGCCGCCAGTGGCGACGTCAAAGAGCTTGAGATGCACCGTCACCGGGCCGTCGATGGGGACACCAGCATCGTCGGTGAGATAGCCCTGAAAGGTCACGAGGGGAGGAGGCGTCGCCTGCACTGCGTGCGGCGTGGCGAGAGCGATCATGGTCGAGAGGGCCAATAGCAGCGCTGGGGTGTGCCGTGGTGTCAGCCTCATGATGTCTGTCTCCGTGTGGTGCAAAGCCATCGGCAAGAGCCGAAGGCCGAGTGCTTAGCACAAGTCGAGATCCGAGAATCGCGAAATGCGCACGATGATCGCGAGATGCGAGCTTGAGAAGCATTCTCGCCTACTGCCGTAGCAGTTGATCAGGTGGACGGCAGGGCGCTGGGCGGCCGTGGCGATCCCGGCAACGGAGCGGCACACCGAAGCAGACGACGCGGCCCGGGTGCACGCCATCAACGCCACCCACGACCTCTTCCACGTTGGTGGGATACACGTTGCGCCCACCAACGACAACCAAGTCTTTGCGACGCCGCGCAAGGAGATTACCCCAGCTCAAGGCCGATTGCCGGCATGTCGAGCGGGGTGGAAGTGCCGATAAGCCTCTGCGATCGGTACACTGCGGTCAAGTCTCTGCGCGCCCGGTCTCTCGGCGCACGAGCACACCCCGCAGAAACTCATCCAGCTCGCCCGCAATTCGATCCCGATGATACGTCGTCTCCGCCGCACGGCGACCGGCGGATCCGAGACTGTGTCTGAGCCCAACATCGCTGGCGAGGCGAAAGAACGCCTGACGTAAGCCGTCAGTGTCACCAGGATCAATCGCCAGGCCGGCCTTCGCGTCGCGCACCCGCTTCGCTGCTTCACCGGAGGCGACGAGAAGAATCGGTAGCTCGGAGGCCATGGCTTCGTAGATCTTGCTGGGCACGGCGCCGGGGAGATTCATCCCCAGGGTGATCACCGCCGCATCGGCAGCGGCGAGCAGCTTGGGAATCCGGTCGCGCGGCTGTGCGCCGACGAGACGCACTCGATCAATGCGCTCCTCGGCGATGCGGCGCGCGAGGCGCTCGCGCTCGGGACCCTCGCCAATCAGCACGAATCGCCCGGCAATGGCCTCAGGGATGCTGCGCGCGAGATCCAAGATCTGATCGAGGCCCTGCGCCCAGCCGAGCAGTCCCGCGTAGACGAAGACGGGCCCGGGCTCATCGCCCAATAGCGTGCGCGCGTCACGGTCCGCATGCGTGCGGCCGAAGCGCTGCGGATCGACGCCGTTGGTCACCACCAGCGTACGCACCTGGGGCTCGACGGCACGCACCCCCGCGATGATCTCGTCCGACTGACCGGTGACCGCGGCGGCTCCTCGATACAGCCAGCGCTCGAGTCGCTGCGCCATCGCGGTGGCAATCCCTGGCTTGACGATACCCATGCGGATTGCGGACTCGGGCCACAGGTCACTGACGTTGAGCACGTACGGGCACTTCCAACGCCAGGCGAGGTAGCGCGCGGCGTAGCCGATGAACAGCGGCGGAGACTCGACGAATAGCACGTCAGGGCGCGCGATCATGCTGGGACCGAAGACCGCCGCCGATGCGCCGAACGAGAAGTAGCTCGCAAGGCGTCGCACGAAGCCCTGCTTCGCCGGATAGAGCGGCACCCGCACGGTGCGAATGTTACCGACCTTCTCGCTCACGGCACGCCACGGCGAGTACCCGGGAAGCACGTGCCCGGTCGGATAGTTTGGCAGCGCGGTGAGCGCCTCGACCTCCCAGTCGCGCGTAATCAGCCGCTCGCCGAGCTCGCTGAGGCGCACCTGCGGCGCGCCCATCTCGGGCGGGAAGTACTGGGTGAGCATGCAGAGGTGGGGCACGACGGGAGCTACCGCTTGGCCACGCGACGCGCAGACCGCGGACGCGCACTCGTCACGGTATCCTGAAGCGCACGGTCCACGGCTTCCGGGACCCGAGCGATCACGGTCAGCAGCACGCGAGCAGATCGATTCGGCGTCACCCGACCTTGCTCCCAGTCCTGCACAGCATCGACTGAGAACCCATACTTTCGCGCGAACGCCCCCTGCGACATCTGCATCTCCAGGCGTAGCCTCCGAACGTCGACGGACTCGGGCACGCGATAGCTGGCCGCGAGATCCCGCGTCGTCAGCACTCTCGTGCTCACATCGCGCGCGACGGCACGTTCGATGTCCTTGTCCGTGAGTGCATCGACGCGCCGCCAATCCGTTCGGCTTCTCACCTTCGTCGAGGAGCCACTTCGCTTGCCGTGCTCATCGATTTTCACCCGAGTAGTACGCGTCTTCTTCATGTTTCATCGCCTTTCTTGCCGAGACAATGCGTGTCGTATTCCCTGCATCACGCCCGGTGAAGATGACGAACAGCGCTCGCGAGCGGCATGCCCCAATTGTCCACCAGCGGTCTTCGTCATCGCTGTGCTCGACATCGTACCCTTCGAGTCGCCGCGGATCCGCGAAGACCTGGAGCGCGTCGATGAAGTCGATCCCGTGCTTCTCCAGATTCTCCTCCCGTTTCGCCTCGTCCCACTCGAATTGCACGAAGTTGGTCCTTGTTCGTCACACACTCAAAGTATACGGATGTTCCGTATACAGGTCAACATGCCCGCTCGCTGCGGCGCTCCCATCTCGGGCGGGAAATACTGGGTGAGGATGTAGAGGCGGGGCATGCGAGGCGGTTGGAATCACGTCGCGCGATGATTCGCTGCACTTGCGCGCACGCCATGAATTCCGGTGCAGGCAACGAACGCCTCTGGAAGCCACGACGGACGCGGCCAGTCCGAGATCGACCGGAGGTTGCCGTAACCCAAGGAATCAAACCAAGACGACACCTCCGCGGCGTCATGCCGATGAACAAAGCGCGGCGTGAATCGATCGCGCGCCGCGTGCAGCGCCTCACGAAACCCGTACCCGACGCTTCCCTCGCTGCGCTTCATCTTCCGCACGAGCTGATTGACCATGTACAACGGTAGGATAGGCAGGAGCGCTGCGGTTTGTGCCCAGGCAGGGAGACGCCACAGAATAGGGCGAAGCAGGCGCTCAAGTCGCATGAGCACGCGTCGTTGTATGTTTCGCGCCTCATCTTCTGGACTGTAGACCCAGACAAACAATCGCCCCCCATCGCGCGGCAGCACCGCGGCTGCGCTCACCGCATCCTTCGTCGAGTGCGTGTGATGCAGAACGCCGAAGCTGTAGACGTAGTCGAATTCGCTCGGTCGAAGCGGCAGATCAAACACCGACGCTTGAACAACGTGAAGAAACGGATTCTGCGCACCGAAGTTACGGTAGGCGGCATCGACGGCGTACCCGAGGTCGACGCCGACGACCTCGGCCTCTTGGTACTTCGCATTGTGATCCGCAACGCCCCCGACACCGATGCCGATTTCCAACAGGCGTTGATGCTTCACCGACCCTTGCTCCAAATCCAGAACGAAGCGCATGCTACGAAACCACGCCTCGGGGTCCAGGTTCCAGTAGGACTTCCCGTCCCAGTCATAGCTCGTCCACTCAGTCGAAAACGTGCGCAGCACATCACGCTCGCCGGGCTTCGCGTTCCCAGCGGAAAGCTTGTAGCCATCGAGCTCGCTCCCCATGCGCGAGCCGAATTGGCGCAGAAACTCATCCGCAAGAGCTGTGCGAAAGCACAGCATGCGAGGTACGCCACGAAATATAGGATACGCGATTTGGGAACGACGATTGACGAGCGCGCCGCTGACAATGTCTTCTTCGAGCAAGCGCGCATCGATGCCCATTGCCTCCGCCTGATGGTGCTGCGCCGACGTCAACGGTTGCGCGCGTGCCTCCCACACAACCAGCTCTAAACTGTTTCCGTCGCGGGGGCATACCAGCAGGTCCGCAAGTCGTCGTCTCATCGTGATTTCATCCTCATCCAAAGAACTTTCGCAACCAACGGTCCGCCATGAAGTAGCGCACGAGGGTTTGTGTTCCCTCTTCGTCGCCACCTCGACTCCATGCGCGCGACGCGAGGGCACGCAACGCCGTGGGGTCAGCATATTGCCAAAGCGGCGAGTCACCCTCGACAAAATCACGGACCAGCGGCCGCAGCTCGTTCTGCAACCATGCGACCTGTGGCGTCTCGAAGCCGAGCTTGTCACGCCGCCGCACGATTGCGCTGGGCAGAACGCCTGCCATTGCTTGTCGCAAAGGTTCTTTCACCCAACCGCGGCGATAGAGCATTTCGGGCGCAAAGGACAACGCCGTTTCGATCACCTTGTGATCAAGAAACGGGTAGCGGCCTTCGACCGAGAAAGCCATGAAGTTGCGATCGTCCCATTTGAGGAGTCGCGGCAAGTACATCTCGGTGATCTCGTAGACCCGTCGCGTTCGATCATCCATCGCCATGAGGTGCACGAGCTTCTCTCGTGCGCGACTGGAAACACCGTTCTGCTGCGTTGCACCTCGTCGTTGTCGATAGCGTCGCAACATCGTGGGTACTTGCCGCCACAACGCCCGATTCCCACCCGGCAAGAGCGCCCCAAGGACGGAGGTCACGAAACTCCCGCTGTGTCCGTTGCGCAACAGGCCTCGAAGATAGACGAAGTACGACTGCCAATAGCCAGCGAGGATCTCGTCACCTCCCTGTCCGTTGAGCGTTACGGGAACACTGGCAGCGCGAGTGAGACGCGCCACCGCATAGCCCGCATATTGCGACAACGAGCCCACCGGTTCATCGTGCTGCCAGACGAAGCGATCCAAGTCCTGCTGCAATGCGTTCGGGGTCGGCTCGACGACATGAGCCGTGAGGCCCAGGTGGCTCGCCACAAGGCGCGCGTGCTTGGTCTCGTCGATGGCGTGGCCCGGAAATGAGGCGCTGAAGGCTTGCAGACCACGGACGCTCGCCGCCCCGCTCTTGCTCGCCCACGCGGCGACCGCGCTGCTGTCGAGGCCGCCGCTGAGGGCGAAGCCGACGGGTACATCGCTGCGCAAGTGCAGCGCCACGGACTCGCGCATCACTGATGCAAACATTTCTCCCGCCTCGACGCGATCATGTACCACCGGTCGCACGTCCTCCGGCGCCCAGCATCGGGTGGGCGGCGAGAGCTTGCCGTCACGCAGATCGATCGTGAGCCACGACGCAGCCGGCACGGGCTCGACACCCTCAAAGAAAGTCCGCGCGCTGTCTTCGTAGCCCGTCGCAAGGTAGTCCACGAGCGCGTCGCGCTGCGGTCTCAGCCGCACGTCCGGGATGACCGAAAGCTGCTTGATCTCGGAGGCCACCGCAACGAAGCTCTCGCCGCGTGCGTAGTACAGTGGCTTGATGCCGAGACGGTCGCGGCTCAACACTGCAACGTTGCGGCGCCCATCGACAATGACCGCGCCCCACATGCCGCGCAGGCGCGCGAAGCACTCCGTGCCCCACTCCGCGTAGGCCGCAAGCAAGACCTCGGTGTCGCTCTCAGTTGTGAAGCGATGGCCACGCTGGCGCAGCTCGGTGCGCAGCTCGACGTAGTTGTAGATCTCGCCGTTGTAGACGGTCCATAACCAGTCATCGCGGCTCATGGGTTGAGCGGCCGACGGCGACACATCCAAGATTGCGAGTCGTTGATGACCGAGGGCGATGGTCCAGTCGGCGCTCGCAGGTGCGCACGGCGCAAGAGTCCCCTGCCGGTCCCATCCCAGAAATACCTCGCCGCTGCCGTCCGGGCCGCGATGAGCAACGAGAGCGCGCATCTCGCGGACCGTCGCCGTCGACGGCGTGTCGCCCCCTCGGCGCATGACCGCGACGATGCCGCACATAGCGCTAGTGCGCCTCAGCCCTTCGAGACAAGGCGATCACCAAGCTGCAAGTACTCGAGGCCCGAATTGGCGAAGACGTACAGCGCTTCCTTGGCGGTGCGCACGATGGGAAACCCGTGCAGGTTGAACGACGTATTGAGCACCACGGGTCGCCCTGTGCGTGCCTCGAAGGCGTCGAGGATCGCCTCCACCTCGGGATTTTGACCTTCGGGAATCACCTGCGCGCGAGAGGTGAGATCGGCGTTGTGCACCGCGGCGATGATTTCGCGGTACTTCTCGTTGGTGTCGAACGTCATCATCATGTACGGGCTGCGCAGGTTCTTCGGATTGACGAGGTGCTCCCTATGCCGCGCCTCGCGGACCATGGGCGCAAACGGCATCCAGAAGTCGCGCTTCTTCACCATCTGGTTGATGACCCGCACGACGTCTTGATTGCTGGGGTCCGCAAGAATCGATCGATTGCCAAGAGCCCGTGCACCGAACTCCATGCGCCCAGCGCAGCGCGCCACCGGATGCCCAGCGGCAAGGAGCTCCACCACGGCCTTCGCCACGTTGGCCGGCCGCTCGTGCTTGTAGCTCGTCTCCGCGAGTGCCCTCGTAATCTCGTCGTCCGTGGGCGCATCGCCAAAGTAGAAGTGACTGAGCGGCTCGACCTTCTCGTGGCCGTAGCGCCGAGAGGCAGCGAGGTAGTACGCGCCGAGAGGCAGCGTTTCGTCGCCGCACGAAGGGAAGGCCTCGAAGCTTTCGACCTCGGGTAGCTCACCGATGCGCTTGTTGGCTTTGACATTCATGAACACGCCGCCCGCAGCGACCACGTGCGTGATACCGGTCTTCTTCACCGCAGCCTTCGTCCATTCGGTGAGCAGCTCCTCGGTAAAGTGCTGGAGCCCGGCGCAGATGGCATCGAAGCGCTTGCCCTTCATGTCCGCGAACAGCAGGTCACTGAGATCGTTGGCG
>CAYHNK010000237.1:0-7657 GCA_964357695.1 uncultured Bdellovibrionales bacterium | reverse complement strand
CTCATTCGTTTCGACAAGAACGGTCATTACGCCGACAGCAAGAGCAACAGCTCCTGCGCCGCCGGCACCGGGAGCTTTCTCGACCAGCAGGCGCGCAACCTCGGCTTTCGCGACAGTGCCGAGCTCAGTGCTGCGGCGCTGACGGCCGAGGGCGAGCCGCCCAAGATCGCCTCGCGCTGCGCCGTCTTCGCCAAGACCGATCTGATTCACGCACAGCAGCAGGGTTACGCGCGCGCTTCGATCGCCAATGGGTTGTGCCACGGTCTGGCGACCAACATCGTCGATGGGCTCTTCTCGGGCGAAGATCTGGTCACGCCCATCGTCCTCGCGGGCGGCGTCGCTCGCAACCGCGCCGTGGCGCGCCACCTGAGCGAGCTCATCGGCAGCGAGCTCGTGGTGCACGACGAGCCACATCTCTACGGCGCGCTGGGCGCGGCCTGGTTGCTGTATGAGGCGTCGTGTCCGGTACGGCTCGCGCCGTGCGCCGCCGCCGAGCTGCTGGTCGAGGTCGCGACCGAGCGCAGCTACCACCATCCGCCGCTCGAGCTGACTCTGTCGCAGTACCCGGATTTTACGAGCGAGCGACGCTATCTGCATACGCCGCGGGGCGTTGCCGGTGCTGCGCCTGTGGAAGTGGACATCTATGCGCTGCTCGGCGTCGGTACGAGGCATCGGGTCTACTTGGGTCTCGACATCGGCTCCACCAGCACCAAGGCCGTGGTGCTGGATTCCGACGGGGATGTCCTCGCCGGCTTCTACACGCGTACGGCAGGGCAGCCGCTGCGTGCCGCGCAGACGATCCTCGAGGCGCTCGGTGACTGGAGCGCCGAGGCGCAAGTCGCGCTGGATTTCGCTGGGGCTGGTACCACGGGCTCAGGCCGTCGGTTCATTGGCTCCATCATCGGCGTCGATCTGGTGGTCGACGAAATCACCGCGCACGCGCGAGCGGCCTACGAGCTCGACCCGGCGGTGGACACGATTATCGAGATTGGCGGCCAAGACGCGAAGTTTACGACTCTGCGCGACGGCATGGTGACGTCTGCGGTGATGAACACCGTCTGTGCCGCGGGCACCGGCAGCTTCATCGAAGAGCAAGCGCGGCGTCTGGAGTGCGCCCTGGAGACCTATGCCGAGCAGGTCACTGGCGTGCGTGCCCCGATGGCGAGTGACCGCTGCACGGTGTTCATGCAGCGCGACCTCTCGCACCTACTTAGTGAGGGCTACAGCGTCCACGAAACGCTAGCCTCGGTACTGCATGCGGTGCGCGAGAACTACCTCACGAAGGTGGCGCGCGAGGCCGACATTGGCCAGCGGGTCTGCTTTCAGGGGGCGACAGCGAAGAACCGCGCGCTCGTCGCTGCTTTCGAACAGCGGCTGCAACAGCCGATTCTCGTATCGCGCTACTGTCATCTCACCGGCGCTCTCGGCGTGGCGCTGCTCCTGCGCGAGCAAGCCGCAACAACGACCACGTTCAAGGGCCTAGCTCTGGCGCACGCGGACATCCCCTTGCGCCAAGAGATCTGCGAGCTGTGCGCCAATCACTGCAAGCTCGTGCTTGCCGAAGTGCAGGATGAGATTGCGGCCTACGGATTTCTGTGTGGCCGCGACTATGATGTCGAGCGCTACGTCTCGCGCAACAAGTCGGGGTTCGATCTGCTCAAGGCGCGGTGGCGCGCCCCTGCGTCGCACATCGAGCGCGAGCGGCGAGGCGACGTCACGATCGGCCTGCCGGCAGGCCTCTACCTCTTCGAGGAGCTCGACGTCTGGCGCAGCTTCTTTGGCGAGCTCGGCATTCGTACGGTGATGCTCGACAAACGCAGCGACTACATGCGACGCGGCCGCACGCTCGCCCGCGCGGAGTTCTGTGCGCCCATGTCCGCCTTCCACGGACAGGTGGCGATGCTCGCGGAGCAGGCAGACTATGTCTTTGTGCCGCTGCGCTTCGAATCCGCCGAGCGGCAGGGTGAAACGCTTCGCCAGTACTGTTACTACTGTCAGTACGCACCGGCCCTGGTGGCGCAACTGCACGACGGTAAGCTGCGCGAGCGCTGTCTGACCCCGACGCTCGGTCCCGACGGCTCGACGCTGCAGACCAAGCTCGAGCTCTACCGGATGTTGCAGCGGATCATTCCCGCGGGGGTTGGCTTCTCCGAGGTGTCTGGGGCCTACAACCGCGCGATGGAGGCCCGTCGCAACGAGACCCGCCGTCTGCAGGAGGTGTTTCGCGAGCAACAAGCGAGCGCCACCGACATCTCGATCGTGCTGCTCGGCCGACCCTACACGGTGCTCGCGCCGGCCATGAACAAGGGCATCCCCGACATCTTTTCCTCGCTGGGGGTCAAGACGTTCTACCAGGACATGGTGCCGCCTTCGGCGGTGCCGGACCCTGAGCTCGCGCAGCTACTCGCCGCATTGCCGTGGCACTACGCGATCAAGGTCCTCGAGACGGCGGCCGTCATCGGCAAGACGCCGGGGCTCTATCCCGTGCTCGTGACGTCGTTCAAGTGCACGCCGGACAGCTGCATCGTCGACTACTTCAAGCGACTCCTCGATCGCGACCGCAAGCCCTATCTCATCTTGCAGCTCGACGATCACGACTCCGCCATCGGCTACGAGACCCGCATCGAAGCCGCGGTGCGCGCGTTTCGCAATCATCACACGCGTCGAGAGACGCTGGCGCAAGCACCCGCAGCAAGCCGCGCCATGTACGCACCGGCGGCCAGTGAGATTGGCGACAAGACGTTGCTCTTACCCAACTGGGACAAGCTCACCTGTCGTCTGCTCGTCGCGAACCTCGAGCGCGAAGGCATCGACGTGCGCCTGATCGAGGAAGATACACACGTCATTCAGAACGGCTTGCGTCACAACATCGGCCAGTGCATCCCGGCAAACGCCATCGTTCAAGGGTACGCGGACTACGTCAAGCACCATCGTCTGGACCCCGCGCAAACCCTGCTGTGGACCATGAAGTCGAACATCGCGTGCAACATCGGCGCGTATCCCGCGGTGCTGCAAAACGTCATCGAGGGCTACGGCGCTGAGCTCGACGGCGCACGCGTGTATCCCGGCGAGCTGACGTTTGTCGACATCTCGCTGCGTGGCGCGCTCAATGCCTACTTCGCCTACTTGTTCGGCGGTACCCTACGGCGCCTCGTCTGCAAGGTGCAGCCGTACGAGCTCGCGGTCGGCGATGCCGAGGAGGCTGAGGCCGAGAGCGTCGCCCTGTTCGAGCGCGCCTTCCGCGGAGAAGTCGACAAGCTCGTGGCCGTCGAAGCAGTCGTCGCGCGCTTTCAGGCGATTCCCGTGCGTCCGGAGAACCGACCCAAGGTGGCGATCTTCGGCGACCTGTACGTGCGCGACAACGAGGTCATGAACCAGAAGCTCGTGCGCACCATCGAGCGCCATGGGGGCGAGGTGGTGACGACCCCGTACTCGGAGTATGCCAAGCTCATCGCCAGCCTCTACTTTCGCAAGTGGCGCCGTCAGGGCGAGTACTTCAACGTCGTCAAGGGAACGTCATTGCTCGCCACGGTGCAGATTCTCGAACGGCGGTACATGGCGCGCTTTGCGCGCATCCTGGGCGCGCCGCCGAGTAGACGTCAGCAACAGTCGCCAGAAGAGATCTTGGCGCAGTTCAATCTCACCGAGCGGCACACCGGCGAGAGCATGGACAACATTCTCAAGATCTTCCACCTGCTCGAGCTCCACCCTGACATTGCCCTCTTTGTGCAGGCCAATCCGGCGTTCTGCTGCCCGGCGCTGGTCACTGAAGCGATGCGCAGCGACATCGAGCGCATCGTGGGCGTGCCGTTCGTCACCATCACGTATGATGGCACGTCCGCGCCGCGTAACGATGTCGTGGCGCCGTACTTGCGCTACGCGCGAGCGCGACTGCGCGTACCCGAGGCCGATCCACCGAGCCGCTCATTGTCGGCCAGTATGAGATCGACCGCTGTGCGATGGAGCAAGTTGGCGCGGCGCGTGCCGGTTAGCAATCGCGAGTAGGATGGCGAGAGCGCGCGTACTTGCATCGCGCGCGTTGGGGTAGCGCCTCATCTCGCCAACGTTGCCGCGCGGCCAGTTGAGAACCCTATTGCCAACTAGCCAAAGAATCGCTCTTTGCCGACAAGCCGTACGTGTCGCCGGAGGACCCGTCAGGGCGCGAGCTCGCCTGCGGCGCCAAGGGGAACCACTGCGCCCTCGAGCCACCGCCGGGATACTGGAGCATCGGCCCGATGGTCGGCGTCTATTGCGGCGACGCCTGCATGCAGGAGCTTCAGCGCAAGGTCGCTGCGCGCGCGGTTGCGCGTACCAGTCAGCAATCGCGAATAGGCCGTGGCACCGACGCGTACAGCCACCCAGTGCGCGCAGCGAGCACGGCGTAGGCGAGGGTCACCGCCACTACGGCAGTGGGCGACGTAGAAGGCCCAGTCGTCGGGGGGTTGTTTGAAGCGCTTGTGGATGCGGCGGTGGCAGACGCGGCAGAGTCCGAAGGTTGCTGTGGCGAGAAGAGAAATGGTTCGGAGTAGTCCTCCGAGTGCCAGACTCCGCGCGGGCGCTCGGGGTCGTCGCGCATGGCGCACGGGGTGGCGGGGAAATCGAAGTTGTCCTCGGTGTGCCGGCGTTTGTACGCGGCAAGGATGCGGCTGTGCTGGGTCCAGGTAGAGCGCACGTCGCTCCGATTCCGCACAGCCGTCACGACATGAAGAATCAGGGCGACCGGAGAGAAGAGCACCGAAAGGAAGAGAACGTCGCCGAGCCCCGCTGCTTGTCGTGGTCCCGCGGGCGTGGCGGCGACGTCGGGTGCAACTGCATGTGCGGCGATGGAACTTGTGGACGCTTCTGGAGCGCTCGACAAGCGCTTCAATAGGCGACGAGCGGTGTAGGTAGGCCAATCTCGGTCGAGCTCGCGTTGTTTTGACCACGATTCGTATTCAACCAGCCCGCAGGCACACGACCGGACGAGGCAGCACGCGTCGCGATGACGTCGACCGCGCGCACCGGTGCCGCCGCAAGCACCTTGCGCAACAGCAACGACCTTGCACGGGGACAACGCGCGCGCGTCAACGATGCTACGGCGGCTCCGTCTCTCGCCCCATCGACCCAAGCATCGCGCGCAAGACACCCGCGTCGTGGACCACGGCGATCTGCTGCATCCCTCGCTGGCGACACCGCGGGCAGACGGCGATGTCGATCTCGAACACCTTCGCGAGCGCTTGCGCCCATGACAGTCGATAGCGATGCGTGGGGTGGCTCGTACCGCCCCCGCCTCGATGCGAGCGTTCTCGGGCAGCGTGAGCTCGCGGCGGGCTACCTGGCGAAGGTGCGCGAAGACCGCGTGCCCAGAAAGCTCGTCGCCGAGGCGCTCGGCGATGTGGGCGGGTGACTCGTGCCGCGCTGGCGACTACTGGCCGAGCAAGACACTCACGCTCGTGGCGTTGTCGTTCGCAACCGCCACGTCGCGCAAGCCATCGCCATCGAAGTCTCCGACCACGAGGGCGGTGGGGTAGGTGCCCGTAGGGTAGTCGACCTTGGCGGCGAAGGTGCCATCGCCGTTGTTGATGAAGATGCTCACGAGGTTGCCAAAGACGTCGGTCACCGCGAGGTCGGGAGCGCCGTCGCCGTTGAAGTCGCCGGCACCGGCGGCCGAGGCACCGGTGCCAGCCGGGTAGTCGACCTTCGTGGCGAAGGTGCCGTCGCCGTTGCCAAACAGCACGCTCATGTTGTCGGTGGTGAGATTCCCCGTCGCGACGTCGAGGGCGGCGTCCAAGTCGAAATCGCCGAGCGCCACCGACCCTGGATACCCGCCGGTGGGATAGTCGACCTTGGCGGCGAAGGTGCCATCCCCGTTGCCTAGGAGCACGCTCATGGTGTTGGCGTCGCGATTGCCCGCGATGATGTCGAGCTTGCCGTCGACGTTGAAGTCGGCGGTCGCCAGCGACGCTGGGCCCAGGCCCGTGGCGTAGCTCACCTTGGTGGCGAAAGAGCCGTCTCCGTTGCCGAGCAGCACGCTCACGTCGTTGCCGGTGCTGTTGGCGACCACGAGATCAACGAACAGATCGCCGTCGAAGTCCCCGACGTCGATGGCGCCCGGCTTGACCCCAGCCGTGTAGTCGACGTGCGTCGCGAAGGTGCCGTCGCCATTGCCGAGCAGCACGCTGACGCTGTTGCCGTCGTAGTTGGCGATCGCAACGTCGAGGTTGGCATCGCCGTTGAAGCGGCCCACCGCGGCCGCTTCGGGGCCCCGATCGGTGGCGTAGTCGACCTTCGCGGCGAAGCTACCGCCCCCAATGCCGAGGAGCACGCTGGCGGTGTCGCCCGCGTAGTTCGCCGTGACGAGGTCGAGCGTGCCGTTGCCGTCGAAGTCGCCGGCCGCGAGACCCTCGGGGCTCACGCCGACGAGGTAGTCGGCCTTCGTGGCGAAGGTTCCGCTGCTGAGCGTCGCGCTGATTGCCGCGGACGGCGCGCTCGTCGCCGACGCGGAGCCGAGCGTGTTGGTGGCGGTGACGACGACGCGCAGCGTGCTTTCGAGGTCGGCCGCGGTGAGCACGTAGCTCGTGCCCGTGGCACCGGCGATGTCGGCGCAGTTGGCGCCCGCCGCGTCGCAGCGACGCCACTGGTAGGCGAAGGTGCTCGCCGGTGTTCCACTCCAAGTCCCGGGGGTGGCGTTCAGGGTTTGACCGCTGATGGGTGCTCCCACGACGACCGGTGGTGAGAGGTTTGTGGGGGCGCTGTCGGAGCCGCCGGCGACACAGACGTTGCTGCTGCACGACCCGCTCCGACACTCGGCATTGCCGGAGCACGTTTGACCCGCTTCGCGCGGTGGACAGGGCAGAGACTCGCACCGTCCTCGGCCGCAGTCGGAGGTGCTCGCGGGGCAGACGCACACGCCGTCCTGTCGCGTCTGACCGTCGATGCAGGCCTCGCAGGCGTCGCCGACGCAGGTGAGCGCCGTGCGTGCCACGCAACCCGAGCAAGCGAGTGCGCCGATGAGCACCACCGCCGCAGACAGGGACGCCGGGCGAGCGCATGACCCGAGCCGGCCGCTCGACACGGCGATGAGGGTGGAGGGACGTGATTCGATGGCCGCAACACCTCCGCCGCCGAGTATGACCGACGCGCGAGACACCCGCAAATCGAACCGCAGCGCTGGTGAGGACGCGCTTGGCCACCGATCGCCGACTCGTGTAGGCTTGTAGGCGAATTTAGCGGGGCTTGACCAGCTCCTTTTCGCGAGCCACGCGGCATTTCGGCGCCGGAAGTCACGATTGGCGACGTCTTCGTTACGCAATCTGCAACTCGGCTGTCGCTGCCGCAGGGCGAACACGTCGCGAGTACGACCACCACGCGCACCATCGCCTTTGCGCAGGCCATCCGCACCGATGGGAAGCGACGTTGCAGACACCAACCTCCCGCCCAACAGCTACGGCGGCTCCGTCTCCCGCGCCATCGACGCCAGCATCGCGCGCAAGACACCCGCGTCGTGGATCACGGCGATCTGCTGCATCCCTCGCTGGCGACAGCGCGGGCAAACGGCAATGTCGATCTCGAACACCTTCGCGAGCGCTTGAGCCCATGAGAGCCGATAGCGGTGCGTGTGCCGACGGTCGCCGCCTTCGTGGCTCTGCGCTTGCGGTGTCTCTGGCGGAGTCGGCAC
>CAYHNK010000236.1:0-7729 GCA_964357695.1 uncultured Bdellovibrionales bacterium | reverse complement strand
AACCTGGCCCTCGACGTCTTTAGCGATACGCGCAAGAGCGACGCCGGTATCAAGCTCGTAACTCCGGACAGTATTCAAGCGCCGAATCTGCCCGCCGGCCTGACGCCAGAGGCCATCTCCCAGGTGATCTCCGATAGCAACCGCGCGATGAGCCTGTGCTTTGCCGAGGCCATGCGCAAAGGTGAAAAGCTCGTCGGCAAGATGGAGATCCAGCTGTCCATCGAAGCCACCGGACAGGTCATCGATGCACAGATCATGACGCCGCAGTTTCGCACGTCGCAGATGGGCGCCTGCACGCTGCGCCGCGTGAAGACGTGGCGCTTTCCGAGGTTCAACGGCGAGCCGGTCACCGTGGCCTTCCCCTACGTTCTTGCGGCGGGCATGTAATCGCTATGTCTGAGCATCTCGTCCAAACGCTGCTCGCGCAGCGAGCTGTCACCCCCGCCGACATTGATGAGGTCCTCAAGCGCCAGGTACTCTCGGGCGGCGGCCTCGATACCAACCTGCTCGAGCTCGATCTACTCGACGAAGAAGCGCTGAGCGACGCACTCGCCGAGGCGTACCGCCTGCCGGTCGCGCGGCGCGCCGACATCGACGACATTGCACCGCACATCCCACGCTTGTTCCCGCAGGTGTTCGCTGAGTCGTACCACGTCGTGCCCTATCGACTCGTCGGCCAGAACTTCGGTGTGCTCGTCCATGGCACTCCCGACGAAGACCTCTTTCGTCGCATCCGTGAGCGCCTACAGCTGGTCGTCACCCCGACGATGACGAGCGAGGTGCGGGCGCACTACGCCATGCACAGGCTCTACGGCGCCGAGCTCATGCCGCGCATGCGCAATCTGCTCGCCCGCCTCGATGGCGTCGCGCCAAAGGCAGTGTTGGCCCCCACCACGCCGTCAGAAGCACCCATACTCGCGTGGGGGGCCGAAGCGCCGACACCCGCCGTCGCAGCGCCCGCCCGTACTTCCGGCCGCCGACGTCTGCACCTCTCGGCGCTCGACGCCCGCCTTGCCGTGGCCAAAGACCGCGACTCGCTCGTGCAGGTACTGCTCGAAGCGACACTCGCTGCTTTCGACTTCGTATCGCTCTTTGCCGTCCAGGGCGGACACATCAACGGTTGGCGCGGACCGGATGCGGACAGCACCCGCCGCATCGCACGTATCTCCGTACCCATCTCGTCACCGTCGGTGCTACAAACGATTTACGCCACGAGCGGCCACTATCTCGGGCCGCTGCCCAAAAATTCCGCCAACGAGGCCCTCCTCGAGGGCCTCGGTCGCCAGCCGCCACGCGCAGCCTTGCTCGCGCCGATCGTCGTCGGCAACAAGCTCGCGGCCATCCTGTATGCCGACAACGGCTCGCGATCGATCGGCCCTGCGCGAGCCGCGGCGATCTTGCTCATCGTCTCGCGCGTCGGCCAGGCGCTCGAAGCACTCGTGCGGCAACGCAAGGCCGCGCGCGCTGATCCGCCGGCACAAGAAGTCGTGGCAGCGCCGCCACCGGGCGCCCCATCCGCGTCGGTCGCCCTTGCGGCGCCTGAAAATATCGCCGTAGCCATCACGGCAGGCGACAGCATCGTGTCACCGTCCTTGTGGGAGTCGGTGACCGTCGCCGATTTCGACGAGATCGACGACGCGGACATTGTCGAGCTCGAGCCCGAAGACGCCGACGAAGAGGCCTACGTCGCCTTCAACGTCGACGAGAGCCCCGAGCAGGCGGCGCAGGATTGGGATGACGTGCTCGTCGAAACCGTCGGCAGCGCCGCGGCGGAAGCGCACGCCGACTCGCGCAGCCCGCGGGTGGCGCATGTCCCGGCTGTGACGTGGGATGACGTCATCGCCGAAGCACGCGCAGCGCCGTCACTGGCGGACGCGATGTCTTCGGGGCGCGTGGAAGTCGCCGGTACCCTCGTCGATGCCTCGGAAATGCTGCTCGATGGCCTCGATGCGCGAGATCCCGCGGCGCGCCAGGGCGCCATCGCCAAGCTGTTGCAGCTCGGCACGAGCCGGGACGACCTGCTGCGACAGCGCTTTCCCGGCACCATCGCCTTCGATCCTTTCGCGCTGGACGCGCAACTGCCGCCGTTTGCCGAGTGCAGCGGCCTGTTGGCCCTGCTCGCAGCGCGAGGCGAAGATGCGGCCGCCGTGGTCATGCCGCAGGTCGACAGCGACGACCGTCAGCGACGCTTCTTTGCCATCTACTATCTCTTTTCGGTGCGCTACGCGCCGGGCCTCGACGCGCTCGCGCGGCGCTTGTTCGACACCGAGCCGCGCAATCGCTTCCTCGCGGTCGAGGCGCTACATCGCTATCGCCAGGAAGAGGGCTATCGCCGCATCCTGCAAAGCCTGCGTGATCAGCTCAAGGTCCCCGTCTACGAGACCCAGGTGGCCACCGTGCAGATCCTCGGACAGCTGCGCGAGCCCACCGCCGTTCCCGCGCTCATCCCGCTCGTCGTCTCGCCGCAGCGAGCGCTGGCGAGTGCTGCCACCTCGGCCCTCGCTGTCATCTGCGCCCAAGCGTTCGGTTCCGACGTTGCCCGTTGGGCCGAGTGGTGGCAGTCGCACTACACGAGACCGCGCGAGGCCTGGTTGGTGGAGGCACTACGGCATGCCGATACCGCGGTGACGCGCATCGCCCACAATGAGCTCGTACGCGTGACGGGGCGCGCCCCCGAGCCGCCCGGCACGGCGCAGCAACCGCTGCGCCCGGCAACCCTCGAAGCGTGGGAAAGTTGGTGGCAGCAGCGCACCCTGCGCGCGCGACCGCCCCAGGCTCGCTCGGCCTGACAGCGGCGGCGCCAACTGGCTCAGCGACACCAACGCGCCTCAGAAAGACGCGGAGGGGAACGCCGGCCCAGGCTTGGCGAATAGATAGCCCTGGAAGATGTCACAGCCGACGGACACGAGGGCGTCGCGCTCAGCGGCCGTCTCCACGCCCTCGCTGATGACTTCCGTCCCGAGATCGCTGCACACGTGCGCCATCGATTGTACGAGCTTGAGCCGCACGTCGCTGCGATCGACGTCGCGCACGAGCGACATATCGATCTTCGCCACGTCCGGCTCGAGCATCGCAAAGCTCGTGAGCCCGGCGTACCCTGCTCCAAGGTCATCGATCGCCAGGCGGTAGCCGAGCGCGCGCAGCTCGCGAAAGCGCGCTGCCGCATCGGTCACGTCATGCAACGATGCACGCTCGGTCACTTCCAGCACGACGCGCGTCGCGTGAGCGCTGAGGGGCGCATCGCGGCGATAGAGGTCCTCATCGAGAAGGTCTTGCGGGTGGAGATTGACAAAGAGGCGCGCCACTCCTGGCAGAGCCGTCGCATCCTGCGCCACGCGCGTGCGGATCGCACGTCCGAGCTCGACGAGGCGCTCGAGCCGCTCCGCGGCATCAAAGAGGGCGCCCGGATGTGGCAGTGCCGGTTCGCGGGAGCGCACGAGCGCTTCGTAGCCAACGATCGCGCGCTGCGACCAACTGACGATCGGTTGGTAGCTCATCCATATCGCCGCGATGGCACGCGTAAGACTCTCATCCAGACCCGCACGATCAGTCGCCCGCTTGCTCGCGTCGCCCATGATGTCGAGCGCCTGGCGTTTGAGCCGCGCTAGGTGGCCCACACGCACGGCGTAGGACACCGTCGCGCGCAGCTCCTCAAGGCCGACCGGCTTGACGAGGTAACGCAAGGCGCCGAGCTCCACTGCCTGGGCCGCTGTTTCGACGGTGGGGCCGCCCGTGATGAGAATGACCGACACGTCGAGATCATGCGCGCGAACGGCACGCAGCAGCTCAACGCCGCTCATGCCGGGCATGGCGATGTCGCTGACGACCACGTCGAATTGCCCCGCACGCACGCTGTCCAGGGCACTCGCGGCGTTCGCCGAGACAACGACTTCGTGCCCATCGCGCGACAAGGCGCGGCGGTAGGCCTTCAGGATCGCGCCTTCGTCATCCACCACGAGCACGCGCCCTTTGGCGGATGCAAGCACTGGCTCGTTCTCGATCACCAAACCCATTCCCCCCTAACGGCACGTTTCCACTTGCCGTAGAGATGTCTTCCCCGATATTCGGCGCTAGCGCAAGTGTGATCTATTTCGCGACTGGGCCTTGTCTCGCGTGCCGCGCTGTGATGACTACCATCCTATGAACGACGCCGTACAGCGCCTCATGCAGACCTCTCTCGGCAACACCTTGAGCGCGGCCGAGGCCAGCGAGCTCGCGCAGTCCGCTACCGTGCGCAGCATCGCGCGCGGCAACTACCTGTTTCGCGCTGGCGAGAGCAGCGACGCGTTCTTCGTCATTTTGCAGGGTGCTTTTGACGTGGTCCTGGGGCAAGCCGCAACTGGCGAGGCCGTCGTCGCGACCCTGGGTGCCGGGCAGCTCGCTGGCGAGCTCGAGGCCATGACCCGCTCTTTGCGCGTCGCGAGTCTCGTCGCCACCGAGGAGGCGACGGTGCTCGACATCCCGCTCGGCCAGATGCAGACGATGCTGGCGGACAATCGCGCCGCCGCCAACAAGCTCGTGCAGCACATTGCCAAGACGCTCGCTCGCCGTCTTGCTGCTGTCAATCAGATGATCCTCGCACGAGCTCCCAAGCCCGAGCCCGCCATCGACGAGCCGGTTGAACAAGTGAGCGAAGCCGACGTCATGCCCATCGACGACGAAGACCTCGGCGTGCTCGACAAGCTCTGGGGCTGAGCGCCTACGCGCCTAGGTGGCAATCGGTCTGCCGCGGCCGCGCAGGTAGTTGCGCACGAGCTCGCGCTCGGCGTCGGTGATGTCGATCCAACGAAAGGCAATACCGGGCGTGCGATCGAAGTGGTTGTCCAGATCGTACACGTTGGTGCGTACGACTTCGGCGAGCACCTCGAACGGGAGCTCTGCATCGCTGCGGTCCTCAGGCAACAGCGTCACGCGCGTACCGGCCGCGAGCTCGTGCGTCGTCTCGACGAACAGCCCGCTCTCGGAAACATCCACGACCTCGGCGCTCCAAAAGCCATCACCGGTATCGTAGACGACGCGCAGGCCACCCACGCGGTAGCGCTGCGCGCGCTGCTGGTCAGAATCGCTCATCGTCCGAACCCTCGATTCTCCCGCCCGAAGGAGAGCGTCGCACATCGGTCTGCGAAGCTCAACGGCCTCATCATCGCGAGGGCGCGGATCCGCAAAGTCGGGCTGAGGAGAGCCGCGTCCCTGAGGAGCCGCCGCACAACTGTAGTCAAGCGCGGCCTTCGAGACGGCTTGCTGCGCAAGCCTCCTCAGGCACGCGGTTCGGGCGGCGGCGTCTCGAAGGGCGAGGCGGGTGGGGCCGCCCCGACGGCCGGGAACCGCACCCTCATCGCGATCTCCAGACAGCGCGCACCGATCGCGCTCGGCGTTTGTCGTTTGACTGGCGCTGCCGACCGCCCATAGTCTTGCCGCACCATGGAAACGATCTACTTTTGGCCCGACCGGCCTGCCCTCTCGTTGCTCGTGTTATGGCTCGTCAGCCAGGTATTTCTGTACGCCGCCCGCGTACCCATGCACCGGGCGCTGCGCAACATCGGCCACACGCTGGGCGGTGCCTTTCGCATCGTCGCCCGTTTGTCCAAGGGCACCGCGCTGGAGCTGCGCCGCCGCAACCGCGAAGTGCTGCTCGCCGCCGGGCGCACGGAAGGCGAGCAGAGACTCGAGCGCGAGTTCGCGCGGCTCGCCACCACCTTCAATGAGCAGCTGAAGGCATACCCCGGACTGCACCGCGGCCTTGACGACAACTTGCAGAAGCTCGAGCGGGACCTCAAAGAGTCCGGCATGTCGCCGCCCGAGGTGCCGGGGTGGCCGGAAGCTGTGCAAGCCGTCGCGGCGATGCCCAAAGCCGGTGATCGCGGTATCCAGAAGGTGCTCGACGAGATCCACAAGTCGGCGGTGGCGAGCGAGAAGAAGGCGCTGCAGGAGTATCGCGAAGCGACGCAGAAGCGCCACAAGATCCTCGCCGCCGTGGCGCCCTTGTGGAAGGAGCTGCGCACCGCCATGGACCAAACGCTCAAGGCGGTCACGGGGACGCTCGCCGCCACGACACGCATCGACGGCTATATGGAGCGCTACGAGCAGATCCGCCGCGGCGAAGACACAGCTGAACGGGCGCTGGCGGCCTCAGCCCTCAACCTGTTTCTGATCTCGCTGTTTGTGGTGGCGGTCGCCGGCTTTGGCGCTCTCGTCAATTTTCAGCTGATCGCCCGCCCCATGTCAGAGCTCGTCGCCGGTGGCGGCTACATCTTCGGCATGCCGATCTCGATGATTGCCGCCCTCGTCGTCGTGCTCATGGAGGTCGCGGCCGGCATCTTCGTCATGGAGACTCTCGGCATCACGAATCTCTTTCCTAAGCTCTCCGGCCTCGCGCTTTCTAAGCGTCGCATCATCTTCGTCGTCGCCCTCGCGGGGCTCTTTTTGCTCGCCAGCATCGAGGCCTCACTCGCCATCTTGCGCGAGCAGCTGCTCGAGGCCGACAAGGCTCTCACACTCGCCCTTGCGGGCCAGACGGCGGTCGGGACCCAAGCGGTCGCCGAGCCCTTGCTCTCGAAGATCCCCGTCATCGGCCAGGCGGTGCTCGGTTTTATCTTGCCGTGGATCCTCGCCATGATCGCCGTGCCGCTCGAGATGCTGGTTGAAAGCGGCCGACACGTCGGTGGGCGCGTGCTCGTCCTCGGCATCTTCGGTTTCGGCTTCCTCATGCGCCTTATCGCCCATGGTGTGCGCTACGCGATGGCCGTCTTGGCACACGTCTACGACGTCTACATCATCGTGCCGCTGCAAATCGAACGGCAGGTCCGTGGTCGCGGCGCCCCCTCCTACAGCCCCGTCGAGGGCGGCGCCGTTCGCAATCCGGCCGATCGCACCGGGCAGCACAAGGTGCAGCGATGAAGACGGGGCCAATATTTGTCCTCATCACCGCGATGCTGAGCGGCTGTACCGATGCGCGACACTACGCGCAAGCAACCTGCATCCTCGTCGATGTCTCGGGCACCTACGCCGATCAGCGTCCGGATGTCGTGCGCATCATTCAGAGCGGCCTGCTACCGAAGGCACGCCCGGGCGACAGTGTCGTGCTCATGCGCATCGACGGGGACAGCTACGAGAAAGGCAACATCGAGACCTCGGTCACCTTCGACACGCAGCCCTCGCACGCTAACGCGCAGAAGCTGTCCTTTGCCAAGGGCCTCGATGCTTTCGCGCAAAGCGAAGTGAAATCTCGCTATACCGACATCAGCGGTGCGCTCATGCTGTGTGGCGAGTACCTCAAGGAAACCGGTGCCGGCAAGCGCACGGTAGTCATCTTCAGTGACATGAAAGAGGAGCTGCCCAAGGGTGTACGGCGCAAGCTCTCCGCCGACGAGCTCGCCGGCGCACGCGTGGTCGCCATGAACGTCAAGCGCCTTGAGCGCGACAACCAAGATCCACAGGGCTACCGCCGACGCCTCGACGACTGGCAGGCGAAGATCACCGCCGCGGGGGCCACGGAATGGAAAGTCATCCTCGAGCCCGAACGCCTCATCGAGTATGTGGATGAGGCGCTGTGAGTCCCGTGTGGCACTGCGTACGCTGCTTCGCACTGGCGCCGCAAGTGCGCACCTGCGCGGACCGTTTGTGTCTCCGTCTGCTGCGTCATGTCCAAGATGCTGACATCGCTGAGCTTTCCGTTGCATAACTTGCAGGATCCAGACTGCGAGTTGGTATAAAACCTGCTTGCATTGCG
>CAYHNK010000235.1:0-7785 GCA_964357695.1 uncultured Bdellovibrionales bacterium | reverse complement strand
AGGGTGCGCCGGGTGGCGTTGCGAGCGCCGTGGCCACGCTGGCGCGCGATACCGACGCTGTCCTGCGCCTGCTGGCGCAGGACCTTCCCGGGATCCTGGCGCAGGCGAAAGCCGCCGTCGCGACACTGGCCACGCTGGGCGAGCGCCTCGAGCGCGTCGCGACGCCGGATCTGTTGGGCGCGGTCTCGCAAGACATGCTGATTGCCTCGCGCGAGCTCGCGGACGCCGCCACGCAGGCGTCGAAATCGATGGAGGAGCTGCGCGCGGGTCAGGGCACTCTGGGTGCGCTCACCAAGGACAAGCAGCTGTACGAAGATCTGAAAGTGCTCATCGACGAGCTCAAGCGTCACCCTTGGAAGCTCTTGTGGAGGGAATGACCCGTGGCGATATCGAGTCGACTCAAGCAGCTCGTGGGCAAGACGACCAAGCCGGTCATCTTCGAGGTTGAAAAGGGCCAGATCCGGCGATTCGCCATGGCGATTGGCGAGGAGCGCCCGATCCACCGGGACGAGCAGGCGGCCATCGCGGCGGGCTTTCGCTCGCTCGTGGCCCCACCCACGTTCCCATGCGTTTTTGACGCCAGCGCCGAGCTCTACGAGCTACTCGGGCTCGATGCTCAGGCGACGATGCACGCCGAAGAGGAGTACGAGTACTTTCGCACGATGGTCGCCGGGGATGTGCTGTCAGTAACGCACCGCATCGCCGACGTCTACGACAAGCCGGCGCAGAACGGCCGCCTCGTGTTTGCCGTGATTGAAACGCGGGCCAACGATCAGCGTGCGCGGCCGGTGTACAAAGGGCGGCGCGTGCTCGTCGAGCTCAAGAAGTAGACCGCGTGCAACAAGGGAGTAGAGCGTGATTAGCTCCATGGACTACGAAACCATCGACAAGGGAACGCCGCTCGACGCGCTGTCGATCCCCGCGCTCACGCGCGTGACGCTGGCTCGCTTTGCGGGCGCGAGCGACGATTACAACCCCATGCACCTCGACGACAAGGTGGCGGCCGCAGCAGGCAAGGCCTCCGTGTATGCGTCGAGCCATCTGCTGATGGGGCAGATCGGACGCCTCGTCGAGGCGGCGTTTGTTGGCGCCTCCATTCGCCGCTACGGGCTGCGCATGCTCAAGCTCGTCTGGCCTGGCGACGTCATGACGTGCCGCGGCGTCGTCGTCGACAAGCGCGTCGAGAGCGGCGAGCACGTGGTCGATGTCGACGTGTGGGCCGACAATCAGCGCGGTGAAACCGTGGCGAAGGGGCGCGTGCTCGCGGTCGTGCCCGCCAAGCCCAGCGCTGCGCTGCCAAAGAGCGCGGCGGCAAGCGGTCTCACCTATCCGGCGCCCGCGACGGCGAAAAAGGCGCGCCCCAAAGAGCTCACCAAGACCGCCAAGGTGCGCAACAAGCGCTAGCGCGTCAGAGCCGCTCGCTACTTGCGCCGCGCCTTCTTGCGGGCCTTCTTTTCGGCCTTGCGCTTGCTACGGGCGCGGTCGCGGTCTTTGGCGCTGCGTACGACAGCACGCGCGGCGGAGCTGCCCTCCGCCATCGGCATGGCACCGGGCAGACCGTCAAAGTCCTGCGGTAGAGCGCCGGGAAAGCCGCCGGGTCCCGGCATGCCCGGAAGCCCCATCGGCACCTGACCTCGCGTCATATTGCGAATGGAGCTGGGCACGTCACCGAAGACGTCGCGCATGCTCTGGCCCTTGACCTGGCGCAGCTGCGCGAGCTGGCGAAAGCCCGGGAGGGCGCCGAGCAGCCCCGGTTGAGCGACGATGTTCTGCATCATGCTCTGCATCATCTGGAAGCGCGCCAGCAGATCTCTGACCTGCTCGGGCTTGCGTCCAGAGCCGAGCGCGATGCGGCGGGCGCGGCTGTCGTCGATGAGCTGTGGCTCGGCGCGCTCGCGTGGGGTCATCGATTGAATGAGCGATTGCAGCACGATGAACATCTTCTCGTCGATCTGCGCGCCTGCCGGTGGCCCCCCGGCGCCGAAGACGGGGAATTTCTCGTAGAGCTCGGAGACCGAGCCGAGCTTTTCGAGCATCTTGAGCTGCGCGAGAAAGTCCTCGAGCGTGAACTGGCCACGCAGGAGCTTTTTCGTGTCGCGCTCGGCCTGTTTCTCATCGACGACCGACTCGAAGTCCTTCATCAGGCCAACGATGTCGCCCATGCCGAGAATGCGCGACGCCAGGCCTTCGGGACGAAAGGGCTCGAGCTTGTCGAGGCCCTCGCCCATCCCGAGAAATTTGATCGGGCGCCCGGTGATCTCCTTGATGGAGAGCGCGGCGCCGCCGCGGGCATCGCCGTCCATCTTGGTGAGCACGAAGCCCGTGAGGCCCAAGCGACGATTGAACTCACTGGCGGTGCGCACCGTGTCCTGGCCGGCCATGGCATCGACGACCAACAGGATTTGATCGGGTTTCGTGCGCCCTTTGATCTCCTCGAGCTCAGTCATGAGGGCGTCATCGATCGCCAAGCGCCCGGCGGTATCAAAGATGACGACGTCGCGCTTTTTGCGCTTCGCTTCACGCAGCGCATCAAAGCACAGCTGCTGCGGCGCGAGGCCGTCAGCGCTGTAGACCGGCACACCGAGCTGAGCGCCGAGCACCTTGAGCTGCTCGACGGCGGCGGGGCGGTAGATGTCGGCGGCGACGAGCAGGGGCTTGCGGCGGTCGGCAAGCAGGCGCGAGGCGAGCTTGCCGCAGGTCGTCGTCTTGCCAGTGCCTTGTAGACCAACCATCATGACGATGGTGTACGGGCGGCGAAACGCGATCGGCTGTTCTTCAACCGGCCCCATGAGCTTCTCGAGCTCCTGGTGGCAGATGAGCGTGAAGGCCTCGCCCGGCGTGCGCGCGAGCTTCTTGTTGCCGCGCTTGACCTCGAGCTGGACGACCTCACCGACCGCGCGCTGCTTGACGCGATCCAGGAAGGTGCGTGTGACGCCGAGCTCGACATCGGCCTCGAGCAGCGAGACACGCACCTCTCGCAACGCGGCGTCAATGTTCTCTTCGGTGAGTGTGGCGGCGCCAGTGAGCGCCGCTTTGGCGCTCTGGAACCCCTTGGAGACAATCTCCAACATGGTTGCTCTTACTCCTGCGTTTCGAAGGCGTGCACCATAGACGCGGGGCTAGGCGCTGTAAAGACGTGCTAGCTCGCGCGCGCGCCGAGCAGAAAGAGTGCCACGTGGGAGCTGATGCCGAGCACCAAAAAGAGCACGAGGTATACGGTGATGCCTGCGACGGCGAGCCCTAGCACGAGCGGCCATCTAGACTTCAGCGGCACCTCGAGCACCAGCGTGCCGCGATGGACGATGGCGAGACCGGCGAGGCTGGCGATGAAAAAGAGCACACGTGACCAGAAAAAGAAGATCGCGGCGCTCTCTGGCACCGCGTAGAACACGCCCGCAAGCCAGCTTGGTACGAGGCCGTAGGTGACAAGCGCGAAGGCGCGACGCTCGTCGATGTCGGCGCCGACCTGGCGTGCCAGCGTCGGCAAGACGAGTCCGAGCGCCGCCCAGGTGCCGACTTGTAGCGCCAGCCCCCCCAGCGCAAGCACGGCGCCGACGAGCGGGGTCGCGAGCCACAATGAGCGCACGAGCACCACCAACGACTGTAACGCCGCAAGCGGCAGCACGAGACCGCCGAGCAGCTGACGCACGGCGGGTGGAGCGACAAGGTGCTGGCGTAAGTAGAAATCGGGCCACCGCAACAGCGTCGGGACCTCGGCGAGCAGTGTCATGCCGGCTCCGCGGGCGATGCGGGCGCCGAGAGCGCTCGAAAGCTATGTGTGAGGACGATGAGCGCGAGCGGCAAGCTTGCCAGGAGGCCGACGATGAGCACCGTGCCAACCATGTTGGCTGCGATGACGCCTACCAGGACGAGTAGCGTCGGTCCGAGATGGTGCGTACACAGGCGCCATGAGGCCGCGAGCGCGCGCAGCGGACCGACGCGATCGAGCGCCACAAACCACAATGCGTAGGACCAAAATAGCGCCAAGGCCACGCCGGGAAGAACCACCACCATGCTGGCGAGCGCTGTACCGCCGGCGAGCAAGATCCAGGTCGCGAGTGATGCCAGAAGCTTATCGCCAGCGGCGGCGAGGTCAGCGAGGCGCACCGGGTGCCCGGCCATCTGCTTGTCGATGAGGCGGATGTGGCCGACGAGCAGCGGACCGGTGGCGAGGCCGGCGCTGGCAGCCGTACCCACGAGCAGCACGAGTGCGGCGCCAGCGTGTACGAGTGGCGCTTCGCGCCAAAGGCGCCAACTGCGTGCGATGATATCTCGAAGATCGAACGTCTGCATCGGGCCTCCGCCGTGGTAGCATGTCATACCCCAGTGGGTAGCCGGGGCAAACGTTTCCTCTTGCAGGGAGTCGTTCGGTGGGTTGGCTGGAAGTCATCGTGGCACACAAGTGGCGCGAGATCGCCTGGGCAAAAGAGCACGTTCCCGCCGCTTGGCTGGCGCAACAGGCCGAGGCCGCACCGGCTCCGCGTCCGTTCGCGCACGCACTTCGCGCGGTGACAACTCCGCGCATCATCGCGGAAGTCAAACGGGCCTCGCCATCGCGCGGCGTGCTGCGACAAGACGCTACGACGCTCACGTGGGATGGCGTGCAGCTCGCACGCGACTACGCGGCAGGTGGCGCCGCGGCGCTCTCGGTGCTCACCGACATACGCTTTTTTTGGGGGGCGCCCGATCTCGTCGCGCGCTGTCACGCCGCCACTGACCTCCCCGTGCTGCGCAAAGAGTTTGTTCTCGACCCGTACCAGGTGGACGAGAGTCGCTGGCTTGGCGCCGATGCGGTGTTGCTCATCGCACGTCTGCTCGATCGCGCGACCCTGGCTGTCTGTGCCGCACGGGCCCGGGAGCTCGGCATGGATGCGCTCGTCGAGGTGCACGACGCGACGGAGCTCGAGGTCGCGCTCGCGGTCGAGGGGGCGCTCGTGGGCGTCAATCATCGTGATCTCGATACGGGGGCCATCGATCGGGATCTGGCTCTGCGCCTGCGCCCGCGTGTGCCGGACGACAGGGTGATGGTCGCCGAAAGCGGTCTGCGCAACGCCGCTGATCTGTCGCGCTTGTGGCGTGCGGGCATCGGCGCCTTTCTCATCGGCGAGACGCTGGCCGCGAGCGCCGAGCCACAACGCGTGCTGGCCGAGCTCCTCGATGTTCGCTAGCGGACGCAACGTGGTGAAGATCTGTGGCGTGACCACGCCCGGTGACATCGATCTCGTGCATGCTGCCGGCGCCGACGCTGTGGGCATCAACGTCTGGCCACAAAGTCCCCGGGCGGTGAGCGCGCACGACGCGCAGGCGTTGGTCGAGTACGCACGTGGGCGTCTTGCAACGGTGCTCGTCACAGTCGATGAGACCGCGGCCCAGCTGCGGTGCTGGCTCGACGAGGTACGGCCGGACTATCTCCAGCTGCACGGGAACGAGCCCGACGCGCTTGTTACGGACTTTGCTCCGCACGCTTACAAGGCCATTGGCATCGCCAGTTCCGCCGATGTGGCCCGTGCGCTCGTCGTGCCTGGGGATGTGGTGCTCATCGACACCCACGACGCAAGGCGCCGCGGCGGCACGGGTCAGCCCATCGCAGGAGATTTGGACGTCGAGGTGTGTCGGGCACGCCGCTGCATGCTCGCCGGGGGCCTGCGTGTCGAGAACGTGCGTGAGCGCATCCTGCGCGCACATCCATGGGGCGTCGATGTGGCCTCGGGAGTGGAGTGCGCGCCGGGCCGCAAAGACGCCGAGCTCGTGCTTGCATTCGTGCGCGCCGCGCGGCAAGCATGGCAGGAGCTGCGCGAGGGTGAGCATGTTTGAGGTGACGACCGAGCGCCCCGATGCGCGGGGCTTTTTTGGTGACTACGGCGGACGGTACGTGCCCGAAGTGCTGATGCCCGCGCTCATCGAGCTCGAGCGGGCGTACGGCGTTGCCCGCACCGACGCAACATTTGCCGCCGCCTACGCGACCTTGCTGCGCGAGGTGGTCGGGCGCCCGAGCATACTCTATGAGGCAAAACGCCTGTCGGCCGAGCTCGGCTTGCGCGTGCTGCTCAAACGAGAGGACCTGAATCATACGGGCGCACACAAGATCAACAACACGCTCGGGCAGGCGCTGATTTGCCAGCGCATGGGCAAGCGCCGCGTCATCGCCGAGACCGGTGCCGGGCAACATGGTGTCGCCACGGCCACGGCCTGCGCGCTCTTTGGCTTTACGTGCATCGTCTACATGGGTGCCGAAGACATGCGGCGTCAGGCGCTCAACGTCGAGCGCATGCGCTTGCTCGGGGCGACCATCGTCCCCGTTACGAGTGGTACGCGCACGCTCAAGGACGCGATGAATGAGGCCTTGCGTGACTGGGTGACCAACGTCGCGAGCACGTATTATATGGTCGGCTCGGCGGCAGGCCCGCACCCGTACCCGATGCTCGTGCGTGATCTACAAGCGGTCATTGGCGAAGAGGCGCGCGCCCAGTGCCAAGAGCTCTGCGGCAGGCTGCCCGATCTCGTCATGGCCTCGGTCGGTGGCGGCTCGAATGCCATCGGCCTCTTTCACGCCTTTGTCGGGGATGCCGGCGTCGCGCTCATCGGCGTCGAGGCGGCGGGGGATGGGCTCGAGAGTGGTCGACACGCTGCAACGTTGAACCGCGGACGCATCGGTGTCTTGCACGGCGCACGCACGCTCGTATTGCAGACGGAGGGTGGACAGATCGCGGGCGCCCATTCCCAGGCCGCGGGGCTCGACTATCCCGGCGTGGGTCCGGAGCACTGCTATCTACAAGCCACGGGTCGGGCGCGCTACATCACCGCCGACGATCGCGCTGCCGTGCGCGCGCTAGAGCATCTCGCCCGCTCCGAAGGCATCATCGCGGCACTCGAATCGGCGCATGCAGTGGCCGGGCTGGCAGCGATCGCCCCCGAGTATTCGGGGGCCACGGTGGTCGTGGGCCTGTCGGGTCGGGGCGACAAGGACGTGCCTCAGCTCTCCCTGCACGTGTCAACATCTTTGGATGGGGGCGTTGCTCAATGACGGTGCAGCCGAGTCGCCTCACAAAGCACTTGACCGAGCTGCGCGCGGCAGGTCGCAAGGCGCTCGTGGCCTACGTCACCGCGTCCGACCCCGACGTCGAGCAGTCCGTCGCCGTGGCGGTGGCGGCCATCGATGCGGGTGCCGACGTGCTCGAAATCGGCGTGCCGTTTTCCGATCCCGTCGCCGATGGTCCCGTCATCCAGCGGGCCATGTTGCGTGCTCTGGCGCAGGGCGGCGGCTTTGCGCAAGCGCTGCAAGTAGCGCAACAGGTGCGCGCGCAGCGCTCGGCACCGCTCGTGCTCTTTGGCTACCTCAACCCACTCTTGTGGCTGGGGCTGGACGAAAGCTACCGACGGGCGCGTGCTGCCGGCATCGACGCCGTCCTCGTGGTGGACGCGCCGCACGACGAGGCGCCGGAGGTGCATGCGGGCGCGCGTGCCGCGGGACTCGACACCATCCCGATCGTCGCGCCGACCACCGATCCAGCGCGCGTGCGGGCCATTGCGCGCGAGGCGGGGGGATTTGTCTACGTTGTCTCGATGACCGGTGTGACCGGCGGGCAGCTCGATACGTTCGATCATCTCGCGCCGATGGTGGCCACCGTGCGCGAGGCGACGCGTCTGTCGGTGTGTATTGGCTTTGGTATTCGCGACGCGGCGGCCGCTGCACGCGCCGCAGCCGTGTGCGACGGTGTCATCGTCGGCTCGGCGATCGTCGAGGCCGTTGAGCGCGGGACGGTCTCGGGCGATGTTACAGCGCAG
>CAYHNK010000234.1:0-7830 GCA_964357695.1 uncultured Bdellovibrionales bacterium | reverse complement strand
AACGAACAATCGCGCACGGCGACGGCGATGCTGGCGCTCGGCGTACAGGCGAGCACCAACGCAGGCCCACTGCCTTCGAGTGCCGCGAGCAACGCCAAGAGCCCAAGACTGGCGCCAGCGTCTCCGAGACGCCAACCGAGATGCAGCGGTTGCATTACACGCGGGAGCGATTCGAGCACGTGTCGCTCGCGATCGACGAGTGCGAGATCCGTCGTGGCGCTCACGAGCTGTGTGACTGCGTCTGTACTCAGCTCGGCGCGCTCGATGGCCTCGTGGGCGAGGCGCAGGAGATCGTCGTTGTTAGGATTGCCGGGACCGAGAGCTGCGTCGAGCGCGACGAGCGGCCCGACGAGAGGCTCACCGGGATGTGCTAGCAGCACGGCCACGGCGCCCTCGGCAAGTGGGGGTGCAGGTGGCTGCGGCAGCGCGCCCGCAACACGCAGGTGCTCGAGCGTGGAGGTGCCCAAGACGTCGCTCGTCGCGACGACACACGCGGGCATATCGCTCGCGTCGATGCCCTCACTCGCGGTGAGCAGGGCCGCGAGAGCCGCGTCCGCGCCGCCCGGAAAGACGCTGTAAGGACCGACGAGCCCGAGGTGCATGGCGACTTCGGCGGCGGCTGCGCCCGGCAATGTGTAGGGAAACAATAGCGGGCTTGCGCTGCGCGGTCCCTTGGCGATGAGCTCGGCATCGAACTGACTGTTCGTCTCGTGACAGCTGTGCAGGCTCGCGACGGCGAGCCCGGTGCCCGGGGGCAGCGTTCGCGGTGGCGCCGACACCTGCGCGCACACGTGAGCAAGTGCCTTGCCGTAGCGGTCGAGGCGCGCATAGCGGTCCATGCCGGCGGGCTTGTCGTCGAGCGATGCGGCGAGACGGCGCACGTGGCGCGTGGGGTCGTCTCCGTGCAGCGGACGCGAGAGCAGCGCATGGTGCGCGGCGAGGCGAATGCTCAACGTCACGCGACGCCTCCCCGAAAGAGCAGCGCGACGTTGCTGCCGCCAAAGCCGCTCGAGGTCGACAACGCGAGGCTTCCGGAGGCAAGCGGCTGCGGCTTAGCGAGCGGTTGCAGCGCGAGCGTCTCGTCGGGCGCGAGACGGCGAAAGGTCGGTGGGATGACGCCGCGCACCAGCGCCTGCCAAACGAGCACGGCGTCGACGGCGCCCGCAGCCCCGAGCGTGTGGCCGGCCACGGGCTTTGCGGCATGCATCGCCGGCGCGTGATTTCCGAAGACTTGCGCAAACGCGGCACTCTCCATGCTGTCATTGAACGGCGTGCCCGTGGCGTGGGCGCTGAGCAGGGCGACTTGATCCGCCCGGGCGTTGCCATTGGCGAGAGCCGCGTGCATGGCGCGCGCGAGGCCCGCGCCGCTCGGGTCGGGGCGGGTGAGATGATGCGCGTCGCATGAGGACCCGAAGCCGGCAAGCTCGACCAAGGACGTTGGCTCGGCGAGATCCGTTGCGCGCATGAGCACCAGCGACACCGCTGCCTCCCCGAGATTGAGCCCGCGTCGGCCGGCGGAGAACGGGCTCGTCGGCTCCTCGTCGATGGCGCGCAACGACGCAAAGCCGGCGTAGACAAACGGCGAGATGACGTCGATACCGGCGACGAGTGCCACATCGATGCGGCCATGGCTCAGCCAGCGGCGGGCGATGCCCAAGGCGTTCGCGGCGGACGAGCAGGCCGTGTTGAGTGTCCAGGCCGAGACAGGTAGCCCGAGTCGCTCGGCCGCGGCGCGGGTGGGGCCGTCGTAGCGCGCTTGCCATGCGGGTGCCTGCGTCGTCGGCATGCCCGGGTCGCCTGCTCTCGTAGCGTTCCAGGTCGTGCGGTGATGCGCCTCAAATAGCGTCATGCCGCCGAGTGAGCTACCGACGAGCAAGGCGATGCGCGGCTGCGCAAAGTGCGAGATGCTCTCGCGCGCTTGGTCGAGCGCGTTGCGGCACACCGAGGTCAGCCAGGCGGTGGCGAAGTCCCCGTCAGGCTCGCCCCGCTCAGGCACGGCGACGTAGGTAGCTGCGAGCCGCGCGTCGCCCAGGTCGTGTCGTGCTTGCAGCGGTTGCGCCCGCATCATTGAATGCCAAAACGGATCGAGCCCGCGACCCGCACCGCAGAGCACGTCGCCAGCGACGATGTGGACGCGAGCGCGCATGGCCTAGGGCAGGGCGAAGCGGTCGGCAGGGAGCTGCACATTGGTCTGCACGGCGGGGAAGGGCCAACGGGGCAGATCGCCGCCCGCTTCGTGGATCACCATGCGGCGTACGAGGCCGCGGCCATCGAACTGCGCGTCGATCTCCGTGATGATGGCGGCGAGGGCTGCGGCACGCGGTCGCAGCTGCACCGCGACGGGCGCCTTGCTCGTCACCGTGAGGGCATAGACAGTTGCGAGTGCCGCGGGATCGGCTTCGAGGAGCAAGAAGATGTGCTCGGCGATGGCTTTGGCGCGCGTGTCCCGCGACAAGCTGTAGCGCTCGGTGCGCGCGAGGGCCTTGTAGCGCAGGGCCATGGCGTCGCCGTTCACGACCAGTGTCGTACCATCGGTGCCCCCAAAGTCGAGCCAGAGACTACGTGGGCGAGCGAAGGCGAGCGAGCCCTCGCTTGTCATGGTTTCGGCAAACACAGCGAGCACCTTGTCCTGGCGCACGTGTGCTTGCAGCGTCGTGACGCTCTTCATCTGTGTGGCGATGGCGGCAAGCTCGGGTGGCAAGGCCGCAGGCGCCGCGGTGAGCAGCGCCACGAGTAGCAGTGCGGTCATGCGCTCATCTCGTCGGTGAGCGGTGCGCCAGATCGCAGCGCCTGGGTCAGAGCGGCGATGGCGCCGCGCGGGTTGCGCACGAGCGAGCTCTTGCGATCGATCACGTAGCCCGCGAGCACCGAGGTGATCGCGCGGCGGATGCTTTCGCGCTGCGCCCCGGCGAAGAAGATCTCGCGCAGCTCGCCGTTGTACCAGCTCTCGACAAAGGCGCGAAAGACGGTGACCGCGCGACCCATGGGCTCGGTGTAGTCGCGCTGCCAGTCGACCCCCTTGTTGGCGAGCGTGGCGTCGATGAGCTCGGCGGCGCGCGAAGAGGACTCAAAGGCGAGCGCCACGCCCGAGGAGAACACCGGATCGAGAAAGTCGCCGCTGTTACCGGCAATGGCCCAGCCCGGACCGTAGAGGCGTGTCGCGGCGGACGACCAGGCGGTGAGCGTTTTCGTTTCGAGCACGGGCACGGCGTCGCCGAGACGCCGGGAGGCATCGGCGCTGCCGCGGACAAAAGACCAGAGTCTGTCGCGCGGGCTGGTCGTCGGTGTGCCCGGCGGGTCCGCCGGCGTGACGAGACCGACGGAAGTGCGGCCATCGCTAAACGGTATGATCCACAACCAGCCGACGCTCGGATCGAGACACACCCACAGGTCGCCGCGCTCTTCGCCGGTGGGTCGTCGGTCTCCTTCCACCATGGTGAAGGTGGCCGTGCGGGTGGGCATGCCCGGGGGCTTTTCGAGCCCGAGCATGCGTGGCAACACGTGCGCATAGCCGCTGCAATCGAGCAGGAAGCGGGCGAGGTAGCGCTGCGACGTGCCGCCCTCGACATCGGCGACCTCGACGACGGCGCCGTCATCTCGCATCTCGATCTTCGTGACCTCGCGGCCGAACTGCACGTCCGCTCCCAAGCGGCGCGCCGCGGTGGCAAGCGTCTGGTCAAAGTCGCCGCGGGGCACTTGGAAGGTCGAGGGCTCGTCGCCCGGGAGCGCCTCGGCGAAACGAAAGCGGGTCGAGCGGCCGAGCCACCAGAAGGTGGCGCCGGGCTTGACCATGTAGTTACGAGCGACGACGGCGTCGAGCATACCGGCCTGGCGCAAGATATCGTTGCAGCGCGGCAACAGCGATTCGCCGATGCTAAAGCGCGGAAAGTAGGTGCGCTCGACACACAGCACGTGGTGACCGCGTTGCGCCAAGATGCCGGCGGCGAGGCTTCCGGCGGGACCGGCGCCAATGATCAGCACGTCGACGGGAGTGGGTGGAGATGGGTGGGTCATGGGGTGTCTAGCGTTGCGCGCCGCCGCTCGTAGACGTCATAGTCGGCGAGTCCTGTGTCGAGCGGCACGAACAGGCGCTCGAGCGACTGACGTTCGGTGAGAAACGGCGGTGGGGTGTCGTCGGGTCGACGCACGCTCTCCTTCTTGAGCACCAGGTACTTGATACGAAAGTGGCGCGCAAGCTGCGTGAGGTCCTCAGCGCCCGTGATCTCGCCGACCCAGTGCACACCGACCCCGTTGAGCTGCCAGCCGATCTGCTGCGCCTCTTGAGAGTCGACGGCGACGACGAGGGGGCTCGACGCTCGGCTCGCGTGTTGGATCGCGGCGTTCTGCACCCACGTGACGAGAGCCCGCCGCCCGGCGAGCTCGGGATGGTCGGCGACGGCTGCACGAACGCTGCGCACGCTGCGGTCCACGGCCGCGGCTGCTCCCTGGACGATGCCGATAACGAGCAGCACGGCAGTGGCGATGCGTACCCAGCGACGGTGGCTGGCGAGTAGCGCCACGGCGGTGAGCAAAAGTAAGAGCACCACAGGGATGGCATGCCGTCGGGCAAAGTGCCACTCGGTGAAATACGCCTTATGCGCGAGGTGCAGCGAGGCGAAGGCTCCGAGCGCCAGCGCCCAGTTGAGCACCCGCTGGGGGGCGTCGCGATCGCCCGCGGATCGCCAGAGCACGCCCAGAATTTCCCGGCGCCGTTGCGTGAGCTCGAGCACACCGACTCCCAGCGCCAGCGGCAGTATGTAGATGGCGCTGTAGAAGATCTCGGCGTACTTGAAACGGCCACTCGGCGCGAAGGCCACCCACACGCCTCCGAGTCGATCACGCAGGAGGTCGAATACGCCGGTCGTGGGCACGATGAGGCTCATCGGCGTGAGCGGACTCTGTGGTCCAGCGAGATCGAAGCGCACGAGCGATGCAAGGACGTGGCCGTCAGCAAAGCTGGCGATATGCAAGAGCTGCGGCATGAGGACGGCGATGAGTGCGACCGTCGTGCCGAGCGCCATGCGCAGGTAGGCGGCACGCGCCTGCGATAGCGCGAGACCCCACAGGAGGGCGCAGGCGGCGGCGAGAGCGACGAGCACGAGCTGACTGCGGGCAAGCACGAGCAGCGCCAACCACGCGCCCAGCTCGAGGCCGCCCACGAGCGATGGCCAGGTGAAGCGTCGGTGCGCGCGCAGTAGTGCCGCAAAGAGCAGTGCGAAGCTCAGTCCGTCGGCGTAGGGCATCGAGGTGTAGCGAAAGAATGAGCCGTTCAGGCCCAACAGCAGCACGAGCAGGTGGCCGCCGTGTAGACCGTCGAGCCATGCCGGGAACGTGCGTTCCCATGTTTGCTCGGTGCCCCATCGATACGCCAGCGCCAGGGTGACAAAATACAGCGCTGATGGCAGCCAGGCGGCAAGTAGCGTGAGCGGCATCAAGCGCCCAAGATAGCCGAGCAAGAGGGGCCAGAGTGGATAGATGGCGCTCGGGTGCGGAAACTCGGGGAAGCCCATGTGGTAAAGCGAGATGGAGCTAACCAGCCCGTCACCGTCGCGCACGTGCCGCGCGACATCCAGATAGAAGCCGCCATCGACGCCCATGTCGGCGGTGGTGGCCGTGAAGACGAGCTTGCACGCCGTCATCACCGCGACGAGCACCCAGAAGAGCCTCTGCGCGCTCGTGCCGCAAGCGTTCGGTCCGCACACCATGGGGCGTTAGCGCTTCGGCGTGCTCTGCCCGCGCTCGTGCCGCTCGCGACGCAGATAGTAGAGTAGGCGTTCTTGGTTGCCGCGCAGACCCTTGAGGATGTCGGCGATGATGCCGATGAGAAAGAAGGCGAGGGCGACGGTGAGCAAGAAGCCGCCCGTAAAGCCGGCCCAGAGCTGACCGCTGAAGGCGCCGGTGTGCAGGTAGTGCACGAGCATGATGCTCGCGAGCGCGGCCCCGGTGGCGCCGAGCACGGCGGCGAGCGACCAGAAAAAGCGCACCGGGTAGTAGTCGCGATAAGTGCGCAGGATGATACCGAAGGTCTTAAACGCGTAGCGCAGGATGCTGCCGGCGACGCGCGAGCGGCGCGCCTCGAAGTACTGCACGGTCACCGGCACTTCGACGATGGGGATCTGCTTGTACGACAGATCGATAAAGCTCTCCTGCGTGTAGGTGAAGCTTCCGTGCAGGTTCAGGCGCAGCATGGCCTCGCGCGCGTAGGCACGAAAGCCACAGGAGACGTCGTGAAAGGCACTTCCCGTGAGGCCGCTGACGAGCGTCGACATGCGGTGATTGCCCCAGCGCTTAATCGCCGAAATGCCGCGCGCCTCGCCGCCGGGCGCAAAACGCGAGGCGGTGACGAACGCAGCCTCACCGCGCATGATGGGGGCGATGAGCCGGGCGATGTCCTTGGGCTGGAATTGCCCGTCGCCGTCGATGTTGACGAGCAGATCGTAGCCGCCGTCGATGGCGCGCTCGAGGCCGGTCTGAAAGGCGGCGCCGACGCCACGGGAGCGACGGTGTGAGATCACCTCGGCCCCGGCGGCAAGCGCCACGGCGCGGGTGTCGTCGGTCGATCCGTCGTCGATGACCAGGCAGTCAACGCGATGGATGCCGTCGAGGTTGCGCGGTACCGCGCTAATGACGTCGGCCAGCGTGCGGGCTTCGTTGAGGCAGGGGATGGCGACGAGGAGCTTCATGGGGTTCTCACTGTGGTAGACATGCCGCGCGTCTCATAGCGCGTCGTCGTGCGATTGACTAGCGGCAGGTGAGCACGTACATCGCGCCCATGTTGATGCCCGCCCCCGACGCGGTCGCTGTGCGCCGACGCAAGGCACCGTGGTGGCGCTGGGGTCTGTCTCTTGTTGGCGTGGGCCTGCTGGTGTGGGTGGTAGCGCGTCTCGATCCCGAGAAGATGCTCGCGGTGCTCGCGCAACTCCCAGCGACGGCGCTGTTCGGCGCCGCCGTGAGCTTCACTGTCAATTTGGTGCTCAAGACCGTGCGCTGGCGGCGCTTGCTCGACGCCGAAGGGATTCACCTCGGCTGGGGCGAGGCGCTTGCGAGCTATCTCGTTGGTGCCTTCTATGGCTCGGTAACCGTCGGGCGGGTCGGCGAGTTCATGCGCATCGATGTGCTGCTCGCCCGTTCGGTCCCGTTTGGCCGAGCGCTCGCCGCGAGCCTCTTCGATCGCGTCGAGGATCTGGCGACGCTTGCGCTCGTCGGCGCCGCGAGTGCCGCGTGGCTTGCCGGGCGTGCTGCTCTGGCGTGGGGTCTGGTGCTGGCGGGTGTGGGGGGCGTGCTCGTGTCCATGGTCAGTGGTCGTCTACTCGGCTCGTGGTCGGGCCTTGCGACGCCGCGGACAGTCTCGTCGGGTCGCATGGGGCGCCTGGTCTACCATCTGCGTGTGCTCGCCGGTGAGGCACCAACGTTGCTCAGGCCAGCGGTGCTCATGGAGTCGCTGGTGTGGACGGCGGTCACTTGGGCCGCGTACTGCGGCACCGTGTGGTTTCTCGCGCGCGGTCTCATCGGCGACGTGCCGTTGCTCTACCTCGTCGCGGCCCCGGCGATTTCCGCGCTAGCGACGCTTTTGCCTGTGACCTATCAGGGCATCGGTGTGCGCGAGCTGGTGTTCGCGACCGTGTTGGGACATGCCGGCGTCGAGCGCGAGCATGCGGTCGTCCTGTCGATGTCCATGTTCGCGGTGATGTTCGTGGTCTCGGTAGCGTGGGGGCTCGCGGCGATGGCGGTGCGACGGTTTGACGCACGTACACTGCCACGCTAGATGCGCCGCTTCATTCGAGCCTGCGCTCAGCCCGTGTTGGCCGCGCGCACTGGAGTTACCGTGAG